>NZ_JARJVV010000024.1:0-37912 GCF_029348455.1 Segatella intestinalis
AGTCAAAAATTGTCTTCTTCTGCTACAGGGGTAGGTATGCCTATATGCTTTCTGGGGGCTATTTTGCTTATTTTAACACAAAAAAGCTCTCAAAAATTTGGTGATGTCTTAGGAATCATGAGCCTCAACATTATGTTTTGGGGCATCACTTTCGATGATAGGTTTACCAAGCCCGATGTGTTGGATATTTACAACGAAATCATCGCCATTTATCTGCTCTACATTATATTCAACTATGCGCTCTGCAATCTTTTGGACCATCACTATCTTACCCGTCGCCGGCTGTTGACGGATGCCTTCAGATGGGTGGGAGTCATAGCGATAAGCGCCTTGTCAATGTTGCCACTGTTCGAGAAGATAAGATGGGGAATTGCAGCACTCATCTCGTTCCTGCTTATCGAATACATCGTAAGTTTCCTTTATAAGTTCCGCAAACTTTACCTGCACAACGACAAGGTGATGGCTAACTATTTCGCTGACGATAAACGCAGATTTGTGGCATGGACCAACCGACTCATCTTACTTATGGTGGTATATGGCCTGCTGGCATTTATTTCTATTTTCCAGGGAATATGGTTCAACTTCTTTTTCCAATGCTATGCTTTGGTCTTCAATTTCTTCGTTGTCATCAGTTTCCTGAATCACTGTCAGCCCTATGGCGACATAGAAAAAGCCTATATGGAATGGGAAGAACAGGAGAAGTCCGTCTGTCAGCCTGAAATAACCCACAGCAAAGTGGTGTATCACCTGTTGGAGAGCAAACTGAAAGTCTGGGTTGCCCGTGAGAAATATACCGAGCCCAACCTTACCCTCGATTCTCTTTCCACCTATGTGGGAACCAACCACACCTATCTCTCACGCTTTCTCAAGGAGACTCATGGCGTGAACTTCAGCGAGTGGGTTTCGGGCTTGCGTGTGTCGAAGGCCAAGGAACTGATGCGGAAGAATCCCAAGGACAAACTCGAAAACGTGGCTTATCTCTCGGGATTCTCTTCTCTCTCTTATTTTTCTAAAGTTTTCTCTCATTTGGAGGGTGTCTCGCCTGCCCGTTGGCGCGACAGCATGTCCTTATAGTCTGACGGTGTGTCATTGAAGAAGAGGGCAAACTGTCTGTTGAAAGTAGAGCGCGACGAGAAGCCCGCCATCTGTGATACGTCATTGACACTCAGGTCGAGGTCGGTTCTTTCGAGCAATTGTGAGGCATAGCGCAGTCGATAACGCGTGATAAACTGGCTAATGGTGAGTCCGCCTCCATAACGCTTGATGGCATTGGCCAGATAAGTGCGGTTGGTACCTAAGCTCGCAGCAAGATCTTCGGGCTTAAAGTCGGGACTGGCATAAGGCTTATCTTCATCCATCAACTGACAGATACGTACAAAGAGGCTTTCCTCCTTGCTGAGTTTGGTCTGCGGTTTGTTTTCCAGTTCCGACAGGAGCGTACGTTCCTGAAGGTGGAGTCGCCTCACAATCGCAGACAAACGTCTGAGCTTATGGCGAAGATCACGTATGTGAAACAAGAGCACCACAATGCACAGCAAAAGGCTAATGCTGACGAAGTGATTATTGATGAAATTCATGTTGATATATATTCTATTTGTAGTATCTGGTTTGTGGAGTCATCAATGCGGAAGTCATCAGCGGTTCTTCTGCCTATCAACCATACGATGCGCTGACTGGCATCCTCTACCACCAACTGTTCTTCCTTCTCGAAGGCATTGCACTTGATGTCTGTTAAGAAGTCGCTTACCAGTTTGCTTCCTTTCATACCGAAAGGGCGGAAACGGTCGCCAGGGATGGTCCTTCTTAAGGTGAGAGGAAACTCTACTTTGTCGGCATCAAGGGTTGCCACCATCGGTTTCCTGCTCGGACAGAAGTCTGGAGTTTTGGCATGGCTTTCCACCTTGATATGTTGTCCTTCTGCACAACTGTATTTACCCGTTTCCGGTATCTTGAGAGCACAAGACTGCTTGCCCTTCTCCAAGGCTTTGACGAGAATATGATTACGATCGATAACCACCTGATGTGTAGACGATTGCCATCTTTTGCCTACGGCATCTATACTGTTAAGGATTTCCAAGATAGAGGTTCCCTGGAAGTGATATGGAGAGAGCAGGGCGTGGAGCACAAACTCAGGACTTGCCTTCGACAGCAATTCCTCCTTGCTAATGGCTGTGATACCCTTGCTGTCGGTCTGGGTAAGACGGCTGTCCGACAAGGTTGCAATGAGCATCTTGTTGGCTTCAGCCAGATGGGTTGCCGTAGTGGCAATGCTGTCGGAAACCGAAGGATTGATGGTGCGAAGCAGGGGCAGAACCTGCAGTCTGATCTTGTTGCGCACCACATCGGGGACCAGGTTGGTACTGTCTGTCACATAGTCTTGTTGCTGCAGAGACAGATACTCCAGAATATCCTCACGGCTCACATCGAGCAGCGGACGCAGTACGTGTCCGTTTCGAGGAGCGATGCCTGTCAGTCCGTTGATGCCCGTGCCCCTTATCAGGTTGATGAGGAGCGTCTCCACGCTGTCGTCGCGATGATGAGCCACACAGACACCCTGCGCCTCCAAGTCCTGGATGAGCTGCTCGAAATAGCGATAACGCAGTTCGCGAGCCGCCATCTCGATGCTTACCTTATGGAGCGAGGCATACTGTTCTGTATCGAAGTGTATGCGATGTAGGGGCACGCCAAGACGTTCGCAGAGTGAGACGCAGAACTGCTCATCGCGTACCGACTCGCTGCCACGAAGGTGGAAGTTGCAATGACAGGCCTCTGTCTTATAGCCCAGATGGAGAAGCGCCAACAACAGCGATACGCTGTCGGCACCTCCCGACAAGGCTATAAGGCATGGTTTGTCCTTGTCCAGCAACTGATGCCGGGCAATAAACTGCTCTACATTATGTTCGAAACGAGATATATTCATTTACTAATAACTTTCGCTGGGTTCAGACGTTAGAGAAGCTGTGTTTTCAAGAATTCCTCAGCACGCTCAAGGTCCTGTGGTGTATCAATGCCAACGGTCTCAACATCAGTGGTTCCCACCTTTATCTTGAAGCCATTCTGCAACCACCGCAACTGTTCCAGACTTTCGGCTATCTCAAGCGAGCTTTGTGGCAGTTGGGTAATCTGACGCAGTACGTCCTTGCGATAGGCATAAATGCCAAGATGCTTCAGGAAAGGGTAGTGAGTGAGCCAGGAAGACTTTTCTTTTCCTCGTACATAAGGAATGACACTGCGCGAGAAATACATGGCGAAGCCCATATTGTCGACTACGATTTTCGGACTGTTGGGATTCTGTACAGCCTCCATACTCTCGAAAGGTTTTCCGAGTGTGGCTATCTGTGTGGTAGGATCGTCAAAACAATGGCAGATGGTGTCGAGCTGGCTCTTTGCCACAAAGGGCTCATCGCCCTGAACGTTTACCACCACGTCCCATTCGCCTCCTATCTTTTCGATAGCTTCCTCTATACGGTCGGTACCGCTCTTGTGGTCGGTGCGTGTCATCACTACCTGACCGCTAAACGATTTCACAACATCATAGATGCGCTCGTCGTCAGTGGCGACATAAGCAGCCTCGAGCACGGCAGCCACCTTCTCGTAAACATGCTGAATGACTGGTTTGCCACCCAGCAGGGCCAATGGTTTGCCCGGGAAACGCGTAGAAGCGTAGCGGGCTGGAATGATTCCTATAAACTTCATAATCGTATATCTTTATGTTTTAAAATTCTTCAACTGTCTTTGGGTTCAGAACATTTCTCCTTCCTGTCTGTCTACCTTTCTGATTTCCTTCAGGAAGATCTCGCCATATTTCTTACGTTTGTACTCGCCGATACCATGGATCATTCCAAATTGCTCCATGGTGCGCGGCTTGACGGAAGCAAGTTCGTGCAGCGACTGGTCGGAGAGCACGATGTAAGGAGGATAGCCCTGTTCGTCGGCAAGCCGTTTGCGAAGTTGCCGCAATCTTTCAAAGAGCGACCCTTCTGCAGCCTTCGGCTTCTTCGACGACACCTTTCGTGCATGGACCACGGGTATCTCGTCAGTCTTTTTCTGCAGTAGTACCAACTGCACGGGCATCTCACCCTTCAGTACACGCCATCCCTGAGAAGTAACCTTCATCGCTCCATGCTCGTTGTAAGCCACCTCGAAGAATCCCATCTGCAACATTTGCAACAGATAGTCCTGCCAGTCGCGTGCGAGATGGTCTCTTCCTGCACCGAAGGTCTTCAGGGCATCATAGTGGTTCTTCACGACAGCAGGCGAGTGTGTTCCACGCAAGATATCTATGCAGGTACCGATATGTATCTTCTCGCCGGCACGCACCACAGCACTGAGGGCTTTCTGCACCAGCACTGTTCCGTCGAAGGTCTGTGGCGGATGGGCACACACATCGCAATGTCCGCAGTCGTGGGTGGCTTCCTCGCCGAAGTAGTTGAGCAGGATTCTTCGTCTGCATACCCTCGACTCGGCATATTCCTGCATACGCTTCAGTTTCTCCATGTTCACCTCTTTCTGTCCGCTTTCCTCCGCAAAGGAACGCAGTTGGATGACGTCTGCCATCGAGTAGAACAATACCGTGTCGGCAGGAGCCCCATCCCGTCCGGCTCGGCCTATCTCCTGATAGAAACTCTCAATGCTCTTGGGGAGGTTGTAGTGGATGACCCATCTCACATTTCCCTTGTCTATACCCATGCCGAAGGCTATGGTGGCGCATACCACCTGCACCTGGTCCATCTTGAATCGTTCCTGCACCGAAGCCCTTTCCTCAGTGCTCAGACCTGCATGATAAGCCGCGGCATTGATACCTTTCTTCTTTAGCTCCATCGCCACCATCTCAGTATTCTTGCGCGAAAGACAATAGATGATGCCTGCATCGCCAGGATGGCCGTTGATAAATCTATAGATATAATGCAGTTTCTCCTGTTTGGTTCCGCCGCGTTTCACCGAAAGACTCAGGTTGGGACGGTCGAAACTGCTGACGAATGTCTTGCCATTCAGGTGCAGTTGCTTCACGATGTCCTGTCGTGTTATCTTGTCGGCAGTGGCTGTAAGGGCAATGATGGGCACATGGGCGAAATGCTCTCTGATGGTTCCCAACTGCGAGTACTCGGGTCTGAAATCGTGTCCCCATTGGCTGATGCAGTGGGCCTCATCGATGGCAAATAGCGAGATCTTGATGTTGCTGAACAGGAAAGGTATCTCACTGATCAGTTTTTCGGGCGAGACATAAATCAGTTTCAGGTCACCCGACATACATCTGCGGCGTATGATCATCTCGTCGGTGGAGTCGTTGTTGCTGTTCAGTTCGGCGGCAGCGATACCGTTGGCCTTGAGCGTTTCCACCTGGTCGTGCATCAAACTGATAAGCGGCGAGACAACGACAGCCGTTCCCGGCAAGGCAAGGGCAGGAATCTGATAGCAGATACTCTTGCCTCCACCTGTCGGCATCAGCACAAGACAGTCGTTGCCCTGCATCACCTCACGGATGATTGCTTCCTGGTTGGGTCGGAAGAAATCATATCCGTAGTAGTTTCTCAATAGGTCGCTTATTTGCATTTTTATGATAATTTCTGGCAAAGGTAATGATTTTTTTATAAAAAATAAGCAAGATATTTGATAAAATGGGATAAATTCATTATTTTTGCAAGCCTAAATGTAAAACTTTCGTACGTACGTTACAAAACAACGGGTCACTAAGGGTGAAATCCATGGTTTTTATCGTACAGACTAATGATGAATAAACATACAAAACAAATATGGCAAAATATAATATCAGAGAATACAAAGAGTCGGGAGCAAGCTATCAGGAAAGCATCAATCCCGATATACTGGATGAATTGCACACCAAGATACTGAACATTCTGCTCATCCAGAGGAAGTTTATGGACAAGGACTATTCGGCCAAGAAACTGGCACAGGACCTGAACACCAACAGCCGATATGTGTCGGCTGTATGCAATGTGAAGTTCCACATGAACTATGCCACACTCATCAACAAGTACCGAATCGATGAGGCCATGTCGATACTCATCGACCGCCGCTACCTGAAACTCAACATGGAGGATGTTGCTTCCATGGTGGGATTTGCCAACCGTCAGAGTTTCTATTCAGCTTTCTATAAACAGAATGGCACCACTCCACGCGACTTCCGCATGGAATACCTTCATCTACACCCAGAACTGAAGAAAGATAAGAAGAAAAAATAAGAACATCAACATCACATCATGCACGACAATCAGTTTAAGTATAGTGACGAGCGCTTTGCCGACCTGCAAATGCTGCGCTATCGCCTGAATGGTTTCGAGAGCCTTTCGCTCTCTCAGAAACTGTACATCTTCTGTCTGGCCAAAGCCACTCTGATGGGACGCGACATCACCTTCGACCAGCAGGGTAAGTACAACCTGCGCATACGCAAAACCCTCGAGGCCTTATACCTATATTATAAGGTTCGCGAGGAGGCTGAGAGTGACGAGTTCCAGAAAATCGTTGTCTATCTCAAGAGAGTATGGTTCTCAAGCGGCATCTATCACCACTATGGTTGTGAGAAGATGAAGCCCGACTTCAGCGAGGAGTACTTCTATCAACTCATCGACGGCATGGACGAAAAACTGCTGCCACTGAAGAGAGGAGAGACTAAGGAAGACCTGCTCGACGAGCTCGTACCGGTGATCTTTGACGACTCGGTATTGCCCAAACGTGTCAACCAGACTGACGGCGAAGACTTGGTGAAGACATCGGCTTGCAACTTCTATGAGAATGTGACGCAGGCTGAGGTGGAGCGATTCTATGCCAAAATGAAGGAAAAGGGCAACGAAGAGGCTCCCTCGTACGGACTAAACTCCAAGCTCACCAAGCGCAATGGCGAGATGATAGAGCTGGTGTGGGCTGAGAACGGCATGTATGGTGAGGCCATCCGCGAAATATCTTCATGGCTCCGCAAGGCTCAGAAGTATGCCGAGAACGAACAGCAACGTCATGTCATCGACCTGCTGCTGAAATACTACCATACGGGCGACTTGGCTGTTTTCGATCGCTACAGCATAGCCTGGGTAGAACAGCAGGAGGGTATGGTCGACTTCGTCAACGGCTTCATTGAGGTGTATGGCGACCCACTGGCACTGAAGGGTACCTGGGAGGGAATCGTTGAATACAAAGACCTCGAGGCCACAAAGCGAACCCAGACCATCAGCAGCTATGCCCAGTGGTTTGAAGACCATTCGCCTGTTGACCCACGCTTCCGCAAGCCTGTGGTAAAGGGCGTCACTGCCAACGTCATCTGTGCAGCCATGCTCGGAGGTGATGAATATCCAGCCTCGGCAATAGGCATCAACCTGCCCAATGCCAACTGGATAAGACAGACCTATGGATCAAAGAGTGTCACGATAGGAAATTTGACCGAGGCGTACAATAAGGCTGCTCATGGCAACGGATTCGACGAGGAGTTTGTCATCGACAAGGATACTCTCGCCATGATAGAGAAGTATTCCGACCTGACGGACGACTTGCATACCGACCTGCATGAATGCTTGGGACACGGCAGCGGTCAACTGCTGCCAGGAACCGACCCTGATGCCCTCAAGGCTTACGGCAATACCATCGAGGAAGCACGTGCCGACCTTTTCGGCTTGTATTATATGGCCGATGTGAAGCTGGTGGAACTGGGACTCCTTCCCGACGCAGAAGCCTACAAGGCACAATATTATACATATCTGATGAACGGTCTGCTCACTCAAACCATCCGCATCAAGGAAGGCGACAAGATAGAGGAGGCTCACATGCGCAACCGAGCACTCATCGCCTGGTGGACTCTTCATCATTCACAAGGAGCTGTATCGCTCGTTCAGCGTGAGGGCAAGACCTATGTGCAGATCACTGATTATGCCGCACTGAGGAATGCTTTCGGAACACTGCTTGCCGAAATTCAGCGCATCAAGAGCGAGGGTGACTTCGAGGCTGCTCGCAGTCTCGTGGAAGAGTATGCTGTCAACATCGACCCAAAGCTGCATCACGAAATCAGACAGCGATACGAGTTGCTTAACCTGGTGCCCTATAAGGGATTCATCAATCCGAAGATGACGATCCTTCATGACGACCAAGGCAATCCTGTAGATGTGCTTTTAGACTACACTGAGAGCTACACAGAGCAGATGCTGCGATACTCTGAAGAGTATGGAACATTATAATGAAACAATAACAACATTCATAAACTTTTTAGTTGTGACAGAATCTAAAGTAATCAATCAGCATCACGACAACGAGGAAGAGCAGTTTCCCATCGTCGACGAACAGGGAAACATCCTCGGTGCCATCAGTCGCGGACATGCTCATGATGGATGCAAAATACTGCACCCTGTGGTCCATCTGCATGTATTCAACAGCAGGGGAGAACTCTACCTGCAGCATCGTCCTGCCTGGAAGGACATCCAGCCCGACAAATGGGACACTGCATGTGGAGGACATGTCGACCTGGGCGAGAGCATAGAAATAGCGCTTCGCAGAGAAGTGAGAGAGGAGTTGGGAATGACCGACTATGAGCCCGTCAGTATGGGACATTATGTATTCGAAAGCCTGAAGGAGAAAGAACTGGTTTACGTTCATCGCTGCGTCTACGACGGACCGGTTTGTCCTGACAAGGATGAGTTGGCAGGCGGACGCTTCTGGAGCAAAGAGGAGATCAGCGAGAATATCGGAAAGAATATCTTTACTCCCAACTTTGAGAATGAATACAAACGCTTCTTCTTGAATCAGAAAGAGCATTAAGATGATGTTGAGTCCATAAGCCTGCCACTTTCTCCATCTAAGTGTGATGTTTCCTACCTGTAAGTATGATGTTTATGGGAGCGAAAAATAATTTTCCCGTTTTCGCTCCCACGATTCTCTGAGCGAAAGATAATTTTCCCGCTTTCGCTCCCACGATTCTCTGAGCGAAAGATATAGATCTATAATAATCAGAATAAGATACCTTTCAACGCATTCTGAGCGATGGTGTCATAGCTTTCATCCATGTCGGCAAAGCGCATCACACAGTTGGCTGCTGCATGTTTTACACCCATGTTGTCACCTTGCAGCGCTATGGCTGCCTGGTCGAGAAACTCGTTGATGCCCCGTTCGTTGGCCTCTCGTTTGGCAGCAAACAGGCGCGCAAGAATATGGTAACCGGCAATCACGTAGAGAGGCTTGTCTGAGGCTATCCACTGATAGGCTATTACAGGCGCATAGTCGACATACTGCAACAGATTGAATGCCAGCATTTCCGCCATTTCCTGCCCAGCAACCTGTTCCATCCATAAATCTGCAATTTCAGGGAGCATCTGTTCTGCAGGCATGATAAGTGTAGCCAATATCTTGCATTCACGGATGTTTTCCTTCCACAACTCTATAGCCAGATCATAATCCTTGCCATATTCCGTCGCCATCTTCTTGAGTTCTACAAAGGGAACACCCCAGTTGATCTTATATTCTATGCCTTTATCGCGCATCGACTGTGAGGTGGGGCCACTCATAAGCAACCTGAAAGATCGCTTTATCTCCATCAGTTTTTGATGTGTCTGTTCATTCATAACTATCTGATTAACAAATAATTTCTTGTTTTTATTAAATAGAGAAATTTATCAAGCTTGAAAGAGTAGGGGGCTTTCTCCTACCATAGGGAAACTGGAATTACAGCTTCATCACCTGGCAGAACATACCTTCGAATTCTTTCTCCAAGCCTGTGGGTTGTTCACGGAAAATACCAAAGAGGGCACTTCCGCTTCCGCTCATGGCAGCATACACAGCGCCAGCATCATACAGGCTCTGTTTGATGGCAGCCAACTCAGGATGCATAGCAAAGATAGGAGCCTCAAAGTCGTTTACCAGCTCATCTTTCCACGTCTCGATAGGCTGTCTGACAATATCTCTGCAGCACTTTGCCGGAGTCTTTGGTACAATGGCTGCATACGCGTCACGCGTACTTACTGCTACTGAGGGCTTTACCACAGCCAGATAGTAACCGCCAAGACCAGCGCCAGGCACATCGACAGGCATCAGTACATCACCAATTCCTTCGGCATAAGAAGGGTCAGCGGTGATGAAAAAAGCACAGTCAGCACCTAATTTGGCTGCATAACGTTCCATCTCAGGTATACCAATATTCAGTCGGAAACGCTCATCCAAAAGGCGAATCATATAGGCTGCATCGGAAGAACCGCCTCCCAAACCAGCCTGTGTGGGAATGCGCTTCACGAGATGTGCATGAACACGAGGCAACTGAAAGTCGGCAGCCAAGAGCTGATAAGCTTTTATCACAAGGTTGTCTTCTTCATTACAGTCGATATCATTTCCTGTGATTTTAAGGTCACAGGGTGACTCACTTGGAAATTTCTCATCCATGTACTTGATTTCAAGTGCATCAGTAAGAGGTATGGGATAAAAGACGGTTTCAAGATTATGATAACCATCCGGACGCTTACTTACGATATTAAGTCCAAGATTTATCTTGGCGCAAGGAAATGTAATCATATACTTATTTCTGTTTAGTGTTTATGCTGTAAAATTGCAGAGAACATCAAGCTTGCTTGAATATCTGCCGAGCGCAGCTTATCTTTTGCAAAGATACGATAATTCATACATAAAGCAAAATTAATTTTATTTTTTTCGCTTACAAAAATAAAAAAAGCTTATAACAAAACTAAACTATTCGAAATGAATCAGGCAAGTAAGTTTATTCCTTGCTGTTTTTTCTATTTTCTTATGTGTTCTCGTATAATAAATATATATCTTTTATTCCTAATTTCTTAGTTCTCTTTTTTAGAGATTAATGGACATTATGATAAATAACTGATATAGGAACTCTCCTTTCATATATGAAGTTTGTGCCACTTGTGCCAAAGTGCCATGTGGCATTTCAGTACCAAAAGTAACATAAATACTGTTTTTTTTCTATATTTTCTATATTTGTGCCACTTGGCGCATTGGCGTAAGTGGCGCAAAGTGGCACAAAATATCTATTCTGCTATAACTGAAATTTTTCCATCTTTCAAGCGGTCTGCATTGCAAGTCAACTGTAGATTGCCAAATCCTGACAATCTGCCTTGATAGTCTGACGTTCGGTGCTCAAGACAAGTTTATAGACTGGTTTGGTGGTTTCCACTGTTTCTACCAACACACGCTTGCCATTCTTATAACCCACAGCCACGACTTTACCTGGCTGATACTTTGTCTTCCCAACTCAGATTTCCTCTATGATTTCGTCCATGGCTTTGCGATTCTTAGGATTATGCGGACAGTCTTCTGCCATATGGCCGAGAGGAATGATCACCACAGCCTCGTAGCCCTCGCGTGGGAAGAGTTCCTTCATCTTGTTGCTGTCATAGGCACATACCCAGCAGGTACCCAATCCGCGTTCTGTGGCAGCCAGGCAAAGATGCTCGGCAGCAATCGCCACATCAATGTCACCATGAGGTTTGTTGTCGTACTTTCGCACCCAGTTGTCCTCGGTGTTCTTCATACCGACGATATACATAGGAGTCGTCTTGAACCACTCTCTGTCGTAGCATTCCTGCAATTTTTTCATTGCTTGTTCCGAACGTACGATGAGCCATTTCCAGGGCTGGCGGTTGCATGCTGAAGGAGCCAGTCGTACGCACTCCATTATATACTCCAGATCTTCCTTGCTAACAGGTTCTGCCGTAAACTTGCGGGCGGAGAATCGCTCGCCTGCCAATGATTTAAAATCTTGCATAATCTTCTACTTTATTCTGGTTCGTATTGGAAAATTGAAAATAATTGTAAATTTCACATCGCAAATGTACAAAATATCCCTCAAACGCCAAAACATTTGAGGGATATTAACAGAATATCTTCTTAAAATTTCTATTTCTCCTTTCCGAAAAGATTATCGTGAGGAGTTACGGTCGTAGGCGTACCTACTTTGCCACCGATGTGGCTGGAACTTATGTTGACATCCAAGGCATTTTCGAAACTAAGGCCTATCTTTGCCTTCGCTACATCCACATTGTTGAACATGATGTTGAAGACAGGCTTGGCCTCAGTACCTTGGAGCACAAGGGCTGCTTGCTTCACATTGTTACACTTCAGTCCGTCGATGAAAATATTTCTGATGGTAGAGAAGTGATGATTGTCCTGCCCTTCACCAGCATAACGACTGGTGACATAAAAGAGGTCTTCCACCTCGTCGAAACTGCAGTTCTTCACATACACATTCTCTACAAAACCACCGCGGTCGGGATTGGTCTTGATGAAGATGCCGCGCTTGCAATAGCCCGCATAGTCGCAGTCTTCTACAATCACGTTTCTCACACCTGCCGACATTTCGCTTCCTATCACCACAGCGTGCAGTCCCTTGAAATGGCAGTTGCGGATAATGATGTTCTCAGAAGGCATCTTGGCGTTCCAGCCGTCATTGTCGCGTCCGCTCTTGATCGCCACGTTGTCGTCGCCGTTGTTAAACTCCACGCCTTCTATCAGTACATTGCGCGAGCACTCTGGGTCTATTCCGTCGTTGTTCACAAGTTTAGCATCATAACGCAGATTGCGGCAGATGATATTCTCGCTCTTCAGCAGATGCACACACCAGAAAGGAGAGTTGGTAATCTTTACTCCCTCAATGGTTACGCCCTGACAGTTGTACAGTTGCAAGAGCTGTGGGCGCAACCAGTGACCCTTACCGAACTGGCGGTCCTTCAGTGCCACCTCCTCATGATTCATCTTGCGGCTCAAGTCTTTGTCAAGTTTCTGCTTGGTTCGCCACTGGGCAAAAGTCGTCATGGCGTTTCCGTCGATGGTTCCCTCGCCGATAATGGCTACATCATGGCATCCATAACCATAGATGAAGGGCGAATAGTTATAGAGGAAAGTTCCCTTCCAGCTGGTGCTAACCACGGGATAATACTTCTCCTCGGGGGCAAACTTCAGTGTGGCGCCCTTCTGCAGTTCGATACAGACATTGCTGGCCAGCACGATAGGTCCCTTAATATAATAGGTCCCCGCGGGAACCACAATTTTTGCTCCCTTCATGGCAGAAGCCTTCCTAATGGCCTTGGCAAAGGCAGCCCGGCAGTCAGTCTTTCCATCGTTCTTAGCTCCCAACCGGCTGATAAGCAGAGTCTTTTCTGTTATTTTTGCACCGGAAATGTTAGTAAGGATACTGTCGCGAAGTCGTACCCTCTCCTGCTCTACGGCAGAAGACAGATGACAGGTATTTTCGTCCTTGGAATGAGAATGCGAACCGCAATTCACCTGCCGTGCGTTCGCTGTGAGGCAACAGAATGCAAGACATACTGCTGCCAAGAGATTTGTTTTAGTTTTCATAGGTTAAGTGCTTTGATTAATTGCTATTATATAAATATATGAGTAGTTCGGGGAGTTATCTGTTGCGATGTTTCATGTACCAGGGGTGTACGAAGAAATTGTAGAGCCCTAAGCTGATGACCAGCAGTCCCAAGCACGCATAAGGCGCACGGCTGCTGTCGGAAGAGAGGAAGCCAAACTTCAGGAGGAAGCCCAGACTGATGCCCGTCTCCCATGCCAGGAAGAAAGAACTCTGGCTGGTGCCTCGCTGACAGTGTTTTGACAGCTTGAGGTAGAAAAGCAGAAAACGGCTTCCGATGATGCCAGAGGCAAAGCCTATCATGGCTGGCTGCATGTAATCGAGTGCACGTGCCTGATGGGTGAACTCCATCAGCACAGCCGCTGCCAGCACGATGATACCCGTAAGCACCTCACTCTTCAGTTCGGCATTGGCAAAGGCAAAACGCTCAGCCACTATTGCCATGGCCAATCCTGCCAACAACATAGCATAGTAGGTAACACTGTGAACCTGAGCCAACAGCACGCCAACCACCATCATGATGAGTATCAGATTGACAAAGAGAGGCAAGCCCTGCGGCAGGAAGAAGCGGTCAAGACTGAACAGTGGCATCTTCTCGGATGGGGCCTTGAAGGGAAAACGCACCATCGCTATCAGCACAAAGGATGCAAGTGCCAGCACACCCGAAAATACGGGGATGTAACAATAGCCCCAGAAGCCGTAGACTATGAGTGCAGCTAAAGGTCCCATGGCCAAAGCCAGTCGGCCAAACCATGCTATGATGTGATTGGCTGCCGTGCGCTGAAACGACTCGCAGATGTCTATCGCCAGCGTACTGCCCAGTACCATCGCTGCCAGTCCCAAGAAGGCTCCGATGGCAAAACGAACCAAGAGCAACAGTCGGAACTCCATCTCCACTCCCAGCACAAACTCTAAATAATAAGCCATGCCCATACAGAGCACCAAGCCCAAGATGGAGTACTGGCATACATGGTTGCGACGATAGCGCTGAACATAATAAGAGCAGAACCCGCCCAGGGCAAAGAGTCCTGCTCCATATATTCCCATAACCAGTCCTGTCTGCATGCCGTCCAGTCCTCTGCCCAACAGATAGAAAGGCAAGGTGGGCAGCAAGCCATAAGCCGACATCATGAGCAGCAGATTGGCAAGAGCCAGCATCCAGAACTCACGATGCCATAACTTCAGATGTACTGGTGTATTCTGTGTATCCATACTTTATTTTAGTAAGATTCCTCGGCAGAAGGATAGCCTCCTGTCTTCACTGCATCGACATACGATTGTACCCCCTTGGTCATCTCCTCACCCACATGGGCGAAGTGGCGCAAGAACTTTGGCTTGAAACCCTGAGTCATTCCTAAGGCGTCGGCATAAACCAATACCTGTCCGTCGCAACCAGAGCCTGCACCGATACCTATAGTTACAGCCTTTACCTGGCGTGTCACCTCGGCAGCCAACTTGGCTGGCACTTTCTCCAAAACGATGGCAAAGCAGCCAGCCTTGTCGAGGGCGATGGCGTCGCTGATCAACTTCTCAGCCTCGGCTTCCTCCTTGGCACGGATGCCATAACCGCCAAACTTGTTGACGCTCTGTGGGGTGAGTCCCAAGTGTCCGTGTACAGGAATACCTGCATCGATGAGCGACTTCACGGTGTCGATGATTTCGATACCACCTTCCAACTTCAGTGCGTCTACACCCGTCTCCTTCATCATTCGGCAGGCATTGCGCAGCGCCTCCTCACGGCTTATCTGATAACTGCCAAAGGGCATGTCGCATACCACGAGAGCATGGTTGACGGCACGTGTCACACTGCGGGCATGATATATCATCTCGTCTACGCTGATGGGCAGTGTATTGGCATTGCCTGCCATGACGTTAGAGGCAGAGTCGCCTATCAATATGCTGTCGATTCCTGCTGAATCGATAATGCCTGCGGTAGTAAAATCGTAAGCGGTAAGCATAGTAACTTTCTCGCCAGCCTGCTTCATTTCAGCAAAGGTCTTGGTGGTGATTTTCTTCTTGTCAGTCGATAAATATCCCATTTTTTTGTCTGTTTTTGAAATCAAGTGCAAAGTTACAGCTATTTAGGCACACTACAAAGAAAAAAGCCTTTTTTTTCACTTTTTGCTCCTCTTGTCTACCACCTTGCACAGGTCTTCATAGCCAAAGTCCTGATAATCATCAATCACATAATCGGAAAATGGAGCGATGGCTTCACGCGAATTGGTGGTGGCAAGTCCAAGGGTGAATGCGCCCGATGCCCTCACGGCACGCAGTCCGTTGAAACTGTCTTCCAGTCCTACGCACTCCTCTGGCTTCGCACCAAAGCAGGCAGCACCCTTGAGGTAACAGTCGGGATCGGGCTTGCTGCGGGCAAAGTCCTCGCTGGTAAGCACACGATCGAAGTAAGACTCCAACTCTGGATGCTGCTCGTACACGCTGCGCATCTTTGCCATGTTGCTGCTGGTCACCACGGCACATTTCACGCCATGCTCTCGCAGATCGGCGACAAAGGCTTCGAAGCCCACGATATAGTCGTACTTCATGTGCAGTTCAAACTCATCGAGCCTGCGGGTAATACGGGCTTGCTCTGCTTCTACGCCCTGATAGTCTGCCACATGGGCGAAGACGGCATCATCGGAAAAATATTTATCGTAGATTTGCACCAGCGTCTGTCCCTTGATGCGAAGGGCGAAGTCGGGCAACTCTGGATGATATTCCTTACCTATCATTCCCCAGAATACGGAGTACTGGGTTTCTGTATCGAGCACCACTCCGTCGAGATCAAATAATGCTGCTTTTATCATGTTTCTTATATAAATTGTTCTTACTTAACTTCTTTAACTTCCCCATTTGCGCAAGTTCTTTGAAATTAAACCATACACCACCAGCTGACAAGGAAGGGCACGGTGAAGTCGACCACAAAACCATGATAGATGCTCAGAGCTATATAGCGCTGACCCACGGTCTGCGAGAGAATGGGCAAGGTGGTGTCCATCGTGGTGGCTCCTCCTGCAGAAATAGGTGCCAGCGGACCAAACCAACGGGCCATCAGCGGAGCACCCAACAGGGTAAGCATCTCGCGTATGATGTTAGCCAAGAGGGCTATGGTTCCCAATTCGGCACCACGATATTCGGTGATGAAGATACTCGACAGCGAATAATAGGCGAAGCCACTATTTATCGCCATGCAGTCGGACAGGGTGCGGTGAAGCACTGTCCATATCAGCAACGCTCCCAACCACGAGCCTATTATCGTGACAACAGGCAACAATGCCATGCGAGGACTCAACGAACGAACCTCCTTCTTCATTTCCGGATTCAGTCCGATGCCCAATCCCACGAAGAGCAGCAAGCCACAGAGTGCCACAAAACTCACGTCTCCATCAAGAAGCCATGAAGGCACCATCTTCTCTATTCCGCCCAGCAAGCCTATGACGAAGAATCCCACCACAATGAGACTTCCCTTCATCCCCCTCAGCCCACGGATGAGAGAAGATCCTTGCAAGCCTTCTTTCTCGGCAGGATTCACTTCTTTCTCGGCAGAAGTTTCTTTCTTCGCATTCTCCTGCACGGTATTGTTCTTCGAAACTCTCCAAAGCATCCAGGCTAAGACACAACAGCCCAAGGTGGCAGCCGAAGAGAGCAACAACGCCTCTACACCAAGCGTGGGCAGAGAGCGCACAATCATCTCGTTGCTTCCCACCTCAATGCCCAACAGGAAGAGTAACAGCCAGATGAGCCAGGTGACGATTCTGCCCTGCCATCGCGCAGCCACTTCGGTGTGTGAGATGCGTGCTCCTGTCGACAGCTTGCGACAGAGAACTCCCGACAGGATTCCCCAAAAGATAAACAGAATGACTATAAACATAACTTCTTGACAGCCTTATTGATTAAGGGCAAAATACTTCCACAAAGGGGCTGCCATCAAACTCTGCCATACCTCGCCTTTCTGCAACATATCTTCCACTTCCTGGCGTGTAAAGATGCGCACCTGCACATCCTCACCCTCATCTAAGTGCTGTTCACTTAATAGTTCAACGTCTGTCGCCAAGAAGCAGTGAGTCAGATTGGTATGCGTGCTTGGGTTGGCAGAAATATTCATCCATTCCTGCCAGTTGCCACCACCAAATCCTGTCTCCTCCATCAACTCTCTTCTGGCAGCAGCCATAGGCTCCTCACCTTTCTCTATAACGCCCGCACACAACTCGTTCACCGTCTTGCCCAAGGCATAACGGTACTGGCGCACAAAAACAAACTTACCTTCCTTCGTGATGGCTATTGTGTTCACCCAGTCGGGATATTCCAACACATAATACTCGTCAATGACAGCCCCTGTCGGCAACTCCACCTTGTCAACCCTTGCCGTGAGCCAGGGCTTCTCTATCAGATAGCGTTGCGAGAGCGTCTTCCATTTCATATCGTTATTTTCCATCTTTCTCATTTTTGACTGCAAAATTACTAAAATTCTTTCGGATAATTTTATGATAGGTGCAAAAACCGTCATCTTTGTTTGTCTATTTTACTCACATATTACTCACAAAACACTTGAAAACCATGAAAATTTAGTGTAAGTATACTAAAAATAAAATAAAAAAAATAAGGTGCTAAAAATCATATAACAATCTGATTTCTAACACCTTATTCTTTGAGCGAGATACGGGAGTCGAACCCGCCTCCCGGGCTTGGGAAGCCTGTGCACTACCGATGTGCTAATCTCGCACAATAGGAATGAGCCACGAGCGGGACTCGAACCCGCGACCCACGCATTACGAATGCGTTGCTCTACCAACTGAGCCATCATGGCTTGCTTTTTAAAAACAACTGCAAAGGTAATGAAATAATTTCAACCGATGAAATTGTTTTTGCGCATTAACCTATATTAACTTTGTGGATTGAAGGTCAACTCATCCTTGTTGGGGTTCTTGCCAATGACGATAGTTTCACCCGCAGTCAGCGAATCGCCCAGCAACAGTTCACAAACGCCATCTTCGATGTAGGTTTGGATGGCACGCTTCAAAGGACGGGCACCAAACTGCACGTCGTAACCCTTGACGGCCACAAACTCCTTCGCTTTGTCTGTGATGCGGATGTGGTACCCCATGTCCTCCACACGCTTGAAGAGCGACTTCAGTTCAATATCGATGATCTGCTTGATGGCATCGAGGCCCAACTGGTCGAAGGTGATGATCTCGTCGAGACGATTCAGGAACTCAGGCGAGAACTGCTTGCTCAGGCTCTTCTGTATAATGCTGCGTGCATACTCCTTGTCCTTTTCGTCGAGCAGGTTGCCATGAGCACTGCCCGCATTGAAACCCACGCCACGGCCAAACTCCTTGAGTTGGCGCGTACCCGCATTGGAGGTCATGATGATGACTGTGTTGCGGAAGTCGATGAGACGGCCGTTGCCATCTGTGAGTCGGCCTTCGTCCAAGACCTGCAACAGGAGGTTGAACACCTTGTCGTTGGCCTTCTCTATCTCGTCGAGCAGCACGATGGAATAGGGTTTGCGTCTTACCTTCTCGGTGAGCTGTCCGCCCTCCTCATAGCCTACGTATCCCGGAGGCGCACCTACAAGACGAGAGGTATTGAAACTCTCAGAGTACTCGCTCATATCAACGCGAATCAGGGCGTCGGCAGAGCCAAACATCTGTTCTGCCAACTTCTTGGCGAGATAAGTTTTTCCCACACCAGTAGGTCCCAGGAACATAAAGGCCCCAATGGGATGGTTGGGTTCTTTCAGCCCAACACGGTTGCGCTGGATGGCTTTCACCATAGTGTCGATGGCCTTGTCCTGGGCGATGACAGCACTCTTGAGGGTGGTGCCCATCTTGCGCAGGCGACTGCTCTCAGCTTCCTCCATGCGTTCAACGGGTACGCCCGTCATACGGCTCACCACCTGCGCCACGTCGATTTCGTCTACAGGCAGGACCTCCTCGCCTTCGCCACGTTCCCACATCAGCTTCATGCTCTCCAGACGATTCTCCATCTGCGCCTGTTGGTCGCGGTAGCTGGCAGCCAATTCAAAATTCTGGTTCGCAACTGCTTTCTGCTTGCATCCCTTCACCTTCACAATATCTTCCTGCAGGTCGAGGATGGGTTGTGGAACAGAGGAATGGCTGTGATGAATGTGTGAACCTACCTCGTCGATGATGTCGATAGCTTTGTCGGGGAAGAAACGGTCGGTGACGTAGCGGTCTGCCAATTTGACGCAAGCCTGCAGGGCATCATCGCTGTAGACGACATGATGGTGCTCCTCGTAGCGTTCCTTCACATTGTTGAGTATCTGGAGTGTTTCCTCAGCAGTGGTAGGTTCTACTATGACTTTCTGGAAACGGCGCTCCAAGGCACCGTCCTTCTCTATCGAGTTGCGGTATTCTTTGAGGGTAGTGGCGCCGATACACTGTATCACGCCTCTTGCCAAGGCTGGCTTCAGAATGTTGGCTGCATCCATGCTTCCCTGCGCATTGCCTGCTCCCACAATGGTGTGGATTTCGTCGATGAAGACGATGATGTCGGGCGATTCCTCCAACTCACGGATGAGTCCCTTGATACGGTCTTCGAACTGCCCACGAAACTTGGTTCCTGCCACCATGGCAGTCATATCGAGTTCTACTACGCGCTTGTTGAAGAGCAGTCCAGACACCTGTTGTTTGTCAATGAGCTGTGCCAGTCCTTCCACGATGGCGCTCTTGCCCACACCAGGCTCACCTATTAATATAGGGTTGTTCTTCTTGCGTCGTCCCAAGATCTCGATCACGCGCTCTATCTCCTTGCTGCGTCCCACTACAGGGTCGAGCTTACCTTCGGAAGCTGCCTGGGTTAGGTCGTGACTGAAATGGTCGATGATGGGGGTTTTTGACTTTTTCTTGGTATTTACCTGATGTCGATTGGCTGAGGAAGTGTTCTTGCTTGCATTGTCGCGAACATCATCGTCATCGTCGTTGTCTGCGAAGAGACCGTCCTCGTCTTCATCGGGGAAAGAGAATCCGTCATCGTTGCGCAGGGTCTCTGCGCCCTGGCGCATGGGGTCTAAGTCTATCTTATAGTTAAAGTCTTCTTCTTTCTTTGTCATATTCGTTTGTATTGATGATGAATAATGCATAGCAAAGGCTGTGCCACACTTAGCAAGATGTGGATTTTGCTACCCATTTCGTTGCAAAAGTACAAAAAATATTGTAAATAGCAATTATTTTGAGAAAAGTTCTTTACTTTAACATTCAAAAGTAAAAGAGTATCTATCCGTCACCCATAAAGTCATGAGTTGCTTTAATACTATACAAATTGTTTCAGTTAGTTATGAAATACAGAAGACTGCGATATTGTTGCATGAATAAAGGGTGTTTCATCAGCCATGCTTAATGAATGGCAGGACGAAACACCCTTATTCTTAGTTTGCTATATTAATCAGCATCCTCTGTCTTCTTCTTGCGAATAGAACGCTTGCGCTTTGGCTTCTCCTCTTCTGGAGCGCTGATCTTAATACCAGCCAACTCTGGGTCGATGAGAATACGGCCACAATACTCACAAGGAATGATCTTCTTGTGCATCTTGATGTCAAGCTGGCGCTGAGGAGGAATCTTGTTGAAGCAACCACCACAGGCATCACGCTGTACATATACGATACCCAGACCGTTGCGGGCACCCTTGCGGATACGCTTGAAGCTGGCAAGCAGACGAGGTTCGATCTTCTTCTCCAAGTCGAGCGCCTTCTCCTTCAGACGCTCTTCCTCATCACGCGTTTCCGACATGATGTCGTCGAGCTCAGAACGCTTCTCTACCAAACCTTTCTCGCGGTCGGCCTTGTGCTCTTGTGTGTAAGCCAAGTCAGCCTGTCTCTCCTGAATCTTCTGCTGACCCTCACGAATCTTCTTCTCGCAAAGTTCGATTTCCAACTGCTGGAACTCGATTTCCTTGCTCAAAGTATCATATTCACGGTTGTTGCTTACAGTGTCGAGCTGTGACTGATAGCGCTTCAAGCTTGCCTGTGCCTCCTGGATCTCGCCGTTCTTCTGGCTTACAGCCTTCTGGAACTGCTCAATCTCGTGCTGTATCTTCTCGATACGAGTGTTAAGACCAGCAATCTCGTCTTCCAAGTCCTGAACTTCGAGAGGAAGCTCGCCTCTCAATGCGCGGTTCTCGTCGATACCCGACAAGGTAGTCTGCAGCTGGAAGAGGGTTTTCAATTTCTCTTCTACTGTCAAATCTGTAGGATCTTTCTTTGCCATTATATTATAAATTATATGTGTTTAATGTATATTGCTTTCCTGCAACTTCTATAGACTGAGTCCGTATTGTTGTTCAACTTTCTAAAGATAAATGATCGGGTTGGTGTTGATTTCAGAGATCAAGCACTTTACTCCCGGACATTTCTCCTCGATGATACTCTTGAAGATTTCGCTGGTAAACTGCTCGCTCTGGTAATGACCGATGACGCAGATCTGAATCTCCTGCTCATGACCGAAGTATTCATGATAGTGCATTTCGCCTGTGATAAAGGCATCAGCACCAGCCTGTATGGCAGCGTCAAGAAGAAACGAGCCTGCACCACCGCAGAGAGCCACGCGCCTGATAGGACGACGAAGCAACTGATTACATTGCACACTCTCTACTGCGAACTTGTCGCGCAGCAAGAGCACCAGGTCATCGGCAGCCCACCCCTCTGTTTCGGGCACTTCGCCTATCACTCCTTCGCCACCTTTCACGCCATCCACTTCTTTCTCGCCTGCAAAGAATTTCAGGTTCTTCAGCCCCAATTTCTCTGCTATCTTAAAGTTGACTCCACCCGTAGCCGCATCCATATTGGTATGCATGCTCACGATGGCAATGTCGTTCTTGATGGCTTTACGCACAGTGCGCTGCACATAGTTCTCGTCCGATATTCTTGCCAGTTTGCGAAATATCAGCGGATGGTGGCTAACGATGAGGTTGCACCCCTTTTCTATCGCTTCTTCCACCACTTGCTCAGTAACGTCAAGACACAATAATGCCCCTGATACTTCCACCGTCTCTGTCAATCCAACTTGCAGGCCGGCATTATCATATCCTTCCTGCAAGGGCAGAGGCGCGTACTGTTCAAGGGCATCTACTACCTTATTTATTTTCATTTGGTTGCAAAGTTAACGATTTCTTCGCAAATATGAAGCGCTCCCCCTTAGAGTTTAACTAATTTTATGAATATCCATAGAAGAATTCATATAAAACCTCGCATTTTAGTAAAAAAAAGGAGGAAAAGAGAGTCTTATTATAGAATTTTTCGTAATTTTGCAAATGATTGTCGATTATCGGCAACACCTGATCATAAAAATAGTAAGAACAAAATAAATCTAAAGCCTATGTATCAGTCATACCCTTGCGATTATTCGCTACCGGCAGAATGGTCACCTCAGAGCGGAATCATGCTTACATGGCCTCATGGAGGTACCGACTGGAAACCTTATCTGCGTCAGATTACCGACACCTATCTGGAACTGTCAGAAATCATCACACGCTATGAGCAGTTGCTTATTGCCACGCCCATTGTTGAGAGTACCCGGCGAATGCTGGCAAGCCGTCTGTCGAAAGAACAGATGGATCGAGTACATCTTTATGATATTGATTCCAATGATACCTGGGCACGTGATCATGGCCCTATCACCTTGGTTTCCAAGAACAGTCACAACGGCCTAATCGTTCCTATTCATCTGCTCGACTTCCGATTCAACGGATGGGGCGAGAAGTTTGCCTGGCAAAAGGACAATGCCATCAACCTGCAGCTCTACTATCAAGGAGCCTTTCAGGCTGCTCTTGAGAACCATACAGGTTTTGTCCTCGAAGGTGGAAGCATAGAGAGCGATGGAAAGGGAACCATCTTTACCACAAGCCAATGCCTGCTGGCGCCTCACCGCAACCAGCCTTTCACCCGGGTGGATATAGAGAAACAATTGCTCAACTTTTTTCATGCCAAGCGCATAGTTTGGCTCGATCATGGCAATTTGGTTGGCGACGACACCGATGGACACATCGACACCATTGTGCGAGTAGCGCCTCACGACACCTTGCTTTATGTGGGTTGCGATGATGCCTCAGATGAGCAGTATGCTGACTTTCAGGCTTTGGAGAAGCAACTTAAGAGTGTTCTTACCTACGAGGGTTACCCCTATCGCCTGCTTCGCCTGCCTATGCCCGACCCTATCTACGACGATGGCGACAGACTGCCGGCTACTTACGCCAACTTCCTGATTATCAATGGTGCTGTGATTTACCCCACATACAATCAGCCAGAGAAGGATGAGGAAGCACGCCGACAGATACAGTTAGCCTTCCCAGACAGGGAGATTATAGGAGTCGACTCGCGCACCATTATCCGTCAGCATGGCAGCATCCATTGTCTCACCATGCAACTGCCAGAAGGAACCATCAGGGAGACAAAATACAATAATATTCAATACAGATGAAAATAGGAATACTACAGCAGCACAATACAGCCGATGTGGCTGACAACAAAACACGCCTGGCACAGGGCATCATAGACTTAGCTCACCGTGGAGCTGAACTGATAGTTCTGCAAGAGCTACACAACTCGCTCTATTTCTGCCAGATAGAGACAGTAGACAACTTCGATTTGGCAGAGCCTGTTCCTGGTCCATCCACCGACTTCTACGGCAAGTTGGCCAAGGACTTGAATGTCGTCATAGTGACATCTCTCTTCGAGCGTCGTGCACCCGGACTCTATCACAACACTGCAGTTGTCATAGAGCGTGATGGCAGCATCGCCGGCAAATACCGCAAGATGCACATTCCCGATGATCCAGCCTACTATGAGAAGTTCTATTTCACTCCAGGCGACCTGGGTTTTCAGCCCATACAGACTTCAGTGGGTAAATTGGGTGTATTGGTTTGCTGGGACCAGTGGTACCCTGAAGCAGCCCGCCTGATGGCTCTTCAGGGTGCCGAACTCCTGATCTATCCTACAGCCATCGGCTATGCCAAGTATGATACAGAGGACGAACAGCAGCGCCAGCGCGAGGCTTGGACCACAGTGATGCGAGGTCATGCCGTGGCCAATGGTCTGCCGGTAGTAGCTGTCAACCGCGTAGGCTTCGAGCCCGACCCAAGTGAGCAGACTGGAGGCATTCAGTTCTGGGGCAGCAGTTTCGTGGCTGGTCCGCAGGGCGAGCTCTATTACAGGGCAAGCGACAACGAGGAAGAAAGCCTTGTGGTAGATGTTGACCTCAAGCACAGCGAGGACGTTAGGCGCTGGTGGCCTTTCCTTCGCGACCGTCGCATCGATCATTACGGCAATATCACTCGCCGTTTCATCGACTAAAACACAATCATTAATTTTCAGGATAATGCAGAATTTAGAAGTAATGGTGATGCTTTTCACCATGGTTATATTGGGTTACACCGCCTGTAAGTTGGGGTATATGGGCGACAAGTTCGACAAAAAGCTGTCTTCCATCGTTGTAGACATCACTTGTCCGCTCTTGGTGCTCTCGTCGGTTATGGGCGACGAAATGCCCGACCGCTCGTTGATTCTTCCTCTTGTAGGTGTGGGATTCCTCACCTACATCATTTTGTTGGTGTTTGGTTTCTGGGTTCCCCGATTCATATCCAGGAATCATGACGACCAGGGCATGATAGGTTTTTCCCTGATGTTTGCCAACGTGGGGTTCATCGGTTATCCTATAGTGGCGAGCATCTTTGGTCCGAAGGCTGTCTTCTATGCAGCCTTGCTCAATGTGCCCAATACCTTCTTTATCTTTACTGCGGGTGTGATGCTTGTCAAGGGTGAATACAGCATCCGTCAGTTCAATCCGAAAGTATTGCTCAGTCCGGCTCTCATAGGCGCCTTCATCGCAGCCTTATTGGTAGCTTTTGGCGTGCATACTCCCGAGATGATAGCCCGTCCGATTACGATGGTGGGTAACATTACTGTGCCCGCAGCACTGATGATTATAGGCAGTTCGATGGCACGTCTTCCACTTCGCGAGATTATAGGTTCCGGCAAGGTTTATGCCACCTCCTTCCTCCGACTGGTGATAGTGCCTCTGTCCGTGTATTTTCTGTTCCGTCTATGCGGAGTCAACACGCTCATCAACAACATCAACACGGTAGTAATAGCCATGCCAGTGGCATCTTTCGGCACAATGTTCTGTATGAAGTACGGCAGAAATCCCTCACTCATGACCGAAGCGACATTCATCACGACCCTGTTCTCCATCATCACAATTCCTCTCTTCACCCTGCTTTTTGGAGCATAGAATGAGAGGTTCCCTCCTTCTCTCCTGCCCTTCGCTTGAATGTTTGTCTATGCTTCGCTTATAGAAATTTCTGCTTCGGTTATAGAAAGTTCAGCTTCGGTTATAGAAATTT
Source organism: Segatella intestinalis (assembly GCF_029348455.1). NCBI lineage: Bacteria > Pseudomonadati > Bacteroidota > Bacteroidia > Bacteroidales > Prevotellaceae > Segatella > Segatella intestinalis. Next base: position 25,682 of record NZ_JARJVV010000024.1, read on the forward strand.
CTGTTTCCCAAGTCGAAAGTTCTGTTTCGGTTATAGAAAGTTCTGCTTCGGTTATAGGCTGACTATATAAAAAGGTGTGTCATAATCTTATGACACACCTTTTTTGGTTTATCGTTCGTCGAGCGGAGTGTATTCCAACTCACCCAAAATATTCTTATAAGCAGGACGGATGATGCGACGGCCTTCAAAGTTGAGCTCCTCGATACGGTGGGCTGTCCAACCCACAATACGGGCCATGGCGAATATTGGTGTATAGATCTCCTGTGGCAAACCTATCATCTCATAGATGAATCCGCTGTAGAAGTCGAGGTTGGCACAAGCAGGTTTGCTGCCTCCACGATGCTCCTGCAGGCACTTGATACCCTCCTGCTCTATGAGCTTCAGAAATTCATACTCGTCCTCTCTTCCCTTCTCCTTGGCCAATTCGCCAGCCAAACGTTTCAGCTCTACGGCACGAGGATCGCTCAATGTGTAGACCGCATGACCGATACCATAGATAAGACCAGTCTTGTCGTAAGCCTCCTTGTTGAGCATACGGGTGAGATAAACATCCAGTTCCTTCACGTTCTTCCAGTCTCTGATCTGCTCTTTCAGGTGATGGAACATATTGATCACCTTGATGTTGGCACCACCATGAAGCGGACCTTTCAAGCTGCCGATACCGGCGGCAATAGAGCTGTAAGTATCTGTGCGGGTGGAAGAAGTGACACGCACGGTAAAGGTAGAGTTGTTACCACCACCATGCTCTGCCTGGATGATGAGCAGCAGGTCGAGCATTCGTGCATCAAGCTCCGAATAGTTCTCGTGCTTCATCATATAGAGAAAGTTCTCTGCGATGGAGAGGTTCTCGCGAGGATGACGGATATGCAGACTGCGGCCCTGTACCGAGTGGCGGTAGATGTTGTAGGCATAGGCGATAATGGTTGGGAACTTGGCTATCAACTCTATGCTCTGACGCATCAGGTTGTCGCGGCTGATGTCATCAGGATTAGGATCGAATGTGTACATCTCGAGCACGCATCGCGCCAGTATGTTCATGATGTTGCTGCCCTCCAATTCGATAATGTGCGTGATGGTGCGGTGGTCGAGTGGCATGTTGTCGTTGAGCAGTTCCTTAAAAGCTTCCAACTCCTCCTTGTCAGGCAACTGACCTGAAAGCAACAGGAAAGCCACTTCCTCGAAACCGAAGCGCTTCTCCTTCAGCAGAGGACTCACCAGGTCGTCGAGTTCATAGCCACGGTAATAGAGCTTACCCTCTGTAGGTGTCAGCTTTCCGTCTGCATCTCGCTCGTAACCCACTACATTACCAATATTGGTCAAACCGACGAGAACACCCGAGCCATCGTCATTTCGAAGACCACGCTTCACATTGAACTTAGTGAAAGCTTCCTTGTCAATCTTGCATGAGTTTTTTACCTCATCGCTCAGTTTATATATTAAATATTCCTTGTTCATTTTTATTGATGTTTAATGGGTAATGTTTAGTGTAATCGCAAAACACTATTTCTTTGCCGCAAAATTCAAAGCCGAACCTGCCTTGAACCAAGCTATCTGCGTATCGTTGTAGGTATGTTCTACCAGGAAACTGTCCTCGCTGCCATCCTGATGCTTCAGAGTTACCGTCAGCTTGCTGCCTGGGGCAAACTCCTTCAGACCGGTGAGCGAAATACGGTCGTCTTCCTGTACCTTATTATAATCATCCTTGTTGCAGAATGTAAGCGCCAGCATACCCTGCTTCTTCAGGTTGGTTTCGTGAATGCGGGCGTAGCTCTTGGCGAGAATCACCTTCACATTGAGGAAGCGAGGCTCCATGGCTGCATGTTCACGCGAAGAACCCTCGCCATAGTTGTCTTCTGCTACCACGATGCTGCTGATACCCTGTGCCTTATAAGCCTTGGCTGCGGTGGAAACCTCCACGTACTTGCCGTCCAACTGGTTTTTCACCTTGTTGCTCTCACCGTTGAAGGCGTTGACGGCTCCCATCAGGAGGTTGTCGGAGATGTTCTGCAGATGACCGCGGAACTTCAGCCAGGGACCAGCCATAGAGATATGGTCGGTGGTACACTTACCTTCAGTCTTGATGAGCAACGGCATATCGGTCAGATCCTTTCCGTCCCAGGCTGCAAATGGAGCCAGCTTCTGCAAGCGGTTGCTGTCTGGTGAGATCACCACCTCCACATTAGCGTTGTCTGCGCTTGGTGCGATGAATCCCTTGTCCTCTACGGCAAATCCCTTAGGAGGGAATGTGTAGCCTGTTGGGGCATCCAGTTTCACGCTGTTGCCTTCCTTGTCCAACAAGGTGTCTGTGGCAGGATTGAAGTCCAGTCTGCCGGCAATGGTCAGCGCCACTGTCAGCTCTGGGCTGCCGATGAAGGCGTAAGTATTGGGGTTGCCGTCAGCACGGCGGCGGAAGTTTCTGTTGAATGAAGTGACGATGGCGTTCTTACGTGTATTGTCGTCAGTATGACGCTTCCATTGTCCGATGCAAGGACCGCAGGCGTTGGTCATAATCAAGGCACCGATCTTCTTGAAGTCGTCGAGGATGCCGTCGCGCTCTGCCGTGTAACGAATCTGCTCCGAACCTGGATTGATAATCAGCTGTCCTTTCACTTCGATGCCTTTCTCGTAAGCCTGGCGTGCCACACTGGCTGCACGTGCAAGATCCTGATAGGATGAGTTGGTGCAACTGCCTACCAGTCCAACCTCTACCACCATGGGATAATCGTTGGCAGGGCCCTTCGCCTTCATGTGCGAGATAGGTGTGGCGGCATCGGGAGTAAACGGACCATTGAGGTGTGGTTCCACCTTGGAAAGGTCGATCTCTACTATCTGGTCGTAGAAAGCCGAAGGATTAGCCATCACCTCATCATCAGCGCGGAGTTCTGCCGCATTCTGCTGGGCGAGAACAGCAATCTCCTCACGGCCCGTCTTGCGCAGGTATTCGTCGGCGTTCTCGTCGAAGGGGAAGATGGAGCAAGTGGCTCCCAGTTCTGCTCCCATATTACAGATGGTGGCCTTGCCTGTGGTCGAGATGCTGTCGAGACCTTCGCCGAAGTATTCAAGGATGGCATTTGTGCCGCCCTTGACGGTCAGAATGCCGAGAATTTCGAGGATCACGTCTTTAGGAGTTGCCCATCCAGAGAGTTTGCCCTTAAGATGAACACCAATAAGACGAGGCATCTTGAGTTCCCATGGCTGTCCGGTCAGCACGTCTACCGCATCTGCACCGCCCACACCTACTGCTACCATACCGAGACCTCCGGCATTGGGCGTATGCGAGTCGGTTCCTACCATCATACCGCCAGGGAAGGCATAATTCTCGAGCACCACCTGATGGATGATTCCAGCTCCTGGACCCCAGAATCCAATATGATATTTCTGTGAGACTGACTTCAGAAAGTCGTACACCTCCTTGTTGGTCTTGCAAGCCTCAGGGAGGTCGGCAGTAGCGCCTACATCGGCACGAATCAAGTGGTCACAATGAACCGAAGCGGGTACGGCCACTTTGTCCTTACCGGCATTCATGAACTGCAAGAGAGCCATCTGGGCTGTAGCGTCCTGCATCGCCACACGATTGGGACGGAAGTCAACATACTCTATACCTCTTTTATATGGTCGCAACTGAGTGGGATCATATAGGTGAGCAAAGAGCACCTTCTCAGCATAAGTGAGAGGTCGTTTGACTGTAGCCTTGGCTTGTTTTACACTATCTGAATACGAAGCATAGAAGCTTCTCAGCATTTCAATGTCCAGTATCATCGTTATTCACTTTTAAATAAAAAATTCACTACTTTTAGAAATCTGTTTGCAAATATACTAATTAATTTGCAATTAGTCGTACAAAATGCAGAAAAATTATCATTTTGATATTATTTTTCTGCATTTATTATGATTTAGCTGTATATTTATGCTGTTTTAGCGGTCTGTTACGCGACAAACTCTTATTCCTGTCTGTACCGGATGCTTGCTCATATAAGTGCGGAGCAGCATGGGTTCGTCGATCACCCGATGATGTATGCTGCTGGCATTGAGCAGATGCAGACCGTCTGCATGCCACGACGCCAGTCCGATGTGAGTGGTGTCAAGTCCTTTCTTGTTGGTGATGATGACAATGATGTCGCCGTCGTGAATCGCCGACCTGAAGAGTTGGTTGTTCACAATCTTGTTTTTCGGGATGTATCTGTAGCTTTTACCTGTAATGCTTCGTTCCATGGCCTTGATGCCTGCCATCCATTCGGGATGAGCTGTGAGCATCTTGTAGTTGGAGGAATGTGTGCTCATCCAGTTGACAGCCACTTTCTGAACAGCTGTGAAGGGAGGATTGGGATGTATGTCGGTCACGATGCCCTTCTTCTCGTTGTCGTTGATCCACACCGTGAAATAATGCTGACGTCTGGTGTACTCCACCTTTCCACCAATATACCTCACGTGTTTTAGATGCTCGCAATATTGCGCAAAGGAGGTTTGTCCCTTCTGGGCGCATAGGGTCAGTGCTGTCACCATCTCCACATAGGTGGTGCAGTCGAGCTGGCGAGTATTGATAACCAACTGCTCTTCCTTTGTGCGATCGAGGGTTCCTGCCACATAAGGCACACCGATAAACTTTTTGCCAAACCAAAGCATCCAGCTCTTGGGCTTCTGTTTGAGCGACTTCGCCTCCTGCAGCAGGCTCACTATCTTCATACTGTCCTGACGGTTGTAAGCCGAAACGTGACAAACCAACAGGCAAGCCAACAAAAGAATCATCGTTTTTTTCATAATGCTATTCATTTTATGTATCAAAAGACGAACCTATCGTTTTCTGCCAAAGTTGACTCCCACATAGAGGTTGAGCTCTCCAAAGGAGTTGTTGGTTGAGAAACGGTCCTTCTTATAATTATAGGTATGTAGGATGGCGCTTGCACCGGCATACCAGTGGGTGTTGTTCCATACCAAGGCAAAACGGCCAATGCCGTCGAGGTTGAAGTTGCGGAAACTGAACTCACGGGTTTTCTTGTTCTCCTCGCGCTCCACATCTGCCATCGACTGGTTGTAGGCCAAAGCCATGGAAAGGGAAGCATTGAAGAGAAAGTCCTTGGCGAAGACCCAGTTGTATGCATAGCCACAACTGCCCGATACGTCGGTATACTTCACCGTACCAAAACGCAGTTTGTTGTCGATGTCGCCACCGAACTTTTCACCCATCTTGTCGACTACCACATCTTCCAGTTTCTCCCAGTCCACCTCCAGCGTATGGCGGGTGTAACCTATGCCTGCCAACCAGCTACCGGCGCTTCTTCGCTGAACAGTACTCTGCGCATAAGCTGCTGGATAAGAGAATTTTCTGTGGTTAAATATGTAGTAAAGATTAAAACCTTTTACACTCGATTTCACGCCGTCGAAGTCTACTCCTTTGACGGGCGATGTGTCTATCCCGTCGCCTAAATAGAAGCTCTTAATGTGATAGTCGTTTCCTGTCTGTCGCCAGAACAGGTCGATGCCCAGCAGACTGCTGTAAAGGCTCATCGAGAACCCCTTCTTGGGTGAGTGGGAAGAACCAAAGCCGATATTCTTCAGATCGATGGCGTAGCCTAAGAACACCCATCTCCAGCCAATATAAGGACCTAAGCGGTAGGTGATGTCGGGAGCAAACGAGATGCTCTGCCCTTCCTTGCTCGAGAGTGTGTAGCGTTCGTAGGTGTTGGTGTTCTGCAGCATCACGGTATAGTTATAATGCTGCGACTCGATATAGTTCTCGTCGGTGGTGTTGAACTCGCGGAACAGTTTGGTGAAGACATCGCCCACTCTGTGGAAAAAAGTCTTCTTGTGGCGGGCATAAGTAAGACTGTCTGAGGAATTCGGCTGGAACATCGTAGCATTGAACAAGGTTCCCAGCAAAGTGGAATCTGCCGTCTCCTCGGCACTCCAGACAGGAGAGCCGAAGCCAAGGCAGAAAACGATGAGGGTGTAAACAAACTTGTTCTTCATTGCTTTATATTTTACAGGTCGTGCTGATGCAGCAGTCTGCCGGAACTCTCAGTCGTAGGGCCTGGGCTGACTGCAGGCGACATGGTTTAGTTCTTCCACAATATGCGGTCGAGCACCCAGTTGGTAGGAGTGGCTGCCACACAAGTGCTTTCGCAGGTGCCGATTCCCTGCAGGTCTTCTATCACTGTCTTGATGATAGGCAACTGTACATACGAAGGGTTGGGCACTACGATGCTTGTCTTGCCTGCACTCGTAACAAGCAGGATGGGATCGTAGTCGAAAACCGAGAACGACAGCGACCCCTTGTCGCCAACGATCTCTATGCGGTCTTCCTTGGCACTCTCGTGTCCCACAAAGCACCAGCTTCCACTGCCGGGAATACCGCTCTCGAAGTAGAAACAAGCCGAGATGGTGTCCTCTGCTTCATACAAATGAGCACGGTTGGCGGGATAGCCGTGGGCACGGGTGATGACGCCGAAGAGACCCTGCAGGAGGTCTATCTGATGTGGAGCTAGGTCGTAGAAATAGCCACCTCCCGAAATGTCGGGCTGCAGTCGCCAGGGCATTTCCTTGCCCGAAGTATAGTCGAGGTCGCGTGGCGGCACCGAGAATCTCACCTGTACGTTGAGCACATTGCCTATGCCTCCCTGCTCCACTATCTGTTTCACCTTGCGGAAGTATGGCAGATAGCGACGATAGTAAGCCACAAAGCAGGGCACTCCCGTCTGTTCGCTCACTCGGTTGATGCGGATGCAGTCGTTATAGCTGGCAGCCAGAGGTTTCTCCACATACACCGGCTTGCCTGCCCTCATCGCCATGATGGCGAAGGTGGCGTGCGACGATGGTGGCGTAGCGATGTAAATGGCATTCACGTCGGGATCGTCTATCAACTCCTGGGCATCCGTGTACCATTTACGTATATGGTGGCGCTCGGCATAACTGCGGGCTTTGTCCTCACTACGGCTCATGACAGCCACTACCTTCGAGCCCTCCACCTCGTTGAAGGCTGGACCCGATTTCTTCTCGGTCACTTCTCCGCAACCGATAAATCCCCAATTTATCTGTTTGATGCTACCCATAATATCTTTGACTACTCTGTCTTCTCGCAACTTCATAGCTTACGAGAGTTCTATACCTTATTATATATTACTCCTTATATATTACTCCCTTTTCGCTGGATTCTGAAGTTTCTGAAGTATAACTCTTTAGTTTTACAGACTTATTCAGCCTCCTCCAAACTCTTGTTGATTTGGTCGATGTAGTCGAGCACGTCGTCGCGACCCAACTTCTTCTCGCTGCTGGTGATGAAGTAAGGAGGCAGTTCCACCCAACGGTCTTCCAGCGCGTGCATCCACTTCTCGGCATTCATGCGGGCCTTAACTGGGCCCAACTTGTCGGCCTTGGTGAAGACGATGCAGAAGGGCACGCCACTCTCGCCCAACCAGTCTACGAACTCACGGTCAATCTTCTGTTGGTCGTGGCGCACGTCGATAAGTACAAAGACGTTAGCCAACTGTGGACGCTGCAGAATATAGCTGGAAATCATCTGCTCCAACTGTTTCTGTACGGTCTTCGAACGCTTGGCGAAGCCATAGCCCGGCAAGTCGACCAGATACCACTCGTTGTTGATGATGAAATGGTTGATAAGCAGGGTCTTTCCCGGTGTGGCCGATGTCTTGGCGAGTCCCTTGTGGTTGCAGAGCATGTTGATGAGGCTCGACTTTCCCACGTTACTTCTGCCGATGAAGGCATACTCCGTCTTGTTGTCCTTAGGGCACATGCTCACACGTGGAGCAGATATGGTGAATTCTGATTTCTTTATTTCCATATTGTTGTTATTTCTATTTTTTATTCTGTTCTTTCGTTCTGCACTTTCGCTTACTCTCCCGCTACCCTTCTATCTCGGCGAGTTCGAGCCAGCGCATTTCCTTCTCGTCGATCTCGTCCTTGATTTCTGGCAGACGCTTGCTCTTCTCCGTCAGTTCCTCCACCGAGAGTTGTCCGCTGCAGAGAGCTTCCTCCAGGGTTTTCTGCTCGTTTTCGAGCTGTTCCAGTTCCTTGGTCAGCTGCTCGTACTCGCGCTTCTCCTTGTAGGTCATCTTTCTTTTGCCCTCTTTTTTCTGGGTTGCAGAAGGCTGTTCTTTGGCTGTAGGCTTAGTGGCTTTCTTCTCGGCTCCCTCGCCCTCGGTTTTGGGTTGAAGTCGGCACCATTCACGATACTGGGTATAGTTGCCAGGGAAATCCTGTATCTCGCCTTCGCCCTTGAAGACCAGCAGATGATCCACCACCTTATCCATGAAATATCGGTCGTGGCTCACCACAATCACACATCCGGCAAAGTCTTGCAGATATTCCTCCAGCACCTGCAGCGTCTGTATGTCGAGGTCGTTGGTAGGCTCGTCGAGTACCAAGAAGTTGGGGTTGCGCATCAGCACGGTACAGAGGTAGAGCTTGCGCTTCTCGCCTCCGCTCAACTTGTACACGTAGTTGTGCTGTTCCTCGGGCGTGAAGAGGAAGAACTGCAGAAACTGCGAGGCGGTCATGTGTCGGCCGCCGCCCAGGTCAATGTAGTCGGCTATCTCTGTGATGACGTCTATCACCTTCTGGTCTTCCCTGAACTTCAGACCTTCCTGCGAGAAGTAGCCGAAGCGCACCGTCTCGCCGATGTCAAACTGTCCGCTGTCAGGTTTCACCTCGCCCAGCAGCATCTTGATGAAGGTGGACTTTCCTGTTCCGTTATTACCCACGATGCCCATCTTTTCGAAGCGAGCAAAGTTGTAATAGAAGTCGCGCAAAATGACTTTCTTCTTGCCGCGGTCGTCGAAGGCCTTGCTGACATACTGGCATTCGAAAATCTTCGAGCCGATGTAAACGGTAGAAGCTTTCAACCTTACCTGTCGGTCCTCAATGCGCTGTTTTGCCGCTTTCTCAAGCTCGTAAAAGGCATCCTCTCTGTATTTCGCCTTATGTCCACGGGCTTGTGGCTGACGGCGCATCCATTCCAGTTCCCGGCGATAAAGGTTCTTCGAGTGCTGAATCTCAGCCCGAAGGTTGTCCATGCGCTCCTGTCGTTTCTCCAAGTAGTAGGCGTAGTTGCCGCGATAGGTATAGATGCCCTGATCGTCGAGCTCCAGTATCACGTTGCACACCTTGTCGAGGAAGAATCGGTCGTGGGTCACCATAAAGATGGTCTTGTTGCCCCTGTTCAGATAGCCTTCCAGCCATTCTATCATTTCCAGATCGAGATGGTTGGTAGGCTCGTCGAGCATCAGGAAGTCGGGCTCGGTAATCAGCACGTTGGCAAGCGCCACACGCTTCTGCTGTCCACCGCTCAACTGTCCCATGGGCTGCTCCAGGTTAGTGATGTGCAGCTGTGTGAGTATCTGTCGCGCCTTGAGCACCTTCTCGGGATCGTCCTTGTGGTTGAAACAGGCATCGAGTACACTCTCCTCGGGATCAAACTGGGGCGACTGTTCCAGAAAGCCCAGCTTCAAGTCACGTCGGTAGATGATAGATCCTGACTCATAGCCTTCCTTGTCCATCAGTACCGACATAAGAGTTGACTTTCCCGTGCCGTTGCGTGCAATGAGTCCCACCTTTTGTCCTTCAGCGATGGAAAACGAAATATTCTCGAAAAGAACCTGAGCACCAAATCGTTTGGTGAGGTTCTGAACATCCAAATAGGGTATCTGCGTAGCCATTTATTAATTTTTTGTGCAAAGATAAGGAAAAAATTTGGCAGAAACGAATTTTTTAATTATCTTTGCACTCGATTTCAATTCTTATAGGCGTTTCCCCACTCTTCGAAACGCTTATCATCAATCAAAACATCATATACTATTTTTATAATATAATGTATAGCATAGACGAATTAAATGCAAAAAATGTCGCTCAACTGAAAGACATTGCAAAAGAGATAGGTGCTAAAATCAAGTCTAATGACAACAAAAAGACGATTGTTTACGCCATTCTCGACACCCAGGCCGAGACGCCCGTTCTGAATGCTGCAGCTCCCAAGAGAAAGAGAGTGAGGATAGCAAAGACGGAAGACAAGGTGTACTCCGTGAAGGGCAAGGACGGTGAAAACTACGACGTGATGAAGAACCAGGTGAAAGGACCTGTGTCCACCGATACTCCTTTGTTCAAGGAACCCTTACAGCAGGATGAGCCTATAGCCGAAACCGAAGCACTTCAGCCCGCTGCCGGTCAGGATGCTCCAGAAGCCGAAGTGCCAGCCGTTACTTCTGCCGAAACAGCGCAGAGCGATGTAGAGCCAACCATGCTGAAACCTATAGCCAAGCACAGAGGACGTAAGAGCAAGGCTGAGCTTGAGGCCATTGCAGCTGCCAAGGTGGCTGCCATGAAGGAAAGAAACAAGATGCAGAGTGAACAGGAAGCCAACAGCCCTTCTGAAGACACAACCTCGGAGGATAATACGGAAAAACAAAACTCGGTTGACGATACCAACCTCATTCCCGAACAGGATTTTTCTAATGCTGCCGACAACGGCGAGAGTGACGCTGCAGCCCTGGCTGCACAGTTGCAGGCCAAGTTGAATGCTCAAAACGAGAAGGCTGGCGAACAGACTGCTGCACAGGATGCCACAGGCATTTGGGAGGGCGACCCAGGCGACGGCACCGACTTTATCCCCGTAGTCGACCTTCCTATCGAAGACCAGGCTGCCATGCCCACCTTCGACATCTTCGATCGTCCTACCACTCCTACAGCTACTGCAGCTCCTGTCCCTCAGCCAGTACAACAGAAAAAAGCAGAGTCAACATTCGACTTTACCAACATCATCACATCTAATGGTGTACTCGAGGTCATGCCCGACGGCTATGGTTTCCTGCGCAGCAGCGACTACAACTACCTCTCTTCACCCGACGATGTGTATGTGCCCAATAATGTCATCAAGCGCTATGGTCTGAAGACCGGCGACGTGGTACAATGCCGTGTGCGTCCTCCTCACGAGGGCGAGAAGTACTTCCCTATCACCGACATCGAGATGATCAACGGTAGAAAGCCATCCGAGGTGCGCGACCGCATACCTTTCGAGCATCTCACACCTCTCTTCCCCGACGAGAAGTTCACACTCTGTGGCGACCGTGCCACCACTAACCTCAGCACTCGTGTTGTCGACCTCTTCTCGCCTATCGGTAAGGGGCAGCGTGCACTCATCGTGGCTCAGCCAAAGACGGGTAAGACCATCCTGATGAAGGATATCGCCAACGCCATCGCTGCCAATCATCCCGAGGCCTACCTCATGATGTTGCTCATCGACGAGCGACCTGAGGAGGTTACCGACATGGCTCGCACCGTCAACGCAGAGGTCATCGCCTCTACCTTCGACGAGCCTGCCGAGCGTCATGTCAAGATAGCCGGAATCGTATTGGAGAAAGCCAAGCGCATGGTGGAGTGCGGTCACGATGTCGTCATCTTCCTCGACTCCATCACCCGTCTGGCTCGTGCCTACAACACCGTGGCGCCAGCCTCAGGCAAGGTTCTTACAGGTGGTGTCGACGCCAATGCTCTGCAGAAACCTAAGCGTTTCTTCGGAGCTGCCCGCAACATTGAGGGAGGCGGCTCGCTCACCATCATCGCCACTGCCCTCATCGATACAGGCAGCAAGATGGACGAGGTGATCTTCGAGGAGTTCAAGGGAACGGGCAACATGGAGCTTCAGCTCGACCGCTCTCTCAGCAACAAGCGCATCTTCCCTGCTGTCAACCTCGTGGCTTCTTCTACTCGTCGCGACGACCTGTTGCAGGACAAGACCACCCTCGACCGTATGTGGATTCTGCGTAAGTATATTTCCGACATGAATCCTGTGGAGGCGATGAACACCATCCACAAGAGCATGGAGCATACCCGCAACAACGACGAGTTCCTGCTCTCCATGAATTCGTAAGCAGAAAGACTTTTTGCAAATAACAATTATAATAAAAAAGGAGTTGTCCCCATCAGGACGACTCCTTTTTTTTTGTTTTTTTTATCTGCCATCGTGCTCGCAGATTTGGCAATGAAAAGAATAAGGTAAATTCATAAAAAACTGAAGTTTTGCCCCACACGCCCTGAAGGGGCAGAAGCTCTTAGCCCAGGGCAACGCCCTGGGTTATCATGTTCGCAAACTTGGCGCCCTGTAAGGTAGGGTGTTCAAAATTCGAATCAAAAATCCGGTATAAAAAATGGTGTTATTTCGGTGCAGCTAAGTTACTGATTTTTAACACTTTAATATACGAAATAGTTCTTTGAAAATTTGCATAA
>NZ_JARJVV010000025.1:0-2573 GCF_029348455.1 Segatella intestinalis
TGCAGGACTACCGAAACAACGGTGTCATCCCGTATATCCAGCTTGGCGGAAAGATACTCTACCGCGAGTCCGACATTCAGAAGATTCTGATGGCTAACTATCGTGAAGCGTACAGAATGAAAGGTGTGTAAGAGAATGTCCTTGATGAGTGTGTGAAATGAATAAGGCGACAACGTATAACTTACCGAGCGTGGTTGTTATAGGTTGTCGCCTCGTTTTATTGGCTATACCGAGTTGTTCGTGTTTGCCGGGTATCATTTGTGTTACCTGTATAAATCTAATACCATGCTAAAACACACTGCGGTGGTTCGCCCAAGTGGCTGGAGGCGCAAAGCCTCCAAGGAACGTTGCTTTATATGGCTGTTCTATGCCATTGCGTTCTCTGTAAAGATACAGACCAGTTTAGTGCGGCTTGTCTGCTTGCCGATGACGGACTGCATGATGAACTCCCGAAAGGCTCGGCTCTCAATGCTGTCAATACGGAAGGCTACCGCAATGACGAGTTCAAGACTATACACATCATAGCTGATGCGGTCGTTCTTCCTGACATGACGGCGTACACCCTGCTCTTTCAGAATGCCGTCCTTGAATATAGCCTTGACAGCCTTGCGCACATAGCAGCCGAATACATTATACATGTCGGCAATCTCCTGCATGGTCATCCATACAGTATCGGTCGGCATGGATACCGTTCCGCTCTCGCTGATAGTTATAACACCTCTGTTCATTTTCCAATAGTTTTTTCGTTCGATAATCTGTTCCTTTCCCGCTTGGCAATAAGCTTATCCATGTCATTTGAAATCTTCTGCTCCGTCACCTGTGCATAGACCTGTGTGCTTGTAATGTCTGCGTGTCCCATCATCTTGGCTATGCTGCCGATGGGAATGTCCTCGTTGAGCATCAAGACTCCGAATGTATGGCGGCTGGCGTGGAATCCCAACTTATTACTTATGCCAAGCACCATCCCAAGGGTATGCACATCAAGATAGATGTCTTTCTTCTCACCCAGTGGAAAAACAGGCTTGCTGTCGTCCGTGGTATTGTAGAGCGAAAGAATCTTCTCGGCTATCGGATGGAGTGGCACGAAGAACTCCACGCCTGTCTTCTCTCTTTCCTTGCGGATGAACTTCCTACCATCGGAGTTCTCACTGATATGGTGAGGGTACAGTTTCTTTACATCTATATAGGATAAGGAGGTGAGCGAGGCAAAAATGAAACATCTGCGTGCAAGCTCCGTTCGCTCGTCAGCCATCGGGGTAGAGAGCATCCTGATGAAGTCTGCCTTGCTGATATGGGTCATCTTCGGGGCTGCCTTCTTCTCATACCCTATCTTGGCTATGGGATTGAAGCGGATAATGCTCCTGTCCACTGCCTTGTACATCAACATGTTCAGCCAGAGAAGGCAATGGTTCACATAGCTGTCGATACGTCCCTGGTCTCGTTTCAGGAATAGCTTGTATTCCTCCCCGAAATTCTCGTCTATGTCCTCAAAGGCGATGTCGTCCTTATCCAACGAATGGACAAAGGCTCTCAGGTTCTTCTGCCATGTTCGCTTGTGCAGAAAGGTTTGTCTGGCTTTTGAGGTTCGATACCATTCCACGATGGTATCACCAAAGTTCAGCAAGAACCTTCCTGTCGTATCCTTGTCCTTCAACACAGCCTTCAGCATTTCCACAGTGATGATGCCATTGGCGGTAAGAAGTGAGTTGTATTTATCCTTGACCTCAGCAAGGAAACTTGCCAATCGTCCGTTGTCCCTTGCGTTCCGTACCTCTCCCTTCTTGGCGTTCCACTCCTGTGGGGTACAGGATATGCCTGTGGAAATGGCTGCGCTTTTGCCGTCAACGGTGATGCGGCAAAGTATGTTGGCTGTTCCGTCTGCCTTCACCTTCTGTCTGTTGATGTAAGGCAAAATTGAAAATGTACTTCTGCTCATAGTTGTTGTCCTTATAATATAATAATGTAGTTGAAACTGTAAAAAGAAAAGTTGAAAGCCTTGTTCATAATGCGAGAATAAAGTCCTTCTCGGTTGCAGCGGTGAACTTGTCCATGTCCTCAAACAGCTTCTTTTGGGTTACTCTCGCATACCGCTGCGTCATCTTCACATCCTTGTGACCGAGCATCTTGCAGATGGTCTCCATCGGCACACCAGCCTCCAGCGTAATGAGGCTGGCGAACGAGTGTCGTCCCGAATGGTAGGAATAGGTCTTGCTCGTTTCCGCCAACTTGCAGATGGTGATGAGATCGATACGAACACGATTCGTGCTCAGCAATGGGAAAAGGGTATCTCTTGCCCCGTCCTCGTATTTCGCCATCAGCTCCAACGCCTCGGGCAGGAGTTTCACCCTGGCAAGTGTTCCGGTCTTCTTGCGGTTATAGATGAGCCATTTGTCGCCATCCTCCAACACCTTGACATTGGCTTTCGTGATGGAAACGGTGTCTATGAAGGCTGTTCCTGCATAGCAGGCGAAAAGAAACAGGTCACGGCTAACGGATAGTCTCGGCTTGTCTTCGGGCAGTTCCACATCACGGATTTTTATGAAATCAGACATGCTGAGAGCCTTGGGTGTCGT
>NZ_JARJVV010000025.1:2583-31979 GCF_029348455.1 Segatella intestinalis
GACTTGAAACCACTATGGTAGCACCTTACCATAGCTTGGAGTTTTCGGTCTGTTTGGAAAGACGTGTTCGCCTGTACCGAATGGACAAAGGCTCTCAGGTTCTTCTGCCATGTCCGCTTGTGCAGAAAGGTTTGTCTGGCTTTTGAGGTTCGATACCATTCCACGATGGTATCACCAAAGTTCAGCAAGAACCTTCCTGTTGTGTCCTTGTCCTTCAACACTGCCTTCAGCATTTCCACGGTGATGATGCCGTTGGTGGTAAGAAGTGAGTTGTATTTATCCTTGACCCCAGCAAGGAAACTTGCCAATCGTCCGTTGTCCCTTGCGTTCCGTACCTCTCCCTTCTTGGCGTTCCACTCCTGTGGGGTACAGGATATGCCTGTGGAAATGGCTGCGCTTTTGCCGTCAACGGTGATGCGGCAAAGTATGTTGGCTGTTCCGTCTGCCTTCACCTTCTGTCTGTTGATGTAAGGCAAAATTGAAAATGTACTTCTGCTCATAGTTGTTGTCCTTATAATATAATAATGTAGTTGAAACTGTAAAAAGAAAAGTTGAAAGCCCTGTTCATAATGCGAGAATAAAGTCCTTCTCGGTTGCAGCGATGAACTTGTCCATGTCCTCAAACAGCTTCTTTTGGGTTACTCTCGCATACCGCTGCGTCATCTTCACATCCTTGTGACCGAGCATCCTGCAGATGGTCTCCATCGGCACACCAGCCTCCAGCGTAATGAGGCTGGCGAACGAGTGTCGTCCCGAATGGTAGGAATAGGTCTTGCTCGTTTCCGCCAACTTACAGATGGTGATGAGATCGATACGAACACGATTCGTGCTCAGCAATGGGAAAAGGGTATCTCTTGCCCCGTCCTCGTATTTCGCCATCAGCTCCAACGCCTCGGGCAGGAGTTTCACCCTGGCAAGTGTTCCAGTCTTCTTGCGGTTATAGATGAGCCATTTGTCACCATCCTCCAACACCTTGACATTGGCTTTCGTGATGGAAACGGTGTCTATGAAGGCTGTTCCTGCATAGCAGGCGAAAAGAAACAGGTCACGGCTAACGGATAGTCTCGGTTTGTCTTCGGGTAGTTCCGCATCACGGATTTTTATGAAATCAGACATGCTGAGAGCCTTGGGTGTCGTAACCCTTGGAGTGCCAACCCGATAATGGGCGAACAGCAGGTTCTTGCACAAGCCTCGCTCAAAGGCGATGCGGCACATCTTCTTGAAGAGCGACACATAGATGGTGATGGTTCCTGATGAAAAGCCTTTCTCGTCAAGCAGGTAATGGTGAAAGTCGCTGATGAAAGGCTCGGTCAGCTGTCCGAAAGCCAAATCAGTCAACCTATACTTCTCCCCGATGAACTCAGCGAGATTCTTGCGAATCTTTCTGTAAGTCCAGACACTGCTCTTCGACATATCGATGCCCTCATGGGTGCTGAGTTCACTGATATGCCCGTCCACGAAGGAGAGAAGGGTGGTCTGTGTCTTGACGCTGCCCTGCAAGGCCTCCTTGACATCCTTAGCCTCGAAGTCCGTTCTCTTTTCCACAAGCACATCAAAAGCCTTTTGGATGGAAAGCAACAACTGCTCGATGTCCTTGTTGGTTTCCACGGCTTCCTTGCTCTTGCCCTCCAATCGGCTGGCACGAGGATTCCAAAGCGATGGAGTGCAAGACAACTTGCAGGAGAACTGCGCCATAGTCCTGTTCACCGTGATGCGTCCCATGATGGGAGCTTTTCCGTTCTTGTCCATTCCGCTCTTTTTTAGGTAGAGCAACACCTTGAATTTTTCGATTTTCATAACGCTTACATTTTGAGTGTGCAAATATAATCATTTTGTAAGCGTTCCTTGATACGCAAATCATTGAGAATCAGTGCAATAAAATCCGTTGATGCACAAAGTTGCCTTTCCGTATTGTTACCTGCTTTGCATAGGTAACTGTGGCTCACGATTTAGTAACTGAACTACTTCAATATTCCTCACTCGCTTGCTTTATGCCGATTTGGCAACTTTGTGCAAATCTACTCATTCCCAACTGTTTACGTTTCAACCTCTCTTATTCTCCTTTGGCTGCTTTAGAGCTTTATGTTAATAATTCAAACTCAAATAGATAGGTGTTTGTCAGCCAATTGTCAGGGAAATGTCAGACTAAATAATTGGCTATCTTGTAAAGAGGATATAAATTTGCGCCATAAAACAAAAAATGGTGCAAAATGAAACGATTATTAACAATTTCAATTATTATGACTTCTGCATTCTCCGCTTATGCTCAGAATGTAGACAAGACTATCACGCTTGATGAAGTAACGGTAAAAGCCGCTAAGGTAGTAAACAAATCTGACGGCATGCTCATCTATCCTACCGATGCACAGAAGCAGGCTTCAAACAATGGTTACAGCATTCTTGAGAAACTCACACTTGCCAATATTCGTATTGACAACATCAGCCATACTATTACTACTATTGATAACAGAGGTAGCGTTCAACTGAGAGTAAATGGCATTGTTGTAGGCAAACAGGAGATGTTGGCTCTCAATCCGAAGGATATTGCCAAGATAAACTTTATAAACAACCCCGGCGTTCGTTATGGCGAAAGCATTGCCTATGTAATTGATATAGTTACACGCAGGAGCGAGAGCGGTTATACTATTGGTACGGACATAACTTCGGCTCTTACCACCTTGCAAGGCGACGGCTCGGTGTATGGTAAATGGAACCACGGAAAGAGTGAATGGTCGCTTTCGTATGATGTGAGTGGATATAAAAACAAAGGCGAAAAGAGCAAGCAGTTGGCAGAATACACCTTGACAGACGGCAGTATCTACACTATTGAGCGAAACGATGTGGAGTCGCTTAGAAAAGCTATCGCACACGAGGCAAAGCTAACTTACAACTGGGCAGACTCCACAGCAACCGTCTTTCAAACATCCTTGAGTGGAACTTTCAATAACACCCCCGACAACTATAATATTAAGGACATCACGGATGGCAGTCGCCAATACAGAGCGACAAGCCGGGATGACGACAAGAGCTATTCGCCTGTATTGGATATTTATTTCTTTCGTCAGTTCACTCCACGTCAGTCGTTTACAGCCAATGCAGTTGGCACCTATATCTCCACACAGACCAATAGTTTCTATGATGAGGGAACACCATATCAATATGCGGTAGACGGCAAAACGGCTTCTTTGCTTTCTGAAGTAATATATGAGAACAGGCTGAAGCCCTTTACTCTCTCCACAGGTCTGAACTATAGTTACAAATATACCAAGAACGACTATCGGGGTGACGCTTCCTCTTTGACCAGGACGAACAACAACCGCCTGTACGCCTTTACCGAAATCAAGGGCATGCTAAAGCAACTGCGCTATACATTAGGTACAGGTGCGAGTTATATCCATTACACTCAGAACGGTCACAGATACGACTACTGGACTTTCCATCCCAAGGCTTCGCTGACATATCAGTTCAATAACAATATGCAGTTGAGTTATACATATCAGATGCAGGACAAAGTGTCTCGCATTGCCATGACCAGTGATGCTACCGTCCGCACCAACAGTATGGAATGGACAGTAGGCAATCCCGACCTGAAGCCTTCACACGACATGGACCATCGGTTGCAGCTATCATATAACACCCAACGATTGCAAACCTTAGTGGAAGGCTACTACAAGCAATGCCTCAAACCTAACATGGCACACTACGAACGGACCGATGACAATCAATTCATCTATACACAGATCAATCAAAAGGAAATAGACGCATTGGACGTCATGGCATACGCCAGCTATTGGCTCTTGCCCGAGAAGCTTCAGATGGCCGCCAACGGAGGAATATACAGATGTTTCAATTTCGGCTACAACTATACACACTGCTACACATCATGGTACTACGCAGGCAACATCACAGCTTATCTCGGCAAATTCACATTGCAAGGATATGTTGATAACGGCAACCGATTCTTAGAGGGCGAGTCGAAAGGCTACAACGGAGCCTATTCCGTCTTGAAAGCATCCTACACCTGGCGCAACTGGCAATTCTCTTTGTCATGGGTCAATCCATTCCGCAGTCATTACAAGTCGTACGAGAACGAACTGCTGAACCGAAATCTCTATAAACGCACCATCGGCTATTCCAAGGACAGCGGCAACCTATTGTCGCTCAACATCTCCTGGCGCATCAACCAAGGCAGCAGACATAAGTCGGCAGAAAAGACAATCAACCTCAGCGATAAAGACAATGGTATCATAAAATAGATATGAACGATTTCTTTATACAATAGAAAGGCATATGAACAGACAAAAAAGCCATCGCTGCAGTAGTAGCGATGGCTCATTATTTTATATAGTTTTAAATTATTCCTCAACAGCAGCCTATAAGACATTATAGGCATAAATTAATACTTGAATATAAAAATACCATCGGAGATACCGCTTTACAGGTGAAGCTGAATGGTTCGCCTGATGGCTGCGACCAATGAGGGAAATGTATAAGATTCATTGTTATTCTGCCATACTGGGTATGGAGAAAACATATTGAGTCGAGTTAAATTAAATGGTTGCATAATAATTTTCTGCTTCTTTACGTACTTTGGCAAATTCTTCTTGAACTTGTTTCTCCAGTTCCTTTTTTCTCTGAACCATATCACGAAGTACAGCTATTGCTTCTTCACGATTTTTTATTTTTAATGCCATATTATATCCTTTCTTTAAACATTCTTTTGGCAAAGATACAAATAATATTTGTATTCGCCAAAAGAAAACTTTATTATTTAATCCTCTATTTTTAATATTATATCCAAATCACTCTCGAAGAAGATTTGAGTTTCGTATGATGTATTTCTCCAACAATTTAGGACGTACATTCACTGCTTTGGCGAAAGCGTCCAACTGACAAGCATAGCGAGTTTCATAATAGCTACGCTCCATTTGGTTCTTAGAATTTGCCAAATCTTGCAAGATGTCTCGAAGGTATCTCTTCACAACATACTTGTACCATTCCAACTTTTTGCCTTTTTTGTCAGTAATATCTGCCATAATCAAATCTGCTTTAAAGGGTTTAACAATAAAATTATTCTGGATTTCCTGATTCATCTGCCTTTTTAAAGACTTTCCGTTTCGTTCAATCCGAGTTCTTTTTAGAATCATTCCGGCATAACCGTCATCACCTAAGCCTTTTTACGTGCTTTAGAAGATGGCAGCCCGGAAAGTGTGCAGCATCCGTAGTATGGGGTGTTGTTCGCAACGCCCCTGAAGAATGTTCGACCTATCTCCCTTGCTGCTCTGGAGTGAAGAGAAGCTTTGCTCCTGGGCAGTTTCGCGGTGTTTTGCTGAATACACAGCTTTTGCCGTGCATGAAGAAAACTTGGCGAAAGGGGTTGTGTCAATATAGACATATTGATGTATGACAATATAGATGTATATACATTAATACTAAAATATAGATATAAGGTAAGGAGTACATAAATGATATGCCACAAAAGTTACAACTTTATAAAAAAGCAATTAGAACAATGACCTTACTTTTTTGTTTGACTATATAAATGAGCAAAGGAATAGACCTATAAATAAAGAGAGTTGGTTTCGGTTGCGCACATAGATATACAGAAAACAAAACATATAGATATATAAACATAAATATCGCTATGCGTGCATACGTATATAAAAAAAGCATCGTCGATACCGCTTTACAGGCAAAGCTGAAAGGTTCGCCTGAAGGCTGCGACCGAATAGGGAGCAGCCGGAAAGAGGTGGCTCAAAGCCACCTCTTATTTACAAAGAAACCTAAAGTTCTTGTAGCCATTTCTTGCCTAACTTGGTGTTATTCCATATCAATCACACTTTATCACCACAAAGCGACTTTACCTGCAATTCCTAAATCAAGTGTCGCAGTAGCAATACCCAATGCTTGGAAAACACGACTTAGCGTGGGAAGTGTTATTGTGCTATTTCCTTTTTCTAAACGTGAAATTTGTGCTCGTTGTACACCAATACGTTCACCGAGCTGCTCTTGGGTGAGATTCTGTGCTTTACGAGCTTTACGAATTGCTTCGCCCAAATAATAGGCATTAACATCTTCTTTGAGCTGCATTTCCATCATGTCACGCTCTTTAGTACCTGTCTTGCCCCAAACTTCATCAACCACTTCAGAAAGTGGTGTCAAATGCATCTGTGCCATATCTATCAATGTTTTAATTCAAAATATTGTTGTCTAATCTCTTCTGCCTTTGCAATTTCTTTTTGGGGAGTCTTTTGGGTCTTCTTGACTATACCATGTGTGGCAACAATCAAAGTTCCAGTCTCCGTGTCCCAAAAAGAGAATAGGCGATAGCAGTTTCCATTGAATAAAGTACGAAACTCCCAAATTTCAGAGTTTTCTAATTTTTTGAAGAGTTCCTTATCAACAATGCCATGTTCGATTTTCTTATAATTGTAGGTTATTTTCTGCTGAACCTTCAACGGCAAAGAACGAACAAATGTCAGGGCTTCATCCAACAAAACCACTTGTATTTTATATCTGCTCATTTTATTTATAGTTTCTGCTTACAAAGATACAATTTTGTTTCCAAGCGACGAAACAAAACAATAAATTTATCTGCAATTTAACATTTATTTTACCTCACCAACCCCAATCGGGTACAAATCATACTGTGGGAATTTCTCACAGTATTAATAACTTATTATTCCAATTTGTACTTTCAAAGTGGAGCGGTGGTTAGCCACTCCTTTACCTTTGCTTAATCTTCCAACTCCTTTTCTGTGATGCTGATTTCCGTGCAATTGTCAGAATATTCATCATAGATATGGAAATAGCCCGGAACATCCTCTACATATCTTATCTTGTAAATCCGTAATCATTACTTCTTGATGTATTTCTCCAACAATTTGGGACGTACATTCAATGCTTTGGCGAAAGCATCCAACTGACAAGCATAGCGAGTTTCATAATAGCTACGCTCCATTTGGTTCTTGGAATTTGCCAAATCTTGCAAGATGTCTCGAAGGTATCTCTTCACAACATACTTGTACCATTCCAACTTTTTGCCTTTTTTGTCAGTAATATCTGCCATAATCAAATCTGCTTTAAAGGGTTTAACAATAAAATTATTCAGGATTTCCTGATTCATCTGCCTTTTTAAGGACTTTCCGTTTCGTTCAATCCGAGATTTTTTTTAGAATCATTCCGGCATAACCGTCATCACCTAAGCCTTTTTACGTGCTTTAAAAGATGGCAGCCCGGAAAGTGTGCAGCATCCGTAGTATGGGGTGTTGTTCGCAACGCCCCTGAAGAATGTTCGACCTATCTCCCTTGCTGCTCTGGAGTGAAGAGAAGCTTTGCTCCTGGGCAGTTTCGCCTTGTTTGCGGAATACACAGCAACGCCGTGCATGGAGAAAACTGGCGAAAGGGAATTATACACGTATAGATATATTCCATATAACACTTATATAGAATAATATTGTTTCCTTATAAGGATTCTTATTACTATATATATGTATTCTTTCTATACAGTAACGTGTAATTATAGATAATGGTCATTCAACCATACGACTATAGGTTTGAGTTTGTCCTTTATCGACATTCTCAATCTTGATAAGAACCATTGCTCTTGATGGAACCGTGCTTGGAAGTTCTTTCATCAGTTTACCTATTATTTCGTCCACGTTGTTAAAGCCAACATCAGTGAACTCGCTAACTTTCCTTCCTCGATAAAAAATAGAACCTTTCATCATCTGACGGAACGAGAAGCGTTCAAAGGCGTTGTCATCGTCCTTTGAATAGTCTCTTGATTTGTCTTCGGTGAAGAAAATCTTCTCCAAGACTTTCTCGTTCAATGCCCAAGCAGGAGAGAAGTCAATCTTGACGTAAGTTCTCGTTATGCGATGGCGGTCTGAGTGGTTCATGGCAAAGCCAACCTCGTCAATAGACGCTCCACATTCATTCTGGGCTACCGTAGCCCACGTATGACGGAACGTATATACACAATACGCCTTGTTGTGAGCGATGCCAAGGCTTTTCTCACAGATTTGCTGTATGCCACAGTTGATGTTGGCCTCAAAGCTGTCGCTACTGGTCATACGCTTATGGAAGTCGAATAGATAAGGCGAGTTGGTCTTGTCAAGATACTTGTTGAATATAGGTTGCAATATACCGGGTACCTTCATTTCTATGTAAGCGTTATCTCTTCTGAACTTGCGAGTTTTGGCTCGCTCGTAGCCTATGATGCCATCATGGTAGTTTTCCTTTTTCAGATTGAATATGTCAACCGTATTCATTCCTGCAAGGCAGAGTACCATCATTGCAACATCATGTCCAAGCTCCGCCAAGGGCTTGGTGCGGTCGGAAGGTGGGAGAGGAGCAGCAAAGAAAGCTCGGCACTCTTCCATGGTTATGGCTCTCTTCTCTGGAGTGTCCGACTTTGGAATTTTCACTTTCAACCACGGATTTGTTGTTATTCGCATGATACCATTGTCATAGTCGTTGAAATCAAGCAAACCATGCTTGAATATCTGACGGACACACACCGGGTACATCTCCTTGGCTCTTGCTGTTGTGGCAAGAGACTTTATCCATCCATTGATGAACTTGGATGTGAGTTGCGAGAACATGACCTTGTTGGAACCTGCATAGCGTTCCAAATGTTGGTAGGCAAGTTCATAGTTCCTCGCATTGCGCTCCTGTCCATTGTTGTATAGGTTTGCATGGTATTGTCTTGCATAGTCTGAGAAACAGACATCGGCTGTGCCACTTTCAAGGTAGGCGATGACATCATCGACACTCCATGAGCGGATGGGCTGCTTGTTGAGCATATCGGCGAAATGGGCTATCTTGACGGTACAGGCTTCGAGGACAAAAGGATCCTTGACCTCATGGTTCTTTTTGTCCACCGATTTTGTTTCTACGATTTTGTCTGTTTTCAAATATTTCACCTTGCGGTTGTGGGTTACACGAATGTAAACAGGCCAAAATCCATCCGTCCGCTAAAATCTTGCTATAATCTTAAATGTTGCCATAATTATTTTGTAAACACGTTGTAAACATTACTTTTATAACATAGAAAGTACATATAAAAAGTGTTTGAGAGAAGAATGAGGAAAGTTTACTGGTTATCAGTTACTTTCCTCATTTTGGTTAAAAGTGGCGAGGACAGACGAAGACGGGAATACGACAAGATGAGACAGAGGAACGTTACCTATCCGTAACCTATACCCCAAATGGGGAATGTTGAGGTTCGGAAGAATGAGGAAGGTTACGAATTGAATTTTAATACTCTGATTTATAGTGAGTTACTAATGAACAACGTAAGATTTTTGGTTACGAACCAAATTTGCCGTGTTCTGCCGTGAAATGCGTAGCAAGAAAAGACTCTTCATGTATTAATTTTGAACGCAAAAAAGAATGACGTTATGAAGAGTACATTTTCAATTATCTTCTACCTCAAAAGACAGGTAGTAAAGAAAGATGGTACTGTTCCAGTTATGGGACGTATCACAGTGGACGGAACACAGGCGCAGTTCAGTTGCAAGACAACTGCCAATCCAGATTTGTGGGACACTAAGGGCGGACGCATGATAGGTAAGAGTATGCAGGCTTTGGAGGTGAACCGCAAATTGGACAAGATGCGTGTGAGTATCAGCAAGCATTATCAGGAGATTATGGACAGGGACAACTTCGTCACTGCCGACAAGGTGAAGAACGCCTTTCTTGGCTTGGAGTATCGTTGCCATACACTGATGAAAGTCTATTCTCAAAGCCGTGATGAAATGGAAAAGCAATATAAGGCTGGCATGAAATCTTTGAGTACATACACGAAGTATAGAATCGGGTGTGCCTATGTGGGCGAGTTCTTGCAGACACATTACCATGTGAAGGATATTGCTCTGAAAGAGTTATCGCTGCCTTTTATAACAGACTACGAGACTTTTCTCAGAACCGACAAGCACTTGAAGATAAACTCTGCGATGGTGTTTGTCCGCAATCTCCGTGCAATGGTATTCCGTGCCATAGATAATGAATGGCTCGTAAAAGACCCATTCAGACGATATGAGTACAAGGAAGAAGAGACCACAAGAGAGTTTCTGAGCAAAGAAGAGATTCACCTGTTGATGGAAACACCTATCACAAGAAAGAAGATGAGTATGGTGCGTGACTTGTTCCTGTTCTGCTGTTTTACAGGTCTCGCTTTCATTGACCTGTACAACTTGAAGGAAGAGAACATCAAGGAATTTTTCGATGAAGGTGAATGGATCGTTATCCATCGACAGAAGACTGGAACGGAAGCCAACATCAAGTTGCTTGATTATCCCAAGCAAATTATGGAAAAATACCGTGGATTGAGTGAAGACGGCAGGGTGTTTCCAGTACCCAACTACCAAAGTTGTATGGATTCGCTCAAAAGACTGGGCAAAAAATGTGGTATTACCAAGCCGCTTTCCTGGCACATGAGCCGTCATTCGTTCGCAACCTCGGTTTGCCTCTCCAACGGAGTTCCAATAGAAACCGTGAGTTCAATGCTTGGTCACAAGGACATAAAGACAACCCAGGTGTATGCCAAGATTACCAAGGAGAAATTGAGCAAAGACGTGGAAAAGTTGTCTCAGCAAATAAATAACATTGAGGAATTCACGTTTGGAAATGTTTGCAACGATAATACTAACACTATAAATGGCAGAGTATGAAACGACAAGTGATAACAATACAAGAAGATATGGTCATCTACGCCCCACATCATGGTGAGGTGTGGATGACTGTTTGGGAGATTGCCGAACTGTTGAATGTAACAGGGACAGCAGTGAAGAATACCATCAAGCGCATTTGGAAACAAAGTGTGCTGAAAGATTTCCAGCATTCTCAATACATCAAACTTGAAAATGGATATTCTGCGCATGTCTATGATATGGAAGTGATTATCGCCATAGCACTTCAAATGGATACATACCAAGCCTTGTTGTTCAGACAATGGTTTATCAGTAAGGTAGTAAACCGCAAGGATTGCCAAGCAGAGCAAGTAAAACACGAGTATCCGATGATTATTGTGATGAACGGAACGATGCCAAGAGGTGCAAGTTAGAATCTCTCATCTTTTAATAAGATTCCTACACCTTTATAATATAATAGCGTACGGGGGGAACGATTTTTGTCGTTGTACCCTGTACGCTATTTTTGTTTCGCTATTATGAAGCAGTACCCTCCCCTTGTGAAACAGTGCCGTCGATTATCGGCTTGCGGTAATTACCAGTGAGAAGTGCTTGTATCTCGGATTCCGGATAGAGGGTTTTGCCACATAATATAATGTAGGGCAAGATGCCTTGCCTGCGATATTCCTGCAAGGTGCGGCGACTAAGCTTCAAATGCTCGGAGAGTTCCTTGTCGGTGAGGTATCGCTCCCCGTCCAAAGGTGGGCTGTAGGACTCGATGAATGAGGATAGCCAGTTGTTGGCTTTCTTCAAGGATTGCATGGCGGTGTCTATCGACTTGCTCTCATGCGTAAGAAGTTGGTTCATGTTCATTGTTTACAATTTGGATTAAGTGGTGAATATAAAATGTGTTGGCTCGCCCAGGGTGAAGTTTTCGGCTTTGCCTTGGGCGAGTTTGGTTTTATGCTATACCGATTTGATTCTGGCGATAAGCGGAACGATGGCTTTGACCTCTTCGGGGCAGTAATAGAATTGGCGACCTATCTGGGTATGCCCCAAGAAACGGCGGTCACGAAGTTTTTGTAAGGTGCGCTGGCTGATGCGAAGTTGCTGGCAGACCTCATGACCTGTAAGCCATTTGTTCAGACGCTTGCCGTTAGCCTTATGCTTCAGCAACTCAACTTTCTTTACCAGGGCATCGTATCTTGCCATCATCAAGTCGAATGCCTTCTTTTCCATTGTTACTACTTCCATATTCTCTGTTTTATTGGTTCAACAAATTCGGATGCAAAGTTAATGTGTGCATGTAGAAAAACAATGAAAATGAATAACTGTGGCAGTGCTTTTCTGGGGTTTGCCGACCGCTTGGCAAGAAAAATCAAGAAAATTATACGTGGGTCATTAATGAGTTGTTAAACGGGTATTTCGCAAATGGTTAATTTTGCCGCCGAGAAATAAAAACAACGAATTATATAACATTTCAAACGGAATTAGAATGGAAGTAATAACAATGGAAAGTGCAGCCTTCAAAAAGCTGACAGAACAGTTGACAGAAATAGTCCAGTACGTGCGATTGGCAAAAATGGCATTTCAAGAGAACTTGACGGGTAAGGGATTGAAGCCGATGTTGACCAATGACGATGCAGCTAAGATGCTTGGTGTGAGCAAGCGCACCTTGCAGAGAATGCGCTCAGAGAACCGCATTGATTTTATTAAAATTGGTAATCAATGCCGATACCAAGTTGAAGCCATTGAAAGAATGGTTGAGGAACGAACAATAGCAAAGGAAACATGAGCATGGAAGATGGAACATTGAGAAAACTGGAGTTATATCTCCATGACCTACACAAAAAGATAGACGGCATCTACGACATGCTGATGTTGAGACACGAACGAGAGACGGAGCAAAAAGGAAGTTCTGCCATCAATGAAAAATTGCTCGACAACCAAGACCTCTGCCTCTTATTTCAAATATCCCCTCGTTCCCTTCAACGCTATCGCAGTCTGGGAGTGCTTCCCTACAAGCGTTTGGGGCAGAAAACCTACTACACGGAAGAGGATGTGATGCAGTTTGTAGAGAATAATGTCAAAGAATTCAAGAAAGAGAATGTGGAGCATTACTTGACTCGCATTCATCAGAAATTCAAATAACAACAGTATTCACCATTAAAAATTTACAATTATGGTACAAAAGAAAAAGAGTGATGAACAGGACGTGCTGGTAGTCCGTGACGAGAAGACGGGCGAGATCAGCGTCGTCGCCGGACTCAGCAGAGACGGCACCCCGAAGCGAGCACCCGCCAAGGCGGAGAACACGCCCGACTTCCTGCGTTTTGACCGCAACAGTGACCTGATGGACAGTTTCTTTAGAAACTTCTTCCGCCAGTGCAAGGAGCCAAGCCGATTCGGATTCTACCGCATAGCGGCAGACCAGGCAGAAAACCTGCTTGGCGTGATGAAGGAGTTGCTGAAAGATCCGGAGGCTAACAAGGAGATTCTTTCCGCCCACAAGGTTGACACCTCCAATTATGAGAAAGAGGCAAAGCAATCGGAAGGTCAGGCGAAAGAAACCGCATCATCGGACGATGCGTCCAAGACGCAAGCTAACACCGAAAAAGAGAATGTATCATCTGAACAAACCAACGAAAAGAAGAACGACATGGAACAGAAACCAGAACAGACCGCAACCGAACAGCAGGCACAGACCGCTCCGGGTGTAAAGCAGAACCTCATTAGTGGTAACGATGTGAACCTGCAGGAACTTGGTGCCAAATATGGCATAGACTTCAACAGTATGAATGAGAAGGATATGAAAGCCCTGCTCAACTACGGCAAGACGGGGCTTGTGATTGTGAAGCCGACCTTCGGCGGTGAACAGATAGAGATACAGGCCCGTCTGTCATTCCGCAAGGACGATAACGACCAGTTGCAACTCGTGCCGCATTTCGTGCGCAACGAGCCAAAACTCGATGTCGCTTACAAAGGCTATACCTTCACTCCAGAGGACAAGAAGAACCTGTTGCAGAACGGCAACCTCGGAAAGGTAGTGGATTTCCCCGACAAGAATACAGGTGAGCTGCGTCCTCATTTCATCAGTATCGACCGTCTCACCAATGAGATTGTTGACATCCCGACCAACAAGGTGCGCATACCCGATACCATCGGCAAGACACCTATTACCAAGGACGACAAGAGAGTGCTCTACTCAGGTATTCCGCTTCGCAAGGAGATTGAGCTTGCCAACGGGCGCAAGTTTACACCGCTGCTGCAGGTGAATGTGGAACAGCGTGGTGTGGAGTTCGTGCCTGGCAGCACAAGACAGGCGCAAGGTCAGAAACAGAATGGAGACAAGAAGCAAACCGCTGACAAGCAGGAGCAGAAGGCAGAAGGTGATGCGGGCGGTCAGAAGAAGCAGCAAGATCCCAACCACTGGCTCAATGAGGATGGGACCATCCGCCGACTCAACACCTATTTCAAGAAGGAACTGACCGAGCAGCAGAAGGACGACTATGTGGCAGGCAAGACCATCGAGATCAAGGAAGTGCCCAACAAGAACGGCAGCGGTACCTATACCGCCTATGTAAAGTTCGACTTCGACAAGATGCAGCCACGTTCCTACCGCAACAATCCAGACCTCAAACAGGCGAAGGAACAGATTCCGACCAATGAGAACAAGGTACAAGTCGCCGTCAACGAGCAGGGCAAGACCCATGAGGCGACCAAGCACACCAAGGAGCCGCTGAGTCCGGGACAGTCTGCGCCAAAGAACGAAAAGCAGCAGAAGGAACAGAACGCCGAGGAACAGAAGCCAAAGAGAAAGGCAAGAAGCGTGAAGATGTAGTTGCCGCCACTTGATCCACAGAGTTAATCATCCATTATAACAACCGACATCTGCGACCGTCTATCCCACGGTTGCGGATGTCACAAAAACAACAGACAATGAAGACAATCATCGCAGAGAAACCAAGCGTAGCCAAGGAAATCGCCCACATTGTGGGAGCTGACAAGCGTGAGGAAGGCTATATGCAGGGTAACGGCTATTTTGTGACATGGGCATTCGGACATTTAGTGCAGCCTGCCATGCCGGAAACCTACGGCATGAAGGGATTCCATGCAGAGAATCTGCCTGTGATTCCCGACCCGTTCATTCTTGTTCCCCGACAAGTCAAGACAGAGAACGGCTACAAAGCAGATGCAGGTGTGCTTGCCCAGATTAAAATTATCGGCAAGCTGTTTGACAGCAGTGAGCGCATTATCGTAGCAACCGATGCCGGACGTGAGGGAGAGTTGATTTTCCGATACCTCTATGCGTATCTCGGTTGCCAGAAACCTTTCGACCGTCTCTGGATCAGTTCGCTTACGGACACCGCCATCCGTGAGGGACTTCTGAACCTCAGGGACGGCAAGGAGTATGACAATCTCTATCATGCAGCCAAGGCAAGAAGCGAAGCTGACTGGCTCGTCGGCATCAACGGCACACAAGCCCTGACGATAGCCGCAGGACGTGGCACCTATTCCGTAGGTCGTGTGCAGACCCCGACCCTTGGCATGGTGTGCGAACGCTATTGGGAACACAAGCGTTTCGAGTCGAAACCGTTCTGGCAGGTACACTTCGGTGTGGTTGATGCAGACAGTGGCAATATACTGAAGTTCACATCAGTCAACCGCTGGACAGACAAAGCTACCGCAACCGTTATATATAATAAGGTGAAAGATACCGGTTCTGCCATCATCACAAAGGTCGCAACCAAGCGAAAGGTGGAGAAGGCACCGCTCCTTTACGACCTCACCACCTTGCAGAAAGAAGCCAACTCCCAGCATGGCTTCACGGCAGAGCATACACTCTCCATCGCCCAGAAACTCTACGAGGCAAAGTTCATCACCTATCCAAGAACATCAAGCCGCTATATCTCGGATGATGTATTTGCCACCCTTCCCAAACTCTTCAAGAATCTGGAGAATCATTCGGAATATGGAGAAAAAGTGAAACTCTTGCCTGGCAGTGAGGACTACAGCAAGAACAGCGTGAATGCCGCCAAGGTGACCGACCACCATGCCCTGCTCATCACAGAAAATGCAGCCATTGGTCTTTTCAAGGACGAGAAGATCGTTTATGACATGATATTGTGCCGGATGATTGAAGCGTTCTCGGCAGATTGCATCAAGGACATCACATCAGTAACGGCGCAAGTGGATCATGAAGTTGAGTTTGGCATCAGTGGCTCCATCATCCGACAGACTGGCTGGCGAGCGTTGTCGCTCAAGGAAAAGAACAAAAGGCAGGACAAGGATGCAGATGCAACAGACAATGAGGTCAAGGATCAAGTCATTCCCAACTGGCAAGAAGGACAGCATGTCACTTTTTCTGGCTGCACCATCACGGAGGGCAAGACCAAACCGAAGCCATTGCATACGGAATCCACATTGCTTGCAGCAATGGAGACCGCAGGCAAAGAGATAGAAGATGATACGATGCGCCAGGCAATGAAGGACAGCGGTATTGGCACACCTGCCACACGTGCCGCCATCATCGAAACCCTGCTCAAACGAGAGTATATGGTGCGCCAGCAGAAGAAACTTGTGCCGACGGAAAAAGGACTCGCCCTGCATTCCGTGGTGAAGAACATGGCGATTGCCAATGTGGAGATGACGGGCAAATGGGAGGCAGAACTTGCCAAGATTGAACGAGGTGAAGCAAGTGCAGACGGGTTCACCCATAGTATCGAAGGTTATACCCGTGAAATCACTGCGGAATTGTTAGGTTGTGACAGACTTTTCAGCCACAAGGATTCCGGCTGCCAGTGTCCTAAATGCAAGCAAGGTACCATGCAGTTCTTCGGAAAGGTAGTAAGATGCAGCAACAAGGAGTGCGGTATGCCAGTGTTCAAGCAGGTAGCAGGAAAGTTGCTCACTGATGCCGACATCACCGACTTGCTCACCAAGGGCAAGACCAGAACGCTCAATGGTTTCACCAGCAAGCAAGGCAAATCGTTCTCCGCAGCCATTGCCTTTGACGAGAATTTCAACACGAAATTCGTCTTTGCAGAGCGCAAAACAGCAGAAAAGCGAGGAAATGTGAAGAGATACAAGAAATAGTTTGTACCTTTGCCACCGAAACATGGTTCATAAATGGTGTCTTTATTCAGGATGCTTTTATTTACTGTGGATTAAGTGGCGGCACTCGGAGGGATACCGAGTGCCTTTTTCTTGCTTTCACACAAACACTAACCGCCATCCACGGTTTATTATTCACCACTTAATCCATTCAACAGACAGATGAACAGAAAGAAACAGGCACAGACAGAACTGTCCTATTACGGACTGTATCTCTTGAACCATCTCAGAGAGAACCGTTTTCCACAAGCCAGCGATGCGGACTTTATCCGCGAACGTGCAGACCATGCCGCAGAAGTATATGAGCAGGCACGGCGTGATGCCCTCTTTGCCGATGCGGCACAAGAGCTTGCCATGTCAGCATTGCTGAAAGGTCTCCGCTTTTCCAAGTACAGCATCCTGTATGATGTTGTTGACAGTGAGTTTCCCCTGGAGGTAGCAGTAGAAGATCAGGAAGCGTTTGTCAAGAACCTCCTGCCTCTGGTTGACAACGTGTATTCCATTTACGACCTCACCGATGACGATTTTGCCCAGTCACCGGACTACGACCAGCTCTACACAGAGTTGACTGGAGCCGTAGCCATTTTCATAGAGTCAAATGGCGTACAATAGAAAACAACGTCTGAACGACAACATCAAGGCGATAGAGACGGCATTCATCCTTGACAGGGAACAGCGCACGCCGACCGCCCGTGAGCGTCTCCTTCTGGAGCGTTATTGCGGATTCGGAGGATTGAAGTGCATCCTGAACCCTGCCAGGGAACTGGCGGATGCCGTCCATTGGGCAAAGTCAGACCTTGAGTTGTTTGCTCCAACAGTGGAGCTGCATAGACTTATCCGTGAAAACAGCAAGAATGAAAGCGAGTACAAACAGTTGATGGACAGTCTGAAACAGTCTGTCCTTACGGCATTCTACACGCCGTCAGCCATTACGGAGACTCTGACGGATGTGTTGAAAGAGCATCAGATCATCCCCGAAAAGGTGCTTGAACCCTCGGCAGGCATCGGTGCCTTTGTCGATTCCGTCTTGGATAACAATCCCAAGGCAGACATTATGGCATTTGAAAAAGACCTGCTTACGGGAAAGATACTCCGCCATCTGCACCCGGAGCAGAAAGTGCGCATAGAGGGATTCGAGAAGATAGAAAAGCCTTTCAATGACTACTTCGACCTCGCCATCTCAAATATTCCCTTTGGCGATGTTGCCGTGTTTGATCCGTCCTATACAGCCATGAAAGGCATGAGGGCACTTGTCACCAGACGCATACACAACTACTTCTTTGTCAAGGCTCTTGATACGGTAAGGGACGGCGGGTTGGTTGCCTTCATCACCTCACAAGGCGTATTGAATGCCAAAAACAACAGTGCCGCGCGTTTTATGATGCTCTATCATGCAGATCTCGTGTCAGCGATTCGTCTTCCCAACAACCTGTTCACGGAAAATGCCAATACGGAAGTGGGCAGTGACCTCATCATTCTGCAGAAAAATACCCAAAAGGAGTCGCTGCGAGGAGACGACAACCTGCTTGATACCGTCTATAATGACGAGAACCGCATTCCGACAAACAACTACTTTCTGGAGCATCCGGAACGCATTATCCATACAACAGCAAAGTTGGACACCGACCCATTCGGCAAACCTGCAATGATATACACGCATGAGGATGGTGTGGAAGGCATTGCAGAGGATTTACGAAAGATGCTCCATGAAGACTTTAAGAGGAACCTCAATTTGAACCGATACTTGGGGATAGAGGAAACAAAGTCTGAGGAAGTTAAGGAGGTTGAAGAAACAGAAAAGATAGAAGAAACAGAGAAGATAAAGCCTTCCATTGAGGAAAAGCAGAACGATACGGTAGTATCCTTGCAAAAGCAGGAAAAGCCTACTGATGATGCTGAGCTATCCCAAAAGTCCAATCATCAGCAGCCACCAGTCCAAATGACGCTGTTTGACCTTTGGGGAATGGAAGAAGAAAACCGTCTGACTGTCCATGCTACAAAGAAGAAAGCAGAGGTAACAGTGGGTGCTGTCGCCAAGAAAGTGTCAAGGAAGAAAGCAAGTCCGTTGGTAAAAAGCGTCAATCCGACTTTTGAAGTTGTGACAAAGCCTGTGGAAAAAGAAGAAAAGCCTTCGTTGACAGATGCAAAAGAGCAGGAAACAGCACAGGAGACAAAACCAATCCTGCCTGGTGATGAACCATACGCAAGCATCTCTTGGGAAGAGAATCCGCCAATCAACGGCTTTTACGAGATGATGATGACCATGGCTCCCGAAGACAGGGTGCTGCTGCGCCAAAAGGCGGAACTGCACCGTCAGGAACAACTCAAGGCTCTGGGCGTTGAAGATACGCTTGATCCGAAGTTCAAGCCGCCGATGGAACCGATAGAAATTCTAAAAGTTCAAATCGGGCATGGACAGTCGAAAGGGAATGAGGCAAAAGAAGATTCCAAGACTCAGAGCACATTGAAAAAAACAAATCATGAGCGGGAACAACAAAAAGAGCAAGAAAGAAAGCGGGAAGAGCTGGCAAAGAAGAAAGAGGATGCTATGAAGCCCCGTCCATTTGATGAGAAACTGGAAAGTTTTCATCGTGAGGGTTCTATGGTGCTCGACTCTGCCAGAAACATCGGTGTATTGAAAGACCTTACCAAGTATGGTGCTACCTTCATGCCGTTGGATCTGAATATGGAGCAGAAAGAAAAGGCAGTCTTGTATATCGCCCTCCGTGATGCCTATCAGAAACTTTACACCTATGAAGCGGAAGAACAGACTGAAAACAAGCAGATGCGTGAGAGCCTGAATGTCTATTATGACGCTTTTTTCATTCGCTTCGGCAACCTCAATGCCAAGCAGAACGTGAAGTTCATCCTTATGGATGCCTCAGGGCGCGACATGCTGTCGTTGGAACGGGTGGAAAACGGACATTTCACAAAGTCAGACATCTTCGACCACCCGGTCTCTTTTTCGCTTGACGAGGTCAGTCATGTGGATTCTCCAGAGGAAGCGCTCACCGCCTCGCTCAACAAGTTCGGCCGTATCGACTTGCCGTATATGACAGAATTATCGGATATGCCGGAACCGGAACTGACGGAAGCGCTTAAAGGGCGCATCTATTACAATCCGCTCATAGACGGCTACGAGATAGCCGACCGCTTCATTGCTGGTAATGTCATAGAGAAAGCGGAGCGTATAGAAGAATGGCTGAAGGAAAATCCCGACCATGCAATCGTGAGGGAGTCGTTGGAAGCCTTGAAGGCAAGCATTCCCGAACCGATAGCCTTTGAGGACCTGGACTTCAACTTCGGTGAACGTTGGATACCTACAGGTGTGTATTCCGCTTACATGAGCCACCTCTTCAATACACAGGTCAGCATCGTCTATTCCGACAGCATGGACGAATATTCGGCAAAATGCAGTATGAAGACCATGGCCATCACGGATGAGTATATGGTGAAGGGATATTACCGCCACTATGACGGCATGAGTCTTCTGAAACATGCCCTGCACAACACCTGTCCCGACATGATGAAGAGCATCGGTGAGGATGAACACGGCAACGACAT
Source organism: Segatella intestinalis (assembly GCF_029348455.1). NCBI lineage: Bacteria > Pseudomonadati > Bacteroidota > Bacteroidia > Bacteroidales > Prevotellaceae > Segatella > Segatella intestinalis. Next base: position 22,896 of record NZ_JARJVV010000025.1, read on the forward strand.
CAAGGTGCGTGACAGCGAGGGCATACAGCTTGCCAATGCCAAGATTGACGAAATCCGCAACGGGTTCACTGAATGGCTGGAGGAGCAGTCTGACTCCTTTAAGGAACGCTTGACCACAATGTACAACCGGAAGTTCAACTGCTTTGTGCGTCCGAAGTATGACGGTTCTCACCAGACCTTCCCCGGTCTGGATCTGAAAGCCCTTGGCGGAAAGTATGGTGTCAAGAGTGTGTACCCAAGTCAGAAGGACTGTGTATGGATGCTTTTGCAGAACGGCGGCGGGATATGTGATCACGAGGTCGGTACTGGCAAAACCCTCATCATGTGCATGGCTGCGCATGAGATGAAACGCCTCGGTATGGCTCACAAGCCGATGATTATCGGACTAAAAGCCAATGTGGCGGAGATAGCCGCCACCTATCAGACAGCTTATCCCCATGCGAGGATACTCTATGCCTCGGAGAAGGACTTTTCCACCAAGAACCGTGTCAGTTTCTTCAACAACATCAAGAACAACGACTATGACTGTGTAATCATGTCGCATGACCAGTTCGGGAAGATACCGCAATCGCCAGAACTCCAACGGCAGATACTGCAGGCGGAGCTTGATACCGTGGAGGAAAACTTGGAGGTGATACGTACGCAGGGCAAAGACGTGTCGAGGGGAATGCTCAAAGGCTTGGAAAAGCGGAAGCAGAATCTGGAGGTGAAGTTGCAGAAGATAGCCTACAGCATCGAGCAGCGCACCGATGATGTAGTGGATTTCCGCATGATGGGCATCGACCACTTGTTTGTGGACGAGAGCCACCAGTTCAAGAACCTTATGTTCAATACCCGTCACGACCGTGTGGCAGGACTCGGCAACAGCGAGGGAAGCCAGAAGGCGCTCAACATGCTCTTTGCTATCCGTACCATACAGGAGCGGACAGGCAGAGATCTTGGAGCGACATTCCTGTCGGGAACAACCATCAGTAACTCACTGACTGAGTTGTATCTGCTCTTCAAGTACCTGCGCCCCAAGGAACTGGAGCGTCAGGACATCCGCTGTTTCGATGCGTGGGCGGCAATTTTCGCCAAGAAAACTACCGACTTCGAGTTTAACGTTACCAACAACATCGTGCAGAAGGAGCGTTTCCGATACTTCATCAAGGTACCGGAGCTTGCTGCTTTCTACAACGAGATAACCGACTATCGCACGGCGGAGGCGGTTGGCGTGGACAGACCGGAGAAGAACGAGATCCTTCATAACATACCACCGACACCCGAGCAGGAGGACTTCATCCAAAAGCTGATGGAGTTTGCCAAGACGGGTGATGCCACCATCCTCGGCAGACTGCCATTGTCGGAAATAGAGGAAAAGGCGAAGATGCTCATAGCCACAGACTATGCCCGAAAGATGGCACTCGACATGCGCATGATAGACCCGACTTGTGAGGACCATCCCGACAACAAGGCGAGCCATTGTGCCAAGATGATAGCGGACTATTACAAACGCTATGACAATCACAAGGGGACGCAGTTCGTATTCTCAGACTTGGGAACATACCGACCGGGCGAATGGAACGTGTATTCTGAAATCAAGCGCAAGCTGATAGAGGATTACGGCATACCGTCGTCTGAAATCCGTTTCATTCAGGAATGCAAGAACGAGAGGGCAAGAAAGGCGGTGATAGCAGCTATGAACGAGGGATCGGTACGAGTATTGTTCGGCTCCACATCCATGTTGGGTACAGGTGTAAACGCACAAAAACGGTGTGTGGCGATTCATCATTGCGACACACCCTGGGTGCGACATGAAGTCGCATAGATAATTGTTGGAATGATACTTTAAGTATCAGTTTTAACCCGCTGTTCCGTCAGCGGTAGCCTACCGACCGATGCACCTTAATGTTGTATTAAGCGGTCGGGACAAAGTACACTTTCACAAGACAAGACAGAACCGTGAGGGGAAGTCAAGTATGGTTAGTATCATACCGTAGAGTGGCGAGGCTGGATAGTATGGTTAGCGTAAGCGAACTGTTAGTAAACTTCGTAATGTCGTAAAAGAGTGCAAGATACTGATACACTCTACCCAAAATGGGATGCGGTCAGATAATCCTCTCCATGGTAGGATTACACGGATGTAAAGACCGTCGGAGGATGAGACAGAACCTAACCTATCCGTTAGTTATCTATGTGGAACATGGTAAGCCTGTACATCTCCTGTCAGACAAAAGACAGGTAAGCTGAAAGTAATGGATGCTGAATGATGTGCAGGTATAAGATAACAGAGAAAGCGAATGCCGTTCTGTAATGGGACGGATAGGGTTTGAGCCACTTATCACGAGTTGACAAGGGACAACATCAACCTACCACGAAAGTGGGCAGACTTCTGTGGTAATGTTTGGGAGGCAAATACCCAACATTAGCCAAATGGTAATTCTTTACAATAAACTTTTAGAACTTTTTAAAGTAGGAATGCAAATGAACGATAAAATCAAAGAAAATCTCCTCGACCAATCGTGTGCGCCGACTGACAACCTGCAATCAAATTGGGACAGAATAGACTGGACTAAGGCGGAGCAAGCTGTTAAGAAGCTTCAAGCTCGTATTGTAAAGGCTCAGAAGGAAGGCAGACATAACAAGGTGAAAGCCTTGCAATGGACGCTTACCCACTCTTTTTACGCAAAAGCCTTAGCCGTAAAGAGGGTTACTTCTAACGGGGGTGGTTGTACTCCTGGGGTTGACAAAGAAATATGGGATACCCCTAAAGCTAAAATGCAAGCAATAACCCAACTCAAACGCAGAGGCTACCAGCCAATGCCGCTGAGAAGAGTTCATATCAAGAAGAGCAACGGCAAACTGCGACCGTTGGGAATACCGACAATGAAAGACAGAGCCATGCAAGCACTCTATCTTATGGCATTGGAGCCTGTATCAGAAACTACAGCTGATACTCGTTCATACGGTTTCCGCAAGGAACGCTGCTGTATGGATGCAATACAGCAATGTCATAACATTCTCCGAAAGGGATATTCTCCCGAATGGATTTTGGAGGGTGACATAAAAGGGTGTTTTGACCATATCAGCCATGAGTGGTTACTTGCCAATATCCCAATGGATAAGGCAATACTCCGAAAATGGTTGAAATGTGGCTATGTTTTCAACAAGCAAATGTTCCCGACCGAGGAAGGAACACCGCAAGGTGGTATAATTTCTCCGACACTTGCCAATATGACTTTGGACGGATTGCAGAAAGCTCTTGCAGATAGATATAAGCGCCATCATGTTAATGGTAAGTTGTATTCACCAATGGTGAACCTTGTACGTTATGCGGATGATTTTATCATCACTTGCGAGAACAAGGAAACTCTTGAAAATGAAATCAAGCCATTGGTTGCTGAATTTATGTCTGAAAGAGGTCTGACCTTATCAGAGGAAAAGACGGTGATAACCAACGTGCATGACGGTTTTGATTTTCTTGGCTTTAATATCCGCAAATACGGCAAGGACATATTGACCAAGCCGACAAAGAAATCCGAGAAACGCTTTATGGAGAATATCCGTAAGGTAATTAAGGAGAACAAGGGTTGCAGACAGGAGTCGTTAATCAGAATGTTGAACTCTAAAATCCGAGGATGGGGAGGTTATTATCAGCATGGAGCGACACGTGATTCATTTCACAGAATCGACCATCAGATATTCCTCTCACTATGGCAATGGGCAAAACGCCGTCATTCCAAGAAAGGGAAACGGTGGATAAAAGACCGATATTGGCATGACATTCGAGGGAACAAATGGACTTTCGCTTCAAAATTCAAGAAACCAAACGGAAAGGAAGACCAATTGACATTATTGTCTCTGACTTCATCGTTTCCATTCCTGCAATACACGCAGATTAAAGGAGACATGAACCCGTTTGATGCAGACTGTCGTCTGTACTTCTATAAAAGAAAGAAGTCGAAAATGCTTGTTACGCTAAAAGGACGCAAGTCACTGCTGTACCTATGGGAAAAGCAAGGACGCAAATGTCCTATATGCGGTGAGCCTATTGATACGCACAAGGCATGGAATGTCATGCCAACCGTTCAAAACGGAAAGAAATGCAATCTGTTGGTTCATGATGAATGTTTTAAATTATCCCGCAAATCAAATGGAAACAAGAAGTAGTTTGAGCCGGTCTCTGCATACAAACAGAGGCTTAGAAAAGCTTGAGCCGTATGAGGGGAAACTCTCATGTACGGTTCTTAGGGGGGAAGAGGGCAGCAATGCCCTTGACCTACCCGATCGTCCATCAGATCTTGAACAACGCAATGGTCGTGGAGTTCGTGCTGGCAACGAGATAGCTAAGTTATACGCTGACAATAAGGTGGACATTATCATCTATGCGGTGGAAAAGTCGCTTGACTCGTACAAGTTTAACCTCCTGCACTGCAAGCAGACTTTTATCTCGCAGTTGAAAAGCGGAGCCTTGGGGGCGAGAACTATTGACGAGGGAGCAATGGACGAGAAATCGGGTATGAATTTTTCCGAGTATATGGCTATTCTCTCCGGAAATACCGACTTGCTTGACAAGGCGAAGTTGGAGAAGAAGGTTGCTTCTCTGGAGGGTGAGCGCAAATCGTTTAACAAGGGCAAGCGTGACTCAGAAACAAAATTGCAGTCAAAGACGGCAGAGCTGGGCAACAACAAAGCCTCTCTCAAGGGAATGACCGAGGACTACGGCAAGTTTATGGGCAAAGCCAAGAAAGACAAGGACGGCAACATCCTCAACCTCATCACTCTTGATGGTGTGGAGTCCACGAACTTAGAGGTTATAGGAAAGCATCTGCAAATGTTGGCGGAGAAAGAGACAACTGGCGGACAATACAAGCGGATTGGAGAAATCTACGGATTCCCTGTCAAGATTGTCAGCGAGACAAGTTTCGAGAATGGTCTTCCATTTGTTGACAACCGCTTTTTTGTCGAGGGCAATTACAAGTACCAGTACAACTACGGTCACATTGCCAAGTCGGACCCGATAGCAGCGGCAAACAACTTTGTGAATGCCTTACAGAAGATACCAAGCTACATTGAGCAGTATGATTCAAGATGCAAGGCTTTGGAAAAGGAAATACCGCAACTGGAAGAGATAGCTGGCAAGACTTGGAAGAAAGAGGAAGAACTGAAAGGTCTAAAAGCTGAGTTGGCGGCGTTGGACAGGAAAATACAGCTTGAACTTGCTCCATCTACTCCAGAGATAGATAAAGCTGAAAAGTCTCATGAAATAGAGGAACAACATAAACCCAAAAACGACCATACAGAATCAACTGTTGCTCAAAACAGGATGTTTCGAGTAGGTCTTTAAAATATTATAATAGGTGACAGACATATATATAATATGTTTGCCACCTATTATGATGTAATTATTATATATAATTTCAGAGATATTCAAGCAAATAGATTTAAATTATCTTAAATTTGCTGCAAAAGATAGACTTTTTCAATTGTTGTTGCTGTTTTCTCAATTAATTTTCGTACTTTTGCAATCGGACTGTATTTGCTTGACCGCAGTTGTCACTGTTAGACGTGTTCTTTCAAGATAACTGAGTCGGCAGCCTACGCCGTGCTGAGTGTAGTGAAGTCACTTATCTGACATATCTATACAAAAGCGGGCATTGGGTGGGATGACAGTCCAGACATATTGAAGGCGTTTATCGACGCTTTGTTCTTGACACATCGAAATCTTGCAAACTTCCGATATTATAGTCATGAACATAGCCAACGGTAGATGTCCCGGGTGTGATTATATCTATCCGTGGAGTACTGTGTATACTCATATTGTATCTTATTGGGTGCAATGTTGATGTGTACATCTGTTTCTTCATGGAGTTTATATATTCATATCGGCGTGGGCTCTGACGTTGTCTGTTCAACTATAATAGGCAATGCAAGAGCCTCGATGTGTGGGATGGACAACAGGACGATCTCACGCTTTTTTTATGTCGGAATTTAACGGATTTCTGTCTAGAAAAAAGTTAGCACCGATATGAAAGTCGATGAATGGACATCAACAGATGTACACACCCCAGGAGGCGGTGAACTCCCTCCTTGCGCTGGACTTACCTCCAACGCCCTCCCCGAAGCTCAAAGCACTATTTCCGCAGAGAGTTCACAAACAGGGGTGTCCACCAGAAATGCACATATAGCAAGTAAGTCAAAGGCTCAAAAAGAGATAGATGTTCCCCATTGGTATGCCTTACGCACCACTTATGGTAGAGAAAAAAAGGCATACGACTATATGACAGCCAAAGGCATTACGGCTTTCTATCCAACTACCAGTGTTGTAAAACTTATAAAAGGTAAGCGCAAAGTTGTTACCGTATCACGTTTGCCGAACATTTTCTTTGCATACGGTACAGAAGAAGAAATCAAAACTTTTGTTTACGACAACGTAAATCTCCCATTCCTTCGTTTTTATTATCGGCACATTCATATTGGTCGCAAGATAGAAAAGACACCAATGATAGTTCCCAACTATCAGATGGATAGTCTTAAAATTATCTGTGCTGCCGATGTGGACAATACTATCGTGACATTAGATGAAGTACCAAAGTTTGAAAAAGGACAATTGGTGAGAGTTATTGATGGCGCATTCAAAGGAGTTATTGGGAGGGTCGCAAGATGGCAAGGGCAACAGAGAGTTGGTGTTGTGGTGGATGAATTGGTAACTGTTTGTACAGCTTATGTGCCAAGTGCATTTTTGGAAATTGTAGAATGATTATTCATATTCAACGCAGAAATGATGAACAAAAAAATTGCAGAATATTTTAATGGACTTCAAGTTGATTTAATCCATATATCTCAAGCTTTTGCAGTGGACAATAAATCACCGCAAATAGAGCCAGTACATATATTCAGAGCACTTTTACACAAAAGTGCAGGTTTGGTTAATTACATAGAGGATAGTCTTAATGAGGATTACTACTATTTAATTGATTGGTGCGATATTCATATTCAGCAATGCGACAAGTCCCCTTATCCTATGAAAAAAGCTGAATTTTCACGAGATAGTCAAAATGTGATAAAAGAAGCTATATCTTTGGAAGAGCAATATGGAACGGAGACGCATAAATTAGAATTTCTTTTGACCGCATTGGTCAGTCCTGGTGTAGGTTTTTCTTCAGAACAATTAAAGACAATGCCACTTTCAAGAGAAAAGGTTTTATCTTTTATAAGCAAGAATGTAAAGAATACCGTTAACTCTTCTAAAGAGATTCGTCCATCAGCTAATGACAGAAAATCTCAAAATGTATATTACAATTCCTTATTTGATGCAACAAATGATGTTGAAATCATTGACATGGAAAATGATTTACGTTCATTGGTGGAAATTTTGGCTCGGAAGGACAGGGCAAATGCTCTTATTGTTGGAGATACGGGAGTTGGCAAAACCTCGTTAATACGTAAATTGACCGATAATCTAACCAAAGGTGAACTTCCTGCATCAATAAGTACCATACAGCCATACGAACTTGATTTAATCGCTTTAAGTCAAGGCGTAAGCTACAAAGGTGAGATGGAAGACAGGTTTAAGTCTGTTATAGATGAGTTGTCGGATATTTCACAGCCAGTTCTTGTTATAGAAAATTTTTACCGTTTAGGAGAAACATCCTCACCTCTTAATGCGATATTGCCATCTATAAAAAAGATTCTATCCAATAATACCATACAGTTTATTTGTACTTCATCAATAGACGGATATACAAAGAATCTTGAAAAAGATAGAGAACTGACAGCTTATTTTGAGAAAATATCCTTAGAAGCACCTACGGAAGAGGAGGCTATTGGCATATTGGATAGCAAAAAAACTATATATGAACAGTATCACAATATAACTCTTGATGGCGATGTAATTCCAGAGATTGTTCGTTTGGCAAAACGATACATGCCAGAGCGTAATTTGCCAGCATCTGCAATAGACCTTTTGGATCGTTCGATGGCTTCTGTGAAAATTGAGAAAGAAATGGAGCAGACAACAAATGACGAGTCTAACACTATTATTTTAAAAAAGGATGAGATTAGAAATGTTGTTGCGAAGATGACTGGTATTCCAATGGGAAATATTCAATCAGAAGAACGTCAAAGACTTTCAAGTGCGGAAGATATTCTTCATAAAAGAGTTGTAGGTCAAAATCATGCTATTAAGAGTATCTTGGATGCCGTATTCGAGTCACGTTCAGGTCTAAATAAAAAAGGACAACCAATTGGGTCTTTCTTCTTCCTTGGTCCTACAGGAACAGGTAAAACTGAATTGGCGAAGTCTTTGGCAGAGTTCCTTTTCAATGATGATACCTCAATACTAAGATTTGACATGTCGGAATATAAAGAGGAGCATTCTGTCGCACTCCTTTATGGAGCCCCTCCAGGATACGTCGGTTATGAAGAAGGTGGACTTTTGGTCAATCAAATCAGACAGCATCCATATTCTGTAGTATTGTTCGATGAAATAGAAAAGGCACTTAGGTCTGTATTTGATTTATTCCTTCAGATACTAGATGAAGGAAAGTTGCACGACCGTCTTGGGCGTGTTGGTGATTTCTCCAATGCCTTGATTATATTCACCTCTAACATTGGCAGTGATTATATTTTCAAGTCTTTTGGTGAAGGTCATGTTCCGACACATGACCAGATGTTGGAAGTCATGCAAGGTCAATTCAGACCAGAATTCTTGGCAAGACTTACAGAAATTGTCCCATTCTCACCTATTACGCCAGAGATGATAGACAGAATTTTTGATATTCACATACAAAATCTGCTCAAGATGCTAAGAGAGCAGAATATCTCTTTGACGATTGATGAGTCTGCTCGTAAATATGTAACAAAAGTAGGTTTCAATGCCCATTACGGTGCTCGTCCTATTCTTGGCATAATCCGAAAAGAGATTCGCCGTCCTTTGTCGAAGCTTATTATTTCTGGTGACATCAATAGCGGTGATCGTGTTACCATGATTCCTAAGACATCACCAAATTTTTGAGAGCTTTTTTGTGTTAAAATAAGCAAAATAGCCCCCAGAAAGCATATAGGCATACCTACCCCTGTAGCAGAAGAAGACAATTTTTGACT
>NZ_JARJVV010000026.1:0-30481 GCF_029348455.1 Segatella intestinalis
TCCTTAAAAAGGATAAAACGATCAAGGGAAGTATCAACTTAAAAAGAATGAAAGCTGGCTGGGACGAAAATTACCTGTCAAAACTTTTGGAGGCGAACGCATTTTGATGCGTCCGCCCTGTACTTTAGAACATAGATTTATAGGCTAAAGAAAACATTTACTTCCCTTTCTGTAGAAGTGTTACTTAAAGAGTACTGTTGTGCCATAAGCAGGCATTTTTGCTGCATCAGCATTTATAAGAACAGCATAAATACTTATAAAATCAGCATTTATAAAAAGCAATATGTCGAAAACAAGAGTCTTATTACTTTACGTCTCCAGAATCAACGTTTTCACGAACTGAGGTCTTTAAAAAAATGAATAAAAAAAAGTAACATCGTGCAATAAATACAATAAAAAATTGTTTTCTTAAACAGAACAACAAATAACTATTGATATGAAGAACTTAAAATCTTTGATCGGACTAATATTAGTCCTGCTTGTATCATTATCAGTCACATCATGCAATGACGATAATGACGAATCTTTAGACCAACAATGGGCTACTGTTTTGAATAACCATGGAATCCCATACGTGTTCAGTGACAACGGAAACTGTTATGGTGCAAGCGGCGGCATCAGCAAAGAGAACTTTGAGAAAATGTTTATTGGTCATGGCTGGAAGCACTATGCCACATGGAGAATAAACAAGAAAGGCAGAAGAATGTCTGATGGATATTACACCAACATATTAGGAGCATCCCCTGTAAACTACTATTTTGACAGTAATACAAAATTGACTGCCTACTATCATTCAGACATTGCAGAGAGCACTATAAAGAAGGAAGAAATAGCATATACCTTTAACAAAGATACACAACGTACGGTTCTGCTGCTCGACAACAACGAATACCTTCAGATAACAGGATGGACGCTTGGTACTCAACCAAGTTTCTGCATAGTTCATCCGTTGGGAATAAAATCAAATGGTGAAACCATCTATGGCGTTTCTATCTATGTTCAAATGACCGATAAGGAATTAAATACTATGCAGAATAGCGCAAAATAGGAATAACGCCCTAAAAAGTGAAAAGGCCATCCTCACGGACAGCCTAATACATTTATACAAAAACATTATGAATTCTTTATTATTAGCGAACAAGATTCTACTTTATCAAAATCAATATATCTATCTAAAAGCTTCAAACAGTTAATTCGTAAGACCGGCCGCTGCCTGAGCCTTGCGACACTTGCGCTCACAATAGCGTTCGCACTGTGCACAAATGTCATAGCCTAACATGGCACCCAAGATAAAGTCTTCTTCGGGTGTCAGTTGGCTGAGAGGTTTGTTAACCATCAGACGGATAGCATCCAGACACTCAGGCTTGCCAAAGAACAAGTTCAGTCGACCATTGCCCACAGGCTGAACGATATAACTGATGTTCTGACTTTGCAATCGGGTTATGGCAAAAGACTCAAATCGCTCGTTGAAAGTGAAAAGCACCATACGGCGCACACCTTTTTTATATTCATATATATGATTCATCAGAACCTTCATGTCCGTTGGCATCACTTCTTTCTGTTGCATAATATCCGTCTGTTAGTTAAAAAAAATGACTGTGTTACAGGAGCATTCTCCTATTCCGCATTACATTAAAGCGAAGGCTTAATGGCCTCAAGCCATGCATCAATGCGTTCCTCGGTCTTATCGTCCTCGTTGACATCGTCAAGAGCAAGACCTACGAATTTTCCATCTACAACTGCATCGCTGTCATCGAAAGTATAACCCTCTGTCGATACTCCTTCGAGAACATTGGCACCACCCTCTTTGGCAGCATCATAAAGTTCCTTCATTCCGCCACAGAAGGTATCAGGATAAGACTCAGCATCGCCACAACCGAAAAGAGCGACCGTCTTGCCAGAAAGACCTGCTGACTTCAACAGGTTGATGCCATCGTACCAGTCGTCCTGCAACTCGCCTGCTCCCCAGGTGGAAGTTCCCAAAATAAGGTTGTCATGATCTGAGATGGCGGCCTCATCGATGCTGGATACATCTACTGCACTGGCGCCCAACTTACCGGCTATTGTCTCTGCTATGCTCTGGCAGGTTCCTGTGGAAGAGCCATAAATTACAATTGTTGATTTCATACGCTATAATTACTTTAGTTACATTATTTCTTGTTTACGGCTGCAAAGATACGACGATTTTCCCAATGCCGCAATACCTAAAAATAATGGTTTGGCATGAATACCTACATATAATGACTCGACTTTGGCTGGTTCTATCAACAACAAAAAAACTGCGGACAGATTGCTCTGCCCGCAGTTCTCCTCATATAATCTCTCTCTTACTTTACATAAAAGTCTTACTTGATGCCACGATTTACGAGAGTGACGTTCAGCAACATCAGATACTTGCGATACTGAGTGTTTGAAAGGATGACGTGCATGTACTTCAAGTCCTTGTTGATAGCCTTGTCGATCATAGCCTTGCGGTCGTCACCTGCTGCTACGGCAGCATTCATCATATCTGCAGTGAAGTTCTTGTGTACATCAGCTACAGCCTCAACCTGGTCGATGTTCAAACCGAGAGCATCAGACAAGCTGTTCATGTTTACATTCATGTTGAAAGCAGCTGTTGCTGTTGTTGCACTTGCATTCTCATCTGCTGCAAAAGTAGTTGTCATACTGAACAATGCTACTGCCAAAATCATCAATTTCTTCATAATCTTTTTACCTTTCTTTTCTTTAATTCTACATTATCCTTACTAATCTCTTTGTGTATGTCTTCCTGAAAGACACTGCAAAGATAAGCACATTTTGCTGTGCACGCAAACATTTCAGCTAAAAAGAAAGACTTTTAGTCGTATTTTTGATATAAATCAACATGAATATCCCCTTCTGGCTTACTTTTCGTCTGTTTTATGTCTAATTTCATAACATATCAACACAAATCCACAAGTCTCAGCCAACAGCCTTCTTGCGTAAAACATAGAACACTTGTATCCTAACCGAGCCCACTTGAAAAAGTCCGAACACAATCAAAAGGATAATAGTGATTTATCTGCAACCTATTAATCCCTGATGTTTCCTCCCTCACCACAAGGCTGCTTCCCAAATGGTCTTTCTCCACGCTGCACCATGTCAGCGTACTGTCTTGGTTCAGAAGAATGTTTTTATTTTCCATGATCATAAAGTAAAATCATACCATCTGCTCGAGATATATTAATCACACCTACACCACCAAGACATCCTTTTGGAAGCAAGCCGAACACAGTCCATGAACCTTGATATTCAACGACATTAAAAGGGTATTCCATACTCATTTCCTTTTTCCCATAAATATCCATAAGGACAGCACTTCCTATTTCTGCAGCCAATTCTGGGGTATCAACTACTCCATGAGGCATTCGCAATACTGTTTCATCGGGCAAATACAAAGAGTCAGCATAGCTTTTAAAAAGAAGAGGTTCACTATCACCTCCAATATAGATAAAAGGAACAACCCTTTGATTGTATTTTAAAGAATATGAGATAAACAAACAAGTCGCAATAAATCCCAACAAAAAGCCTATCACACCTAACAACAAATACTTTAATATTCTATTTCGTATTGTCATACCTTATTATTTTTAATATTCGAGAATCTATTTTTTGAATATAAACTACAGCCATAGAGTCTTTGGCCATCACCTTCCAGACTCTACCACTTAATAAGCTAATTTTAAAAGGCTTTTTACTTTCAATATATTGAGGGCCATATTTCGAAGATAACAAGCTATTTGCTATCTTATAAGCTGTTTCTGGATGTAGCACACACATGCGACGATGTGGTGTATTAAAAATAAATGATTTTAGTTCTTCCTTCATGTAATAATGCTCAGGAGAATAATCTCCACCCTCATAATCTTGTATGCGAACACACTTAAATTCATGTGTTTTATCACTAATACTTGTCTTTGATAATATAACAGATATAACCATACCTAATATGATACAACCTGCAAAAAATGCTATTTCCTTTTTATTCATATGTTTTATTATTTAATCGTAATATTTTTTGTTCCTCCTGAGGTCGCAACATCATAGGTAAATCCCATGGATCTTTTCCATCCCTATCCACCATTCGTACAGGAATGTCAAAACAGAACACATACGGGCTGATATGATAATATTTCTCTGCCATTGGGTCCACACTTGTCCAACAGCCAAGTATTTGGTCATACATTCTTGCGCCATAGTCGTAGAGGCGCAGACCATGCACGAGGTCCAACTCCTTGCCATTGAACTTATAGCGCTGAAGACCGGAGTTCTCATAGAGCACGTTGCCCCAGTAGTCGGTCGTGTTGACCGACTGTATCTTGTCGGCAGTTAACATTTTTGTCTCTCCCCAAGCCAAAGTTTGGCCGGGAACAGCTTTGCCATAAGTGGCTATTTTGTTACCGTCATAGTAATTATACTTCATTTCCTACCTAAGTATTCATACCCATTTTCCATTACATAGCCATTGCAGTTTGTGTCGAATTCTATCGGTGAGTATTTCCTCAATATCACAAACAGTTCATATATGTCCTTAAGTTCTTGAGTTCTTTCCAGATTAAACTTAAACTCATAAATGGCAAGATTTCTTACAGAAAGATAAACTTTCCAACCATCTTTAATGTCAACCCCTTGTTTTGGGGCTTTGCCCAATGCCTTTACACGGGATACGTATTTATTCAATTGTAGGACTTGACTGTCTGTCAACCTTTTAGAACGGTCCAAGAATATCGTATCAAATTTTAAAGAAGCAGATGTTAGCTTTCTTTTGTCTATCAAATTAAACATATCATATTTGGCACTGCCACAAATGGTTCGTATAGAGTCTTTCCCATTATATGTAACTTGATAAACTTTTCTTTGCACGATAAAATAGAACATCTCACAAGACATATCAGTAGAAACGGCATCTGTTGACAATGGATTCGTTCCTGCCTTTTTATTCATTTGGCAACTTGCAAAAATGAATAAAAGAAAAAATAGTGTTATCTTTTTCATACTTTAGATATTATAGTTAATAAAAAAGTTTTATTATTATTTTAGCGCAAATATAGTTGAAATATAGGGACGTTGTTATTGAAACATGAGTTTTTTAAGAAAGATTAAACTATATGGTTGTCGTATGTAAATATATTGAGCCATTTTAAAAAGGGCTCAGTATTTTATATTTTGAGCGATTCATTCGTTAGTCTCAGCAAGATTTTGTATCTTTGCAAACTAAAATATACATATAAAGCCAAACAGAATCAATGGAAGAACAGAATCATATAGACAAAGCGCTTGCCTTCATGGAAAGCCTCGAAAGATTGCACAACCAGCTAAAAGCTGCCGAAGAGCAACAGAAATTGCTACTGGCTCATCTGCTCGACCTGAAGAAAGAGGGCAAGACTGACTCGGAAGAGTATGCCCAGACATCACAGCAGAGCAAGAACCTGCAAGACATCATCGACAAGTGGCGCCCCATCTATTTGGAACGCATGGAGATGGTGAAAGATGTACAGAACAAAAAGAGAGACAAGAAATAACAGATAATAATAACAACAATAATAATAATAAAGAATTAACATGGAATCAAACAAATTCATCAGCGTATCATACAAGTTGTACGACATCACAGATGGTAAGTCTGACCTCATCGAACAGACAAGCGACGAGCGCCCATTCATCTTCGTTAGCGGCATGGGTGTAACACTGCCAGCCTTCGAGGAGCAGATAGTCAACCTGGCTAAAGGCGAGTCTTTCGACTTCACCCTTACACCAGAGCAGGCTTATGGCGCACACTATGCAGAGCGTGTCATCGAGTTAGAGAAGGAAATCTTCACCATCAACGGCCAGTTTGACGCACAGCACGTACAGGTAGGCGCCATCATTCCTCTGCAGAACGAGGACGGCAACCGCTTCAATGGTGTGGTATTGGAAATCGGTGACAGCAAGGTGAAAATTGACCTCAACCATCCTTTGGCTGGCAAGATACTCAACTTCAAGGGTGAGATAACTGAGAGCCGCGAGGCTACTGCCGAGGAAGTGGCAGGAATGGCAAAGCTCATGAGCGGAGAAAGCCACGGCGGATGCAGCGGTTGCAACGGACACTGCGGTGAAGGCGAATGCGGTGAAGGTCACTGTGGTGGAGAAGGCCACTGTGGCGGTGAAGGCCATCATGGCGAAGGCCACTGCGGTTGCCACTAATTCTTCCTTCAAAAGGTCAACATATCAACTAAGCAAGAACTTTAACAACAGATAGACAATGAGGAATACTTTTGGTCATCTCTTTACCCTCACCACCTTTGGCGAAAGTCATGGAGTGGCTGTGGGCGGTGTTATCGACGGATTTCCTGCAGGCATAGATATCGATATGGAGTTTGTACAGAATGAACTGAATCGACGTCGACCCGGACAAAGCCATATCACCACATCACGCAACGAAGCCGACAAGGTGGAGTTTCTCAGTGGTGTGTTCGAAGGCAAGAGTACGGGAACACCTATCGGTTTCGAAGTACGCAACACCAACCAGCACTCGCAAGACTATGAGAACATGCGATGCCTGTTCCGTCCGTCGCATGCCGACTATACCTATTATAATAAGTATGGCATACGCGACCATCGAGGTGGAGGCCGCTCTTCTGCCCGCATCACCATTGCCCGATGCGTAGGTGGAGCCTTGGCAAAACTTGCCTTGCGCCAGTTGGGCATCAGCATCACTGCCTACACATCTCAGGTAGGCGACATTGCCATAGAAAGAGATTACCATCTGTATGACTTAAGCAAGACAGAGGACAACATCGTGCGATGCCCCGACCAGCAGAAAGCCAAAGAGATGGAAGAGCTCATCGCCCAAGTGAAAGCCGATGGCGACACCATAGGAGGCGTGATCACATGCGTCATCAAGGGATGCCCGGTAGGATTAGGCGAGCCGGAATTCGACAAGCTGCATGCACAGTTAGGCGCAGCCATGCTGGGCATCAATGCTGTGAAAGGCTTCGAGTATGGAGAAGGCTTCGACGGTGTGACGGCACGAGGCAGTCAGCAGAACGACACGTTCGTACCAGGCATCACGACTGCCACCAATCACAGTGGAGGCATACAGGGAGGCATCAGCAACGGACAGGGCATCTACTTCAGGATAGCATTCAAGCCTGTTGCCACCATCCTGAAAGAGCAAGACACCGTAGACCTGGAAGGCAATGCCACCAAGCTGACAGCACGGGGCAGGCACGATCCATGCGTTCTGCCAAGAGCCGTTCCTGTGGTGGAAGCCATGGCAGCCATGGTCATCCTCGACAGCTATCTCGTCAACAAGAGTGTGAAGCTATAAGATAATGAAAAGAAAAAGAAGACTCAGAAAGAAACGCATATTTACTATTTGCTTAGTCATGGTTATCGGCATCTCTCTGCTGACACGACGCTGCGTCACAAGTTGCTCGGACAACAAAGCATCGGTTGCCGATACACTGCCTAAGGCTCACCTCAACGACTCACTCAACAACTCACTCTCTGAAGGCAAAGCCTACCACGAAATGGACTCGCTCATTGAGCGATACCTGAAGAGATGGGAAATCAATGGCGCCCAACTGGTCATCACCCGCAACGACTCTCTGCTGTATGCACGAGGTTTCGGATGGGCAGACAAGGAGAAAGGCATCAAGATGCAACCATCCATGGTAATGAGATATGCCTCGGTATCGAAACTCATCACTGCCGTGGGCATCATGAAACTTTGGGAAACTAAGAAGTTGAGTATGGGCGACAAGGTTTTCGGACCCAAGGGAATTCTGCGAGACACCTTATATAATAACAGCATCAAGGATAAGCGGTACTACGACATCACCGTGGAACAACTGTTGCGCCATCAGGCTGGATTTACCAACTATGCCGGCGACCCGATATCTTCCACCCGCTACATCATGATGCAGAACCGTCTCGCTACGCCTCCCGATCATCCTACGCTGCTCAAGATTCTCCTGAAACGGCATTTAGGATATACGCCAGGTGAAGGCAAGTGCTACTCCAACTTTGGATATATCCTCCTGTCGATGATTATAGAGAAGAAGAGTGGCATGAGATACGAGGACTACATGCAGAAGTACGTGCTCAACCCTGCCGGATGCTACGACATGCACATCGCCGGTACCTACTATAAAGACCGACGTCCCAATGAGACGAAGTACTACATGCACCAAGGCAGCATCCCTGTATATGAATACAACAACAGCGGTAGAATGGTGGAGAAATGTTATGGCGACACAGACATCCCACGTCTGGCAGGAGCCGGAGCATGGTGCGGTTCGGCAGCTGAGCTGAGCCGACTGATAGCCAGCATAGACGGTATGCCCCACGTAAAGGACATCCTCAGCAAGAAGAGCGTGGACTTTATGACCCGGGAACAGCCAGACCACCAATACTCCATCGGCTGGAACTACACACCGAAGAAAGGACGTCCCTGGATCCGAACAGGATCACTTGCAGGAACCTCTGCCCTGATTCTGAAATACGACGACGGACAATGCTGGATTCTCATCACCAACACATCGACATGGAAGGGACATGGCTTCTCCAACGACTCGATGGCTTTCTTTGAGAAGATGCGCAAGAAGTACATGGACAGCATGCCTAAGCAAGACCTCTTCCTGCACGTGAAATAAAAACACAGAAAGAGAAAGAAGAAAAACCAACGGGCATGACAAAGCCGACAAACAAGAAAGAACTCAGCAAGAAACCCATAAAACAGAAAAAGGATACATCCTGACTGGATGTATCCTTTTTTGTTTTTATGATGTTTTCTACTTTATCAATTAGAAAGTGTACTTCACACCAACCTGACCACGCCAACGGCTGTAGTAGTCGCTATAGTACTTGATAGGCTTGGTAGAATCGTTATCGAACTGGTATGTACCATTATCCTTATAAGTAATTGGAGAAACAAACTCGCTGTTATAGCTGCTGCCATAAGTATGTCCCCACTTGTTGTTGAGCAGGTTGGCAACGTTGAGAATGTCCATAGTAACCTCCAGAGCATGAATCTGCTTACCGACCTTGATACCAAACTTCTGACCGAAGTGGAAGTCGAAATGACCCTCGAAAGGCAAATTGTCAGCATAGCGCTCATAGTACTCACCACGATGATCCTTCAGATAAGGAGTGTTTGCCAACCACTTCTTCAAGTTGGCACGCTGCTCGTCTACAGTGTACTTCACCGTCTTGTTGTCAGCCTTCATCACATTCGAGAACGGCATCTTGTCGATCTGAGCATCTGTAGGGATGAAAATCAAGTCATTGCTTGCACCGTCGCCATTGACATCACCATTATAATAGAGTGAGTAAGGAGCACCACTCTGACCCTGATAAATCAAACCAACAGTTGTAGTAAAGAGCTTGCTTGGTCCCCAGTTGAGATGATAGAAGGCAGAAGCCTTAACAAGGTGAGGCACATTGAAGGCGCTGTTTGCCATCTCAGGATCATTGCTAAAACGATATGAGTGGTTGTTACGCCAGTTGCTCTGGGCTACAGAAGAGATAGAGCTGCTGATAGCCTTTGCCTTGGTGAATGTGTATGACGCATTCAGATCAAGACCGAAGTCAAAGTGCTTAGTTGCAGACAATGACAAGTTGTAAGAATAGCCCTTGTCGGTATTACGCATAGCATAAATGTTGCTGAACTTGCCGGCAGATGATACCTTATGATACATAGGACGGCTCTCCCATGACATATCTGATACCTGACCCAGAGTCTGACCTGTTGGCTCGTAAGCGATGTTCTGATAATAGATATCATTCAGGTTCTTGCTGAAGATAGCCTCAGCTGTCCAGTCAATACCCAAAGCCTGGAAGTCGAAACCTAAGTTGATACGCAGGTTCTGAGCAAACTTGAAGTTCTTGTCGAATACATTGACCAACTGGCTACCAGTTGCTTTCAGAAGTTCTGCATTCTTATCCTGCTTATTAGGATCTACGATAAGAGATACATTGGCATTGTTCTTCACTGAGTAAGAAGAGAACTGCACACCTGTGTTGGTGAAGCTGTTGCTCAACCATACGAAAGGAATACGACCAGTAAACATACCGATACCTCCACGGAGAATATACTTATGGTCGTTCTTGATGTCCCAGCGGAAACCTACACGAGGACTCCACATTGGAGTGCTGGAAAGTTTCTGATTGGTACGATAGCCATAGCCCGCAGCTGCAGCCCATTCATTAAAATCTTTATTCTCGGTAGGAGTATCAAAGAACAAAGGTATCTCCATACGAAGACCATAAGTGAGCTGGAAGTTATTGGTAGCATCCCACTTGTCCTGTACATAGAAGCCCAACTGACCTGCACCGAATGATGGAGCCCAGAGAGAACTGCCTGTTACATCCTTATTGGCTGTGGTATAGTAGAAGTTCTTAATCAACTGACCATTCTTGGTATCAATATACTTGAAGAAGTCTGATGGAGAATCGAAGTAATAGCAACCATAGAGATTCTGAATGAAGAGATTCTCAAACTTGTAGAACTCGTTGTGAGTACCAAAAGTAAAGGTGTGGTTGCCACGATACCATGTAAAGTTGTCCTCGAAGGTAAAGATGTCCTGATCAAGGCTGTTGGCCATAGAAGAGTACTCGTTACCGATATTCACAGTACCATTGCCTACATTATAGATAGTTACAGAAGGAGCTGCTGCACCAGAGCTACGACTATCGCGAACACGAACGTATGACAAGCGGGCCTCATTGCTGGTGTATGGAGAGAGACGACTCTGCAACTCAGCAGCGAAAGAATGAGTCTTAGAGGTGAACTCATAGAGATGGTCGGCAGTATTCAATGATGCCATACCACCCAAGCCTAACAACTGCTTAGCGTCTACATAACTCCAACGAATAGAGAACTTATTGAAGTCGTTGATATTCCAGTCGAGCTTCAAACCACCCTTCTAGCTCTTGATAGACTTGTCCTTGTTGGCCCAACTTCCATTATACTCATAGTTGCCACCATCATCAGTTTTACCCCATGCTTTGTAAGCATCGAGAATCTGCTGTGCAAGGTCGGAATCAAACTTAGCACCCTCGCTACCGAAAGAATACTGAGTAGGATAAGACTTATTGGTATTCTCATAGTTGGCGAAGAAGAACAACTTGTTCTTGATGATAGGACCACCCAAGGTGAAACCAAAGCGTGTCTCCTTCTCCTTGTCGTAAGGATTAGACATCGTGCCGTCCTGCATCTTGTAGTGACGACCTACCAAACTCTCGTTGTTGCCATCAAAATAGGCACTTCCGTGGAACACATTCGTACCACTCTTAGTAACCGCATTAATGGCACCACCAGTGAAACCACCCTGACGAACATCGAAAGGAGCCACGTTGATCTGAATCTGTTCGATGGTCTCCATAGATACTGGCTGGCTACCAGCCTGACCGCCATTGCTACCATTCTGGGTAAGACCAAACACGTCATTGTTCATCACACCATCAATCTGGAATGAGTTGTAACGGTTGTTGGTGCCTGCAAAAGACATGGCGCCAGACTGACCATTGGTAGATACCTGCGCATTCATGCGGGCAATATCAGCAATACTGTGGCTGATACTTGGCATTTCAGCAATCTGCTGCGCATTAATACTCTGAGCAGCACCTGTCTTAGTACCGTTAAGGCCAGCCTTACCAGATACTACAACTTCCTGCAACTCGCGTGCATCTTCCTGGAGAGAACAAGAAAGGTTCTGGCTCTCACCCAAGTTCAAGGAAACATCCTTGAACGTCTTAGACTGATAGCCAATGTAAGATACCTCTACTTTGTAAGGACCTCCAGGACGCATACCCTGGATTGAGAAACGACCATCCATGTTGGTCACTGCGCGATAAACAGTACCTGATGGCTGGTGGGTTGCTGTCACCGTAGCACCGATGACTTCCTCGCCTTGCGATGTCACCTTACCACTGATACCAGAGGTGGTTACCTGTGCCATAGCCACCGAAACTACGAGCACCAGCATGGCGATAAGCAATTGCAATCTTTTCTGCATACTAAAAATGAAATTTAGTTAATAATGAGGAAGCATAAACTTCCTATTTTTATATTATGCTGCAAATTTAAACAAAATTTTTGATATAAATGTTACAGAGACATGAAAAAAAAAGTTTTTTATGCAAAAAAAATCCACACTAACGTTTTAGTGTGGATTTCTTACAGCTTTTTAGTCTTTGCGAAGCCATATCCGCATCACTTTGCGGCGGATTGCTATCATGTTGAGTACCGATACTATCAAGAACAAAACCAATCCTAAAGCAATGGCGGGACACATGGCTCCTTCCTCTATATCGGGATAAAGGGCTTCAATAAAATCCATGTAATAATCACGGATGAAGAACAAGATGCACCATGCCACAAGGAGCACCACCACATTGAGAACGATAGTAAGCCAAAGATAGGGCATCGCCACATTGCCAGGACTATAACCTATGAGCAAGAGGTTCTCCAACTTGGAGGAGTTCTTCTGTACCAAAAGGTAGATGCTGAGCATCAGGATATAGAAACTGAGCACAGAGATAACCAAACCTATCACCATGACCATCAGGACTATCATCCTCAGAAAATAAGTGGTCTTCTCGGCATCCAACTTATCGGTTTCCACCTCATAGCCATTGTCTTCAAGGTATTTGGTGATATTCTCATCTCCAGGATTGCCCACCTCTACGATAAGTCGTGTGGGGTCGCTATGCTCTTCGGGAGCAAACTCATGGTTGCTCCAGTCCATGAATGCCTGTGGCACAAGTATGGTATTGAGGCGAGAAGAGAAGCCGATCACCTTTCCTTTGAACTGTTCTTTCTTGCCACCTGCCTGAATGAAAATATGGAAATCTATCATTCCCATCAATCCGTCGCTGATCTTTGGAAGCGAATGACTCTGTGCAAAACCAAAGTTGTACATATTAATATAGGTACGCGGAAGGATGATGGGCACTTCCTGACTACCTGGCTCATACTTCCAATCCTTGAGAGGCACATCGACAAAACCGTCGGGCACACTTTCGAAAAAGAGTTCGCTATTGAGCACATTCACGCCATTGACACCCATCGAGGCATCCACCTTGTACTCGGTAGAGGTAAACTTTCCTATCTTCTTGACAAACTTTTGCGAGGAGATATCGTCCACATCACTGCCCGAGAAGGTATTGGTACGACCACTGAGAGTGTTGCCCATACCTATTTTCTTACTCATGATGAGGTAGTCGGCCTTCATAAAACTGTCTTGCTGGGTGAAGACAGGCAGCACATCCTTGTAAAACTGAAAGCCGAAAAGAACGATGAGCATACCGAAAAGGTTGGCAAAGGCAAAACCTGCAAACTGTGGTATGCTGATATGCTGACGTAATAATTTCCAAACGAGTTCCATTACACCTTATTATATATATATAATGTATGAAGTACTATTTGTTATAAATCTCTCTACAGCATCAAGGTCTTCTCGTAAGGCAAGTCCATATGCTTTCCGATACTGGTAACTATGACGCCTGCACCTTGCGCCTTGGCCTCCGCCATCATGATGTCGCCCATAATACGTGAGTTATTGTCGTCGAGATGACTGATAGGCTCATCAGCAAGAAGAAAGTCGAAGGGCTGGCAGAGAGAACGGATCATAGCCACACGCTGCTGCTGTCCAAACGACATGCGACCTATCTTGGCATCCACCTTGTCGGCTATTCCCAACATGTCAAACCATTGGAGTATCTGCTGACGACTTTTGAAGCCTGTGAGTTTGTTCTTGATTTCTACGTTTTCCATCGCCGTAAGTTCTGGAAACAAACGCAACTCCTGAAACAGATGACTGATGTGGCGCTTGCGTATCTCTACCCAGTTGGCTACCTTATAAGCGGCCGTATCATCCTTATCAAACATCACGTTGCCGCTATAATCGTGACGATAGCCAACCACATAACTGCAAAAAGTACTCTTGCCTTTTCCACTGTCGGCCTCTACAAGATAAAGATGTCCCTTTTCGAAAGAGACATCCTGACTCCATATCTCTGAATGAAGGTCATCACGCTGGGCGAAGACCTGTGGGAGAACGGAGCGAAAGTTGATTGTGTTCACTTTTTTATATATTGTATATGTTTAAAGTTTTTATGTTGTATACCTTATTTCTTTATTGCAAAGTGTAGACCACGGCTTTGAGCTGTCCAAACAAGGGAGCCAGGAGTCCAGTCACAGCCTGCAAGGCATTATCGCCAGAGCCCGCCTTTCCCAGATTGACAACCATGACCATCTTCTGACCTTTTATCATTTGCTGGATGTGTTGGTCGATGGGATGATTGGAAGGAAGAATGGAGTATTCTGCCGAAAGCTGGTCGTTACCGCTAAAGAATTGTTTGTCGTCAGATACTCCGAAGTAGAAACTGGTCTTGCCACTGGAATAGCAGTAGGCGTTCTTCTTCCAGTTGCCGATGGTGCTTCCCTTGGGGCACGACTGTTTCCAATAGTCTATATCCGAAAGCCACTTGGCATGACTCAGCCTTGCCGCCATCGTCATCTGCATATTGTCGGTACCCAACGATGGCATCACAATGGCCATATCGCCATCCACACTCCGAATGATATTATCCATGTCGATAGCAGCATTGATGCCCATCAACAGTGTCTGCAGTCCCTGGTTGCTCTGCACCAAAGGCAGGAAACGGGTTCCTTCCACATTCATGAAGATACCTGCCAAGGCATCATTGGGCATACTCTTCACATAGTCACCCTTGATAGGACGATAAACTGTCTGCGACTGCTGCAAGGCCTGGTTAATGCTTTTGTTGAAAGAGAAGGTCTTGCCCGATATCTTCAGAATACCATTCTCTACCTTCATGCCTGCGGCTATTACTATCTGTGAGGCATCGGCATCCTTGGGAGCACCAAGGGTGAAAGGCGCAACAAACTTCTCGGGCAGAGCCTGGACCTGAGCCACCATGGCTATGGGCGAATCGATGCTGTCGAGTTGGGCAAAGAGTCTGGACGACTTGACACCTGCATCCTCGTCGGCATTAAGAAACCTTACCATTTGTCTTTGCAGGTCAGCACGGGCATCTGCCACTACTGGTCCCATGACAAGCAGTGCCTTAGATGAGAAGCCTACCAGCCATGAATCTTTCAGCACGGCAAAGTGGAAACCCTTGCGCTCTGTCAATTCTGTGCAAATATGCTTTTGGGATAATTGATTGAGCCAATTACTGATATTGTCCTCATCGGCAACCTTGGCACAGAGTCCCAAGTTGCCATCAACAGTTTCAAAAAGGTAGAGTTTCTCTGTAACATCGATACCACAGTCGGAAACATTCTCCACATGGAGCATCGACTTCAGAATATTCTCTTTATCTACCCCTTTGCCATCACCATCCGTCGTTTGCATGTCTACCGAAATGAGGGCAGTGCTCTTGGATGGTATGGCATTCAGGTAATCGTTATCCGAACAAGCTGCCATCAGCACGATTTGCAGAAGTGCGATGGCATAAAGAAAAACATTTTTCATTTGCATCATAATCTTTATACTCTTCAACTCTCTCTACAGGCGACGAGCCAAATTGGCCATCGTCACAGCCACCAGTCCGGCTGTCTCGGTACGAAGTCGGCTGGTACCCAATGTCACTGACTCGTATCCTGCCTTGACAGCCATACGAACCTCATCTATCGAGAAGTCACCCTCAGGACCAATGAGCACCGTCACGTCAGCATCCTCATCAGGACAGGCCTTTGTGAGTTCTGTAAAGAGGTCTTTCTTCCCTATTTCCTCATAGCAATGACAGATAAACTTCCTGCCCTTGCGGGGTGTATTGATAAAGTCGCGAAAATTTACCATTTGGTTGACAATGGGCTTCCACGCTTTATGACTTTGCTTGACTGCAGAGACGATGATCTTATCAAGCCTTACAGTCCGCATCACCTTGCGCTCGGAGAACTGGCTGTTCAGGAAGGAGAGCTCGTTGAAGCCCACCTCGGTAGCCTTCTCTGCCATCCACTCTATACGGTCCATCATCTTGGTAGGAGCAATGGCCAAGTGGACATGCCCACGCCAGGCAGGTTGCTGCGGCATCACCTCCTTCACCTCATACATACAGCGCTTGGTGGCAGCCAATGTCACCTCGGCACGATAGAAGTTTCCCACACCGTCCATCAGGAACATCTCGTCACCACTCTTGATGCGCAATACTCTCAGGGCATGAAGCGCCTCATCCATTGGCATCTCGGTCTCGGTAGCCGCATCGGGCACATAGAAAAATCTGGTCTCTTTCATCAGTCTGTCATTAGTTTGTTTCTGGTTTATCTCCCTTGGGATGTCGCTTTTTCAGCTCATCACGCAGGCTGGAAGCCAACTCGTAGTTTTCGTTCTCTATAGCTTTGCGTAATGACTCCTCCAACATCTTGTCGGTGATGACATTCACTGGCACAGCCATCTGTGTGAAATTAGGATTGTATTCTGCCGATTGTTTGGTCATCAAACCACGATCGGCATAAATCTCCATTCCGGTAATGAGCGACAGCAGGATGCCATCCGTACAGCGTATATTCTTCTTCTCGCCTGTCTCTGTGTTACGAAGACATGACATATACTTGCCTTCATGCAAAGCATAGATTTCGAAACGATAGGTGAGAAGAAATGAAAATGGCATCAGTTCTGCCAACACTTCAGGAAGCAAGTCATTTCTCTCCTTTATCATATTGGGATCCATGCGTAACCTGATCTGATAGGCCTGATGGCGATCACAAGGTATCACCAACTGACGTTGCTCTGCCACATCTACAAGCACAGCCAACACCAGATTGTCGGATCCCAAGATCTGGGATAATCCTTTGAATTTTAATCTTACGTTACACATTTTTCTTTCAGTTTTATTTGCCCAGTCGCATCCTCAGGAATACGACTAAGCTTTCTTGGGTCTGAATATAACAGCAAAAGATACTGCTACTACCAATGCATAACCGGCAAAAATAAGCCAGCATGGTGCCCACTGGGTCACACCATTTGCATCGGTATAACTATTGACAACAGCCTGAGCCGACAGGGTTCCTACTGTGGCTCCGATACCATTGGTCATCAACATAAAGAGTCCTTGCGCACTGGAGCGGATAGAAGAATCCGTGGTCTTGTCGACAAACAGAGAGCCTGAAACGTTGAAGAAGTCGAAGGCCACACCATAAACCAACATGGAAAGGACAAACATCCATACACCACTGCCAGGATTGCCTATTCCGAAGAGACCGAATCGCAACACCCAGGCAAACATGGCTATCAGCATCACATTCTTGATGCCATAACGATTCATGAAGAACGGTATCAGCAGGATACAGCACGTCTCGCTGATCTGAGAGAGCGAAATAAGGATATTGGCATGGTTCACACCAAAGGTACCCGCATACTGTGGGTCGGCTCCAAACGAGGTGATGAATGGATTGGCAAAGCCATTGGTAATCTGCAGACTTACACCCAACAGCATGGAGAAGATAAAGAAGATGGCCATGCGCTTCTCCTTGAACAGAGAGAAGGCACGCAGTCCGAAGGCATCCACAAAACTCTTGGTCTCACCCTTGGCGCTGACAGGACATGCTGGCAACGTAAAGGTATAAAGGAACAGAATGCAGCTGACCACACCAGAAGCAACAAACTGATTCTGATTGGGCTGGAATCCCATCAAGTCGACAAACCACATCATACAGATGAAACCTACCGTACCAAACACACGAATCGGAGGAAAGTCTTTTACCGTATCCATACCCGCAAGAGTCAAGGCATTGTAAGCCACAGAGTTGGTCAAAGCCAGCGTAGGCATATAGAAGGCCACGCTGAGTGTGTAGATCCAAAATACCATACCAAGATTACCGGTCATTCCCATATAGGCTGCACCAAACATGAAGAGAGCAGCCATGAGATGACAGAAGCCCAACAGCCTTTGTGCCGGCACCCAACGGTCGGCAACAATACCCATAAGAGCAGGCATAAAGATAGACACCACGCCCTGTACGGCATAAAACCATCCTATCTGAGAAGCCATTCCGATTTTTCCCAGATATGTCCCCATAGATGTCAGGTAAGCTCCCCATACTGCAAATTCAAGGAAGTTCAATAACGCTAAGCGTACTTTCAAGTTCATTTTGGTAATAGTATTTTTTCTGTTTCCGCAGGTTCCGGACAGATGTTGCCTGTTTCCGACACATGCGAAATTTGGGTTATTTATATAACTGCAAAGATAACGAATATTATTGAAATAAAAACACAAAACGCAAAATTATCCGTTCCAACATGGGATATTTAACAAATTATGTGTAATTTTGCAGCCTGTTTAATTAAATAAGAGAGAGATGTTATTCAGTTTTTTTGTTACGTGTAATAAGATAGGAGCCTTTACCCTGGGCGGTGGCTATGCCATGATTCCTATTATGGAGAGAGAGTTTGTCGACCGCCATAAGTGGATGGACAAACAGGAATTTATGGATATTATGGTAGTGGCACAGGCCACACCGGGCATCTTTGCCATCGATATGGCAAGTCACATCGGATATAAACTGCGCGGAATATGGGGAGGCATCGTGGGAGCAATAGGCATTGCGCTGCCTTCCATCATAGCCATCATCATCATTGCCATGTTCTTCAGACAGTTCAAGGACAACTACTGGGTGGAGAAGTTCTTTGCCGGCATCAGACCGGCAGTAGTAGCCCTCATCGCTGCTCCTTGCTTCAAAATGGCAAAAACTGCCAAGATAAATCGCTACAATGCCTGGATTCCTGTAGCCAGCTGCGCCCTCATCTATCTTTTAGGCGTCTCACCCATCTACATCATCATTGCGGCTGGCGTGTTGGGATGGCTGTATGGAAAGATGAGAAAGGTAAAAAAGTAGAAAGGTAAAAAAGTAAAAAGGTAAAAAGAGCATTCTTGCTTTTAAAGGTAAAATACAAAGACTATGTTATTTCTGAAATTATTCATCATATTCACGAAAATAGGTACGTTCAACTTTGGAGGTGGCTATGCCATGCTGTCGCTCATTCACAACGAGACTGTCGTAAAAAACCAATGGCTCAGCAATGCTGAGTTTACTGACATCGTAGCCATCAGCCAGTCTACACCGGGACCTATCGGAATCAACTGCGCCACATACGTGGGTTACACTTCCACCCTGCATGCTGGTTATCCCGAATGGGCGGCGATTCTGGGAGCTATTCTCGCCAGCTTGTCTATCATGTGGCTGCCTTTCGTCATCATGATTCTCATCAGTCATTATCTGATGACACACAAGGACTCTAAAATAGTGAAAGATATCTTTGCCGGACTGCGCCCTGCCATCATAGGACTCATTGCTGCCGCTGCACTTCTGCTGATGAACAAAGACAACTTTGGCTCACCTCAGGACAATCCCAATGTCTTCGGAATCAGTATTGCCATCTTCGTACTGGCTTTCTATCTCACCGCCTTCAAGAAAGCCAACCCCATCCTACTGATGCTGACCTTTGGCTGCTTGGGACTGATACTTTAATAGAAAGCTTCATGAGGCATAAAAAGAAAATCCTCACTCAATAAAGCCACTTGCTTTGTTGAGTGAGGAAAAAAAAATTGATTGTCTCACGACAACCAATCTTTTATTAACCTTAATAATCTAATACCATGAAAAACACATTGCAAATGTACTACTTTTATTTAGAACTTCAAATGTTTCTATAAAGAAAATGTAGATATTTAACCTTCCTTAAATATTTTACCATTCCAATTAAACTTTCTTTGCACTTTTATGGCATTAATTAGCTTTTTATCTTCTGCTGAGAGCAATGGCAGAGCAAGACGGAAAACGATGGCATTCTCATGCTGCATGAGCAATGCACTCATCATCCTGGGCTCTATCATCGCCTTGAGTTCTTCAAAACGTGACACACTCATCGTATCTGGTCTTTGCAACAGACTTTCACAAACTCCTTGAATGTCTTCTCCGTCAAAACAATGAGTCATCTCGAGTTGTTGCCACTGCTGATCGAAGAACATCACCTCGCTCTCCTTTTCGGGTGCTGCCAAGGTTCTTACCATACAAATGATGGAGTCACCACCAGTTTGTGGCAACTTTTTTAATTGTAAGGTACAGACTCTGCTGAGTCTTATCTGCATGAAATCATTGGTCAGCGTATCCATAACACTTGTATCACCCAACGACGTAGTGACCTCTGCCTTTACCTTCATATCCTGCAATTCCGTAAACTCCACACGCATATTCTGCGTGAGGACAGGAACCAAGGAATCTGGCATCGACACCCAGAGTTCTCTCAACGACTTGGCTTGTACTGCTAATGCCACTACCAAGGCACAGAGTACGGTAAATATCTTCTTTTTGTTCATATCTTTTCTGTAGTTTACGACAAAAGTACGGAAAAAAAACATAATCCACAAGTTTTCTTCTGTTTTTCTGTATTTTTCTACTGACATAAGACGTAACAGAAAACCATTACCAATTTTATTTTTGTCTTTATACATTTAAAGTAACTACTCAGCATATAGCCATATGTAGTTACTTTAAAATCGTTAAACCACATTGAAATCTCCGTTCAAAGGCTTTGAACGCACATTCAAAGGCTCTGAACGCACATTCAAAGGCTCTGAACGCACATTCAAAGGCTCTGAACGGAACTTTTATAGGCTAAAGAAAACATTTATATAATATAGGAGAAAAAATCTCCTGTATTAAGCGATAGTTTCTTTGGGTTGTAAGGCTGATAACACAAGTATTGCATTTGTAACTATCAGTTCTCCATATGGGTGCTGAGTAGTTACCATTTACACCTTATTAGATAAAAAAAACTTAACGAGCGAGAATAAAAAATGGAAACAGTTGTACAAGAGACAATAAAAGTGTATCTTTGCCGAACAAAGAGAGATACCCCACACATGTTGGGTAAAAACAAAAAGTCAATAAACATTTGATTATGAAAATAAAATTTATCATGGGACTTGTATTAGTTCTGTTTGCATCATTATTTGTAGCATCATGCAATAATGACGACGAGGAATCATTGGAGCAAGAATTTGCTCATGTATTAGATAATCATGGAGTTGCATACGATTTCAGTGACAATGGAAACTGTTTCGGTGATGGCGGTGGCATAGTTCAAGCGGACTTTGACAATATGTTCATTGGGCATGGATGGAAGCACTATGCTACATGGGAAATAGTCAAGAACGGCAAAAGAAAGTCTGCTGAATATTACAGCAACATGTTAGGCTTAGCTCCAGAACAATACTATTTTGATAGTAATACGAAACTGACTACATATTGTCGTTCTGACATCTCCGGTGGCGCAGTAAAGAAGAATGAAGTTACTTATAGATTTTTAGATAATTACAATGGTACGTCGCGTACAGTCTTGTTGCTTGACAACAACGAATATATTCAGATAACAGGATGGATGTTAGGCGCTCAACCAAGTTTCTGCATGGTTCATCCGTTGGGAATAAAAGCAGATGGAACAACCGTCTATGGTGTTTCTATCTATGTGCAGATGACAGACAAAGAACTGAAGACTATGCAGGATAGTGCCAAATAAAATATCGATCAAGCATTATGAAGAACCTTCCATACATAGTGTTCAGCTTTCTTATGCTTTGTGCATTGTGCACAAGCATAAGCAGCTATCACCGAACAGAATACATGATAGCCCAGGATGTTAATCAGGCCTTGAAACAAGTTCTTGTGAAAATGCCTGACAATGTGGTTACCACAGACACCATACGCTGTTATCGCAACTGCCTCACCATTGCCGAATTGAAAGATACGGCAGGTATTGCCATGCGTACTGTGCGCAGAGATGGACGTTGGGAAACCAAGATGGTGGCAGAGGCTAATTGCAACTTTGCTACGACTTTCATGATGTCCGACCAAAAGGCGTCGGGCTCTCTTTTGTTTATCGGGATGCTGTGGCTGTTAGGTAGTTTGTGGTATGTAAGAAGGAATAAGCCGGAGCTGATAGTTCAAGGTTTGGCGTACGGAGGTATTGTGTTTCATGATGATAAATTTATGACCGTATCGGGTGAGGAGATACGTCTTACTCCAATGCAACACTCCCTGCTCGAAATGTTCATAACGACAGATTCTCATACGCTATCGAAACAGGAGATTTGCGACCAACTATGGCCTAAGAAACCTGATGCAAGCGATACACTTTATACGCTAATCAAACGTATAAAACCTATCATAGAGACACATAGCACGCTGAAAATCGAATCAGATCGGGGTAAGAGTTATAGTTTGTAACTCACTCTAAATTGGGCTTTGATTGAAAATCAAGAAGTTGGGCGTTTGCCTATATTATATAGGTAACAATATGGAAACGAGCGGACTTCTGCTCGTTTCTGTATTTTGCAATATGCAAAGAACGCCTCAATTCGGGGACAAAGATACGACAATTTTCTAAATATCCCATAACTAGCAAGGAGAAATTTACGGAATTTAGAACTTTTTGAGTTAAATCTGATGCTTACCAACAATATGTATCCAAAAACAAACAGCAGTATTCGGATATAGCTTATCCGAATACCTGCTGCCATAACGTTTTGTTGCTGACGATGATTCTGACATCGGCTTTCATGTACTTTTGCAACACAGGGGACTTTTGTCCCTGTGTACTCACAGTGGCTATAGCCATAAAATAGTTACCATCTTCCCTATGTATGAGCCTGGCTTTATGGCTTGTGATGTCGCAGTTATAAGATGCATTATCGTTGCCCTCGAAAGATACATGAGCCGTCCTTGGCTCATCGAAAAGATACAAATACTTGTATGGCACAAACACTTGCACTGTTCTTTGATTGATGACCTCACCATTAGCCTCTATGGATATAGGATAAGGTATCTTGTAGAAAGCAACTGCGAGGGCGAGGACTATTATCGTAATGACAACCGTTCCCAAGCTGACGAGGCGAGGAGGAACTTTGCCTATCACGTTCCTCACCTTCTCGCTTCTCAACTCGATATTATCTGATTCTTTTTCATTCTGTTCCATATCAAAAGCATTTTAGTTTCCCAATTCCAACTGATTCTTCACAAGGTTATAATATGCCCCTCGCTTGGCGGTCAAAGACTCATGGTTGCCTATCTCAACCACCTTTCCATGGTCGATGACCACGATTTGGTCGGCATTCTTCACCGTGCTTAGGCGATGAGCCACAATCACAACGGTCTTGCCCTTATAGAACTTATCCAAGTTCTCCACGATGCTTCTCTCATTATTGGCATCGAGCGAGTTTGTAGCCTCGTCAAGGAATATATAGTCAGGATTCTTGTAAACCGCCCTTGCAATCAAGATACGCTGTTTCTGTCCTTGGCTTAGTCCCACGCCATCACGTCCAATCTTGGTATTGAACTTCAGAGGCAAAGCCATTACATACTCCTTGATACAAGCTATCTCGGCTGCTTTCAACAACCGTTCCTTGTCTATATCGCCATCGTCAACGGCAATGTTTCGTGCTATACTCTCCGAGAAGATAACGCCATCCTGCATCACTACGCCACATTGTCTGCGCCACCATTTCTTGTTGAGCTTGTTAATGTTGGTATTGCCAATGTTGATTTGTCCCTCCAAGACAGAATAATAACCTAGCATTAAGCGGATGAGGGTGGTCTTTCCACTGCCAGATGCACCAACGATGGCAGTTACCTTACCTTGCGGAATGTGAATGCGCACATCATCTATGGTCTTGCGCAAAGCATGTGGGTCGTACTTGAATATGATGTTCTTGATGTCAATGCCCTCATTCTTATCTTCAATAGAAGTCAGCAAGCCTTCCTTTCCATTCTCATCATCCATCTGGTGAATCTCGTTGATACGTTCCAAGCTAATCTTCACATCTTGCAGGGAATAAAAGAAGTTCATCAATTGATCTACAGGTGTATTTAATTGACCAATAATATACTGTATGGCAAGCATCATGCCAAGGGTCATGTCTCCGTGAATTACCGCTGTTGCAGCTATAACTGTAATGATGGTATTTTTAGTTTCATTGATGAATATGCACCCTGCTTCTTGCATTTGTTGGAGTTTGAGCGATTTCATCTGTACTTCAAACAAATCAGCTTGTGTATCTTCCCATTCCCATCTTCTGCGTTGCTCACAATCCTGCAATTTGATTTCTTGCATAGAGGTGATAAACTCGTAAGTTTTGTTGTTGTTGATGGCTTGCTGTTCAAATAACTCATAATCTAGTACTTTCCTCCGTCTTAAGAATAAAGTCATCCATGCGCCATAGAGAATACTTCCAAGCAAGAAGATAGCAAACACAAATTTATCGTATAAGAACAGCACCACAGAAAACACAACAAAAGTGAATATCGCAAATGTTATGTTGAGTGTCTGCTGTGTGAGAAATTTATTCACACGACTATGGTCACTCATTCTTTGCATCAAGTCTCCCATAAGCTTTGTGTCAAAGAAAGACATTGGAAGCTTCAGTAATTTAATGAAGAAGTCACTCAATAGTGAAATGTTAATGCGCAAGGAGATATGAAGCAATAACCATCTACGGATAAAGTCAATAGCTGTTCGGCTAATTGTTAGCATAAGTTGTCCCAATAATATCAGCCAAACAAAACCAATGTCTTGGTTTTTGATGCCAACATCAACAATAGATTGGGTGAGAAATGGCAAGACTAACTGTAAAAGGCTTCCAACAACCAAACCTAGTACAATTTGCCCAAAATACTTACGATATTTTTTCACATACCCCAAGAGAAAACGAAAAGACCGCTTTTCTTTTATGTTCTCTTCTTTCTGCATCTTGTAAGCAAAAAAGGCAGGTGTAGTTTCCAAGAACATAGCGATGCCCTTGTCTTCACCATTGGTATTTGTGCTTAGCCAATGTTTCTTGAATTCATCAAGAGTATAAGTTATCAAACCTTTTCCTGGGTCAGCAATATAGTATTTGTTGTTCTTTATTCTATATAAAACGACAAAATGATTTTGATTCCAATGCAAAATGCAAGGAAGAGGAACAATTTGTAACTTATTGATACTGGTTCTTGCAGCTATAGCATGAAAACCAAGAATCGTAGCAGACTCACTTAATCCCATTAAAGACACTCCCTCTTTATTAGCATGACATAAGTTTGCCATAGTTTCTATGGAAATGCTACGACCGAAAAACTTACATATCATACACAAACAAGCAATGCCACATTGCATAGAATCATGTTGTATGAAAAGTGGAAATTTTTTCATCATTTTTATTTTACAATACCATCTATGTTGTCCGAATTATTTAATCTTTTATTTCTTGCCTTATAAGATTTACCCCAATTTATGTCATAGGAAACACCTAGAGTTATCATATTAGCATTGTCCTTTATTCTAAAATACTCAGTTTTATATAAACCATTTCTAGCATACTCGAAACCAGAACTCTGAACATATTTTTTAAACGGATTCCATACTCCAAGTGAGAAAGTCATTCTTTTGTATTTATAAGAACAATCAACGCTGCCTGTGGATTCTCCATAAAAACTTTTCATTCCAAATAATTCCTTTGGATTATGATTGAAAGATATATTTGCAGAAAAGTTTTTCAGGTAGAACACTATCTTCCCACCATATGTATAGTCTGTTAAAGAGAAAGTTTCGTCTTCTATTTTAAATTTATAATAGTTGTATGAAATATAGCCATCAATGAACAACATGTCCTTTATGATGTCAAAGCTTGTGTAAAAATTTATTTTACGAACGGTTTTTGAATCAAAATTTATATGTTGATAACCTAATTTCCCATTTTGACAATAAATACCAGACGCAAAAAGATTTTTTGCACTTTCGATATTGTAGTTTAGTGAAATATACCATCTGTTAGGATTCCAAGATAAAGATAATTTATGTTTTATGTTGTCATAAGGACGCAAGGCAGAATTGCCTGTTTCGAATTCATATCTATTCAAATTTTTTGTAATTCCACTTAATGTTGACAAGCTTGGTATTGTTGGTTGCATTGAAAATTGATAAGACATACTAAAATTGTCTAAAGGCATATACTTAATTCTGCCTAAAGGACGATATAATACTTTGTAAAAAGAATTGCCACCTTCCTTGAAACTAACCCAATTTATACCTATTCCCCCCATGTAGTAGATATTTTTAACATTCCCAGAGAATTGGGTATAAGCGTATAAATTTTGGTCTTTTGAATCAAAATCATTTGTAATATCATAACTATATAAATTGTGAGTGTCTGAATATTTGTATCTTAAACCAGAATCCCATGAAAGATTTTTTAAAGAATAAGTATGCATGATTTCTGTTATAAGAGACTTACGCTTTCCTTCTACCCCATACTCAAAATGGGAATTATTTTCGTTTACATTTTCAGTATATGAATAATCATAGTTTGTCTGTAATATTTTTCCTACCATATTAAAGAGCAATGACTGTTTGGAGGAAATTTTATATTCAGAAAACAAGTCTATTGCAGGTGAATGACTTTTGTCTTTTGGTGACCTAAATGAATTTCCAATCAAACTTTTCTTATCAAATATCTCCTGTGAGCAATTTTGATTGGTGTTTCGGTTTGTACTATAGTTGAATTTTATGTTAAATGTAAAGTTATTCTTATAATAATTATATGCAGCATCTATATTTTGAAGAAAGTATCCATATGGCGATTCTACGCCCTTTCTGGATATTTCAACATCTTCATTTTCTAGATACGTATCTGTGTATGAATTGGAATAATCTCGGTACTTGCTATTATAGCTTAGGCTAAACAAACTGTTTGCCTTGTTAAATTTGACATAAGCACTATTATATAGCGACATTGTTGTTAGAGCCGCATCTTCATAGAGTCCAAATTGTCCACCAGAAGTATGCCTTTTAGTTACAATGTTAATGATTGCACTAATGTTACTGTCATTATATCGTGCTCCTAATTTATCAAAAAACTCTATTTTTTTTACATCGCTTGGGATTATCGTCAAAAAATCTGCAATAGTGGCATCAATGTTGTTGATTTTAAAAAGTATATTACTTCCATTAATAGTTGTTGCATTCTTGTTCTGGCGGTCAACGATTACTCCTGGCAGTTTTATTTTGCTCAGCAAATCCCATGCAGATGACGATGCCTTCTGCATATTAGAAGTTGGAATTAATATTAAGCGGTCTGATTTTGTTATGATATTTGAACCTTTTACAACGACATCTGACAAGTTAAAGATTCTAGATGTATCAGACAAGTTCTTTGATATTGTATCGGTTACTATAAAATCAGAGCCTATTGTGAAAAGACATTTTTCCCCACTAAAAACATCCAAAGTAACCCAAAGAAGAAAAAATATACAAAAACTATTTCTCATTATTTCTTTCTATTAAAAAGTTGTAGAAATCTTCTATAATATAATTTTCCTTACCATATTTCTTGTTAAGTATGCAAGGTAAATTTTCTCCCTTTTCTAAGAGTTTTTGCGAACAGGGCTTAGGACATGCTGGAAGAAAATTACAAATCTGACATCTAGATGGCAATTCTAAATTTAATCTATCCTGCAATTTCATTTCATTCCATTCTAACTGTCCTTCACTAGTGATAAGACCATATGAATTTTCAGACGAGAATGTCCTTGCTGTACACTTGTAAATATTTCCATCATAATTTATGACAACTTGATTGTAATTGTCTGCATAACACCCATAAGTGTATTTTGAAGTAGCCAAATAACTACATTGTATTTTATTTGTTTGACATTGTAAGACAAAATCTAAGATTTTCTTTTCATCTAACTTTTCTGCATTTACTTGCCAAACTTTAGATACCATAATTTTCAAATTGTTATTTTGCTTTATTTCAGCAAGCTCGTTTGCAATGTTTGTAAGGGAATCTAACGTTCTATTGGACACATTAATCCTTACCAAGATTTCGCTTTTAGGTGAATCTTGTTGTATTAATTTTATCGCTGATAAAATTTGCGAATATGTCCCATTGCCATTGACCTTATATTTCCTTACCTTATCATGAATATTTTGCCATCCATCCAAGGTGATTTGAAAGCTCGGTTCATAGGGACTTAATTTTGCGACAAAGTCTTTGTCTATCAACGTTCCATTGGTAGTAAACGAAGTCGCCAAATAAAATCCATGTATTTTTGAGAGTTCATAAATGCTTTCGATTAACGAAAAAACAATATTTTTTTGCAACAAAGGTTCTCCTCCAAAGAAACTTAAAATTAATTTCTTAAAAGGCTCTTTGGTAATTTTCTCTTTGATATGCAATATGATTGCTGCGACCATTTCTGAAGTCATATGGGACTTTTCTATATGACTCTCGTAGCAATACCAACATTTTAAATTACAATCCATTGTTGGATTGACGATAATATGATAAATATCTTTAGAAAACTTACGTTCTTGTACTGAAGACAAATACTTTTTCTGTTCGTCATTTTCGTCTGTAACGATGAAACCATTAGCCTCTAATGTTCTATGTAAGTTGGGATTTTTTGTATTTAGTTTTTCAACATTATCTTTGCAGCTTAGATAGTCTTGGTATGCATTTTTACCTATAATTAATCTGGAATAATTATATGCGTTAAAGCATAACACAACATTTTCCATCTCAACAAAATGGTTATACTGACTATATTTCATATTCAATTTACTTGTTGTTTATAAATAATTAGGTACAACTATCTATTATAGTCGTACCTAATTCTTAGGGGTTAATAACACTTAGCAACCGCAATTGTTACATTGACAATTGTTACACTGAGGATTATTTTGCTCAAAGTTCTGATGTTGCTCCTTGTCATTGTTACCACCTGTAACAACAACCAAACAATCTTCAGTCAGAACATCTTCTCCCAACAAAGAGACTAATGTGGAAATTTTTCGTTCTTCCATACTTGATGTTTAAGGATCCTACCCTATTAAGTTAATAATGACTTTTCTTTTTGCTATAAAAGCGATACATAAATAATGTTTTTATTTCGAAGTCACAAATATTTTCATACAGTTTAACATAAAAAACGTATAAAACATGTCTTTCTGTTCGTTCCGAACTATATTTTGTTGTTGCAAAGGAGAATAATAATATTCAATTAAGATTTTATATGGTTGCTTTATCCTATGAGGATAGCTGGCATCATTTCAATGTATGACTCTTAGTTTCAATTTGCATACATCAGAAGCAAAGACTTAACCTCTCCTTTCTATGTCTACTCTCGTATATACTCCGCCAACTTGCGGTTGGCTTTTCTCGCCCTCAGTCTCAATGCCTCGTAGC
Source organism: Segatella intestinalis (assembly GCF_029348455.1). Lineage (NCBI taxonomy): Bacteria > Pseudomonadati > Bacteroidota > Bacteroidia > Bacteroidales > Prevotellaceae > Segatella > Segatella intestinalis. Next base: position 29,251 of record NZ_JARJVV010000026.1, read on the forward strand.
TTGGCTTCGAGAACTTCACCGTGACAGACTTCGACAGCTTGCGAACCCTGCCTGTGGGCGGTCTTCCGCCCTTTTTCTTGTCCTGTTCATATATGCTTGTCATTCGATATACTGTTTACAGTTGGTACACTTACTTTCTGCGACCGCCGGGAGCAAAATTCCTCCGCCCTCATGGTGGAGCGAGGCGTTTTGGGGTTCCCAAAACATAACCTCGCTCCCTCTCAGAACACGTTAGTTGGAATTACAGCCTTTCAGCTATCCACGTCCAAGGTCGCAGACCTTAATTCTCACAATTTGCGCCAAGCCTCGAAGTCCTCTTCATAAAGGCTTAGGTGGTGGCGCACGATGTTCTCGATGATGCCCGATACGCTCATGCGCCTTCCTCCGAGGATGCGGACGACACGATCAAGACGGTCTCGTACATCGGAACTGACGAAGACCGGCTTGCGGTCGTCAATCCTTGGAACTTGGAGGAAGGTCTGCTGATACTCCTCCAATGTCGCCTTGCGCTGCTTGCCACTGATGCGCTTCTGCGGATTCGGTGGCGATTGAGCCTCGTTCGTTGATGTTTCCTCTCTATAGGGAGTTGTTGCAGCAACTTTCTCTACAATTGCTCTAAACTCTGGGTTCTCTACATCATCATAGAGAGAATTACAACTACTAGGATTGGCTTTGTTGCCATACGTAGATGGTTTAACAAAATCCAAATACTCTTTTTCCATCAGCTCCTTTTGCTCAGGAGCCAAGACTGCATCTTTTGTTCTTGCCATAGCTTATGCTGTTTTATTTGTTAGTATAGTGGTCACGGTTTGCACCATTGACCGATTGTCGGGTGCAAAGTAAGTGTACTGAGTGCAGCCATGCAACTGATTGGGTGTAACGTGGCAATTTAGTTGTGGCTTGCTTATTTGCATACCGAGATAGTTGTGAGAACTTCAACGTATTTCTCAACTCATCATTGTTCATGTATTCGTTGCAGTCGTGCAAGTTTTTCTTGTTGTTTTTGGCGTTGAAGTCGGCAAACCCCGGCAACATACTGCCACAGAAATTGAAAACGCTTGTTTTTAGATTGCCGTGCCTTATCTTTGCACTCACAAACGTGGAGCACTGCATATGCGTGGAGCTTTGCGACATACAACATAGTATTAACTTAGAAAAAAGAAAAGTATGGGATTCATCGTATTCGAGGAAGAGGCATTCAACTATCTTGATGCCCAGTTGGAGAACTTCG
>NZ_JARJVV010000027.1:0-22872 GCF_029348455.1 Segatella intestinalis
ATTCTTTACAAAGATACAAAATATTTTTGGTATAAGCAAATATAAATAGTTAATATTCAATAAGATACAACATTAATATCTATATGTTAAAAGGTAAAAAGTTTGATGCGTTTGCCCTGCCCCACAGAGTAGCCTTACGACTACACTGTGGGACTTAATATATCAACTCAACTTTCGCTGAGTTCGGAACTTACCGTTGCTTTACTCGAGACCGAACAAGGCTCTCAAACCACCGTCTACACCCGAGAAACCCATGAAGGCAAGACTCAGGAGAGCTGCTGTTACCATGACAATGGCGATACCCTGCATGCCCTTAGGAATGCGAACCAAAGCCTGCTGCTCGCGAATGCCGGCAAAGACAATGAGCGCCAAGGCAAAACCAAGAGCTGTAGAGAAGGCGTAAACCACACTCTGAAGCAGATTGTAGTCCTTCTGAATAACCAAAATGGCTACACCCAGCACGGCACAGTTGGTTGTGATAAGAGGCAGGAAGATGCCCAATGCCTGATAGAGAGCTGGCGAAACCTTCTTGAGGATAATCTCCACCATCTGTACCAAAGCGGCTATGACAAGGATGAACGAAAGGGTCTGAAGATACTGCAAACCGAAAGCATCGAGCACATACTTCTGAACACACCAGGTGATAATGGTTGCCAAAGTCAGGACGAAGGCAATGGCACCACCCATACCGATGGCGGTATCAATCTTCTTCGATACACCCAGGAATGGGCAGATACCGAGGAACTGCGACAAAACAATATTGTTGACGAATATCGCAGAGATAAATATCAATAAATATTCCATATATTACTCCTCCTTATTTCTTTACCTTATTAAATATTGCAATGATGTAACCCAAGGTGAGGAAGGCTCCTGGAGGCAAGATGAACACCAGAATGTTGGTGGTCTCTGGCAAAAGAGTTACTCCGAAGAGGCTGCCTGAGCCGAGAATCTCGCGTGCACAACCCAGAATGGTGAGACCGAGGGTGAAACCTAAACCTACACCGATACCGTCGAACAAACTTGCCACTGGCGAGTTCTTGGCAGCAAAACTCTCCGCACGACCCAGGATGATACAGTTAACTACAATCAGTGGAATGTAGATACCCAATGCCTGGTTGATGCTGTCGGGTGCATAGGCGCTCATAAACATCTGCAGAATGGTTACGAAGGCTGCTATCACTACGATGAATACAGGGATGCGAACCATATCGGGAGTGATCTTCTTGATACAGGAAATCACAAAGTTGGTACAAATCAGCACCGCCATAGTAGCCAGTCCCATGGAGAGACCGTTGATGGCGCTGGTGGTGGTTGCCAAAGTAGGACACATACCAAGGAGCAACACGAAGGTTGGGTTCTCCTTGATAATACCATTCATTAAAATCTTAATATTACTCATAGTGGCTTATCCTTTCTTTACTTTTGTGGCACCGCTCTTACCGTCTGTACCCTGCTGGGTATAGGCTGCGTATGCCTGGTTAATAGCCTTGAGGAAAGCACGACTGGTAATGGTAGATGCCGTGATGGCATCAACAGCATTGCCGCTCTTGTCGTCCTTGCTCACGTGCAGGTTGCCATCCTTTGGTGTCTTGCCAATGATGCTGCCCTTGCCGTCTTTCTGGAACCAAGTGCTGGCCTTGGCACCAAGACCTGGAGTCTCTGAGTGCTGAAGAAGGGTGTAACCCAATATCTTGCCCTCTTTGTCGAAACCTACCAGTACCTTCAGGTCGCCACCAAAGCCGCCTGTGGTGCTCTCTACAGCTGCTCCGAGAGAGTTGCCGCTCTTGTCGGAACAAGCATGAACAATAAAGGTAACCTCCTTGCCGTCTATAGTCTGCGGTACCTCTTTTGGGGCAGCCACCTGCAAGTCGTCGGTTCCCATCACGCTCTTGATACCAGCTGCCAATGACTGCTCAGCCTTCTGGGCGATAGGACCTGATGTGATATGGTTCACATAAGCGAGCACTGCACCTACAACGAGTGCCACACCCACCAATACGAGAACCATGTTCTTCAATGATGATTCTAATTTCTGCATGTCTCTATCCTCCTTATTTCTTTGCAGGCTTCTCACCGAAGCGCTTGGGTTTAACGTATGTGTTAATAAGAGGTGTGAACGCATTCATGATGAGAATGGCGAACGACATACCTTCTGGATAGCTACCCCAGTTGCGGATGATGACTGTCAGCAGACCAATGCATACACCATAGATGAGCATTCCCTTGTGGGTCATTGGTGATGTGACATAATCGGTGGCCATGAAGATGGCACCCAACATCAAACCACCGCTGAGGATAACTGCAAATGGATTGGCATATACAGGGTTGGCCAAGTGCATCAAACCGCTGAATACAAACACGGTAGCGATGATGCTTACAGGAATGTGCCAGGTGATGACCTTCTTCCAGAGCATATATGCCAAACCGAGCAAGAGGGCAATGGCACAAACCTCACCCGTTGTACCGGCACCGAAGCCCTCGCCTGTAGCACCAAAGAGAAGGCTCAGAGAGTCGGGCAACTGCTGAAGCACAGAGCTGTCGCCTGTCTTGATGGCTGTCTTCATGATAGCCAGAGGAGTGGCAGCTGTTGTGGCATCGGTATAGCTGAGCAGCTGTCCAGCCACAGGCCATAAGGTCATCTGTGCAGGGAAGCTGACGAGCAGGAAGCAACGACCTACCAAAGCGGGGTTGAAAGGATTGTTGCCCAAGCCACCAAAACTCATCTTACCCACACCGATAGCAAACAAGGCACCGATGATGATGATCCAAAGTGGAAGGTTGCTGGGCAGGTTCATGCCGAGCAAGAGACCGGTAATGATGGCAGAACCATCGAGCAGACTGGTCTCGGTCTTGAGAATATATTTTGTGATAGCCCACTCAAAGAAGACGCAGGCAGCCACAGAGGCAAGCAGTACTACTGCCGAACCCAGGCCGAAGAAATAGAAGGAGGCCAAGATGGCAGGTACGAGAGCTACGATGACTCCGTACATGTTCTTCTCCACCGACTCGTTGCCATGGGCATGTGGCGATAATGAAACGATTAATTTACTCATTTTTATTTCTGTTGGGAAGTTTACGATATATTACTTCTTTGTGTTGCGAGCACGGATAATACCCATCACTGCTGCCTTACCACCGATGATGTTGTCGAGGATAGGACGATGAGAAGGACAGGTAAACTGGCATGAACCGCAGGCGATACAAGAGGTTACCTCTTCTGCCTCCAAACGCTCATACTCCTTCATCACACTCAGTGTGGCAAGCAAGTAAGGCTCTAAGCCCATAGGACAGGCCTCCACACACTTGGCGCAACGGATACATGGCTCAGCCTTCTTGCGGTGAGCGTCGGCATCGGTCAGGACGGTGATGGAGTTGGTGCCCTTGGTGACAGGAACATCAAGGCTGATCACAGCCTTACCCATCATAGGACCACCTGCCAAAACTTTGTTGTCGCCCTCGGGCAGACCGCCACAAGCCTCTATCATCTGAGAGAAAGGTGTACCCATACGAACGAGGAAGTTGCCAGGATTCTTCACCTGCTTACCAGTAACTGTGGTGTAACGCTCGAACAAAGGCTTGTTCTTCATAACTGCCTGATACACAGCAAAGGCAGTACCTACGTTCTGAACGATTGCTCCAACATTGACAGGGATAGCTGGAGGAGCTGGAACCTGACGGCGGATAACGGCATCAACCAACTGCTTCTCACCTCCCTGAGGATATTTCTTAGCCAAAGGCACAATCTCGATACGTGAATCGGCGGCTGTCTTTTCCTCGAAGAGCTTGATGGCTGCAGGCTTGTTGTCCTCGATACCGATATAGCCCTTCTCTACCTTGGCAGCCTTCATCAGGAGGTTCAAACCTACAAGAATCTCATCGGCATGCTCCATCATAAGACGGTAGTCGGCTGTGATGTATGGCTCGCACTCCACACCATTGATGATGACACACTCGGCCTTGGCACCTGGAGGAGGACACAGCTTGATGAAGGTTGGGAAACCTGCACCACCCATACCTGTGACGCCAGCCACCTTGATGCGGTTGACGATCTCTTCGGGAGTGAGCTCGGGATGAGATGCTATCGTCTCCAACTTTTCAGAACGGTCGATACTCTCCTCCCACTCGTCGCCTTCTACATTGATGATAATACAAGGCTTGCGGTAGCCGGTAGCGTCGATAGACTGGTCTACCTTGAACACAGTTCCCGAAACTGAACTGTAGATAGGAGCACTGACAAAACCACCAGCCTCAGCAAGCAGAGTACCTACCTTCACCTTGTCGCCCTTGGCAACAACAGGCTTTGCAGGAGCACCGATGTGCTGACCAAGAGGGAAAATGGCCTGCTTAGGAAGGGCTGCCACCTGAGTAGCCATCTCGGCTGTAATCTTATTCTCTTCTGGGTGAACACCACCTATTCTAAATGTTCTCAATTTCATGCTTGTTCCTCCTTCTTTACTTCTGAAGTCTCAGCCTTGGGTGCTGCAGGAGCCTCAACGGGAGCTGCATCGGCTGGCTTAGCCTTCTTTACAGGGAAATTAACTTTCACGAGAGCACCTGTTGGGCACTCATCAACACACTTGGTACACATGCGACACTTGTTGAAGTCGACATAAGCCACATTGTTCTCAATGGTGATGGCATCAAACTTGCAGACTTTCTGGCACTTACCGCATCCGATACAAGCAACGCTACAAGCCTTCTTGGCTACTGCGCCCTTGTCGTGATTGACACACTGAACATACACACGACGACCCTTAGGACCCTTCTTGCGAAGCTCAATGATGTGGCGTGGACAAGCCTTGGCACAGGCACCACAGCCAGTACACTTCTCCTCATCCACCTCGGGAAGACCTGTCTCGGGATTGATAGAGATGGCACCGAACTGACAGGCAGCCACACAGTCGCCACAGCCCAGACAGCCAAAACCGCAACCTGTCTCGCCTGCTCCACAAGAGTTCATAGCTGCACAGGTATGCAAACCATCATACTCGGCGATGCGAGGACGATGCTCGCAAGAGCCATTACAACGCACTACTGCCACCTTAGGATCGGTGTTGGCCACAGCGATACCCAAGAGATCGGCAACCTTGCCCATCACGTCGGCACCACCTACAGGACACATCAGTCCTTCGATGCTGCCGGCATCAGCTCCCTTGACCAAAGCTGCTGCCATACCGGAACATCCGGCAAAGCCGCAACCACCACAATTGGCACCAGGCAGAATCTCGCCCACCTGACCTAATCGAGGGTCCTCATCGACGGCAAACTTCTTGGAAACTACGAAGAGAACCAATGCGGCAATAAGCGCAATGGCACCGAGCACCAAGACTGCAATCATAATAAAGTTCATAATCTTTGTATTTGTTTTAGTTATTAATATTATTACTTTCCATTGACCTATAGTGTTTTACTTCTCGATGGAGAAGCTGAGTCTGCGTTTCAACTTGCCACGAAGCAGATACAGACATATATAATAAGGTATAAGTATGCCCAAAGAAGAAAGGGCTGCCATACCTTCTGAGCCCGAAACCTTCAATACTGTCACCAAGGCTACAACCATCAGGACCAAAGGCAGAAGATAACCATACCAGCTGGCACAGAAGCCTACACTGGTATCGGCCAAAACTCTGACCGAGTCGCCAACATGGTATTGAGAAGCATCTGATGTGGTAACTTCCACCAACTTCTCCTTGGTTTCGGAGGCATTGCAGTGGGAGGCTACCTTACAAGCGCTACAAGCCGATGACTGGAGGATGCGCACACGTACTGTTGTGCCATCGACGCCATCGACTACACCGGAATGTTTTATCTTATTGCTCATGCAGTAATTCTTGTTCTTGTATCTTTTTGTCAACCCTGTTTGACTTGCTGTTTTGCTAAGTCGAGTTTACAAAGCTATTTTCAATGCAAAGATAATACATTATTTATAATTGGCAAACAAAAATATGTTTTTTTCAAAAAAAAAGAAACGCAAACGTTTTCTTTGTTTGCGTATACTCTGTTTTTTCGGGATCAAAGGCAACAACTCTGTTCCCCAAACAGTAATGAGTAATTACTTGAATACTACAATATGTTTCGACCTGTACGGTTGGCACGCCCAGAAGATTCAAAAGCTCTCCAACAGCACGCCCTGAACCAACGGTCACCGGCCGAAGGGAAAGGTAAAGGGCGTATTGGGTAATTTCAACCGTACAGGTCGAATTGTTTTCTGAAAGTTATAAATTGTTTTTCCTCTTGTTGTAAATTTCCATTCAAAAGGCATTAAATCTCTGTTCAAAAGGCATTAAATCTCTGTTCAAAGCCTTTGAACGGACATTCAAAGGCTCTGAACGCACATTCAAAGGCTTTGAACGCACATTCAAAGGCTTTGAACGCACATTCAAAGGCTATGAACGAAACTTTCAAAGGCTAAAAAGAACTTTTACTTTGTGAACCAGCAAAAATTCAATGATTAGAACTTCTTGAACTTCAGACGGAGGGTCTTGGAGCGAAGTATCATTCTGCTTCCACTAAGAGCCTCTTTGGCAAAATGCTCCTCCAACTCGTTGACACCATAATAGCGCAAAGGCTCAACATCGTCGACGGGAATATCGCCACCATCCTCGCCATTGTCCTGGTGCCAGTTGTTCTTATAGGCCTTTCCCAAGAAAAGGCTGTCGCCAGTCTGCTCAAAACGGAAATAATAACCCAGTCTTCCTTCACGGTCGATATCAGACACACTGATGAGCCGGTGCTCTATGCCCCAGAAGAAACGACGGTTGGAATAATCGCCCGTCTTGCCAGTTGCCAAGGTATCAATGCTCTCAAGGTGCCAATAGCCATCAAGATCGCCATTGCCACTCGACTCGAGAGTACATGAGGAAAGTGAGCCCAACGCCATCAGCAGTCCTGCCACTGCTGCCACACCAAGAGCAGCAATAGGATGCTGTCGTTGCGTATTCGACTTCATATTTTGTTTTTGATTGTTCTTTGTCATGCTGTTATTTCTATCCATTCGTTACTTCTTCTTTTTACCAAAATCCAGTATGCCCGACTTGCCCACGGTGAGCTGGAAACCTGCATTATGACCCAACATCTGATCGCTGCCGAAGTCCATGGCATAACCGCCCTTGGCATGCCAGCCATGAGCAAAACGATAGTTGGCCTCGGCAAGGAAGCTCACATTGTGATGGGGCTTGGTGAAGGGCTCCTGATAGGTTCCCCAGCCTTTCTGGTAGGTGGCCAGCACGCGATAACCCAGACGGGAAGTTGGCTGTCCGTCGAAACCAAGATGGAAGGCTACGAAGCGGTTGTCGTGCACATAGAGGTCGCCATTCTCATTATAGATAGGCGAACGGTAGAGCGGATTGCCCATCACCTGTCCCCAATGCTGCCAGCCTGGATAGTTGCCGTGATTATAATAGTCGTCCATTCCTGCCAGGTGGTCGGGAATGTTCATCGTATGGTCGTGATTGAAAGGTCCGCTCTGATACTTGGTATAGAGATACTCGAACACCACATTGCGAAGCCATGTGCCGTGAGGAAGATTCAGTTCGGCACCCAGCATGATGTCCTTCAACTTATAACGGTAGTATCTGTTCTTCTTGCGGTCCTGCCATTCCTCACCCTCTCCATAACCGTCGTAGTCGAGGAAAAACATCTGACTGTGGTCCTCAAAGAAATGATCGGCATAAACACCGATATGCCAGGTGTCAGCCTTGTAGTTGAAACGCATCAGCCAGCTGCCCAAATGGTTTCCCTCCACATTGGCATAGGCTCCATCAGTGGCATCAGCACCACTGGGTATGAAGGCATGAAGGAAATCCTTAAAGCCCTTGCCCGTAGGTATCTGCACCATCTCGCCATTGGCTCCACGATGATAGACATTGCCACCAAACTCGGCAGCCATCTCTAACCCCAGCTCAAGGCTCCAGGGACAGAAACGATCCTCGTTGCCGATACGCAGGAAACCAGCCTTACTGTGATAGAGTACATGCTCGGCATACTTGGTGCGACGCTGGGTGAAGTCTTTCTGCCAGTTGTCGTCGGTCATCATACCAAAGGCCACATGTCCCTTCAGCTGTAACCAGCGTCCGAAGGCAGGAATAGTCCAATATTCGGGCAATGCCAACCGGACCTGTGGCACAGGACGGGCGTTGATACCCAATGTCTGACTGCCGCTGCTCAAGGTCTGGTTCTTCAGTTCCAAAGGATATTCCTTGGCTCCCACACTCAGTACACCATGCAGCCAGCGAGCCTCAACAAAGGCTTGCTGCACCACAACATGACTGGTGTAATGAAGCGGAACAGCCACATCGGCACCATAACCTATTCCCCATCGGCGTGCAGAGTCGAGAGACAAGGGGCGAACAAGACTGCCTCGCAGATAACCATTGGTCGACGAAAGCGAAGAGAGGCCATACTTGTTGGCATTGAGCCACAACGGCGTCTTGCCATGCGAGAAAGACCCCTGCATCTCGACTTGATAACGAACGTCTTTGCCAAGGTCGAGCTTTCCCGCCTCGGCACCATCCTGCCAGGCATACTGAGCACGAACCGAAAGAGGCAGCATCGCAGCTGCCGCTAATATAATAAGGTGTATTTTATTCATCCTCTTGAGATATCTAAAATCGGGTAAAGATTAATATGTTTTGCAAAAATAGGAAAAAGTTTACTTTCAGCCAAGCAAAAGGCAAGTTTTCATTGATTTCTGACCCATTTTTATGCCATAAGACGGTGGTTTAGGGATTTTCCCCTGCCCATTTAGGGAAAAACCTTTTCTTCGACCAGCATTTTGACCTATCTTTGCAACGTAAAACAAAAAGAACAAGAAACAACAACTCTTTAAAACGATACGATTATGAAGAAGTTTATATTAGCTATGGTGACACTGTTCACAATGACAGTTTCTACCGCATCGGCCATGAGTTACGAGCAGGCTCGCCAGCAGGCTCTCTTTCTGACCGATAAGATGGCATACGAGTTGAATCTTACCGACGACCAATATGAGGCTGCATACGAAGTGAACCTGGATTACCTCATGGGGGTAAACACTTACGACGACCTGTATGGAGCATACTGGAGACAGCGCAACGCCGACTTGAGCTACATTCTCCTCGACTGGCAATACAGAGCCTTCCTGAATGCCACTTACTTCTATCGCCCACTCTACTGGAACGGAGGCTACTGGCATTTCGGCATCTACGCAAGATACCCTCGCCGAGACTACTTCTTCTTCGGACGCCCTCACTTCTACACCGTATACAGAGGCGGACACAGCTGGCACAGGAACGGAGGAAGAAGCTGGTACAGCGGACGTACTTATGGCAGACCACATCCTGATGGCGGACCAAGAATGGGAATGAGAGACGGATTCAACCGTGGAGACTACGGACGAGGACAGAGTTTCGGCAACATGACACGCCAAAGCAGCACACGCACCACCGTGACACGCGATCGCCAGACAGGAAACAACCGCTCATTCGGTAATGCTTCAAGAAACAACAACCGTACTTTCGGTAATCCATCGAGCACACCTAACCGCTCTTTCGGCAACAGTTCAAGAGACAACAACCGTTCTTTCGGAACACCTTCGAGCACTCCTAACCGCTCTTTCGGAAGCGGTGCAAGAGATTACAACCGCTCTTTTGGAAGTAGTTCAAGCAGTCCAAGCCGCTCTTTCGGCAACAGTTCCGGCAGTTCTAACCGTTCTTTCGGCAACTCAAGCAGAGGCGGATCTTTCGGCGGTAACCGTGGAGGCTCATCCAATCATGGTGGCGGCTCTTTCGGTGGACGCAGATAAAACAAATATAAATAAACAAGCAGGAAAAGCAAATAAGTAGATGTATCAAAACTAAAATAGAAATATGCGAAACGTTTAAACAAATTAGAGAGTTAAAGCGAAGAGAGGTGTAACCGTTATCGGCACACCTCTCTTTTTTGTTTATTTACGGATTCATCTTTGGTTTGAGTCAAAAAGTCCTATTTGGCCAATACGATTGTCTTAAACCAGTCTTTCAAGACACCAGCATACTGGTCTTGAGAATCGGACAGAAGAATAAGCACCTGAGAGCCATCAGCCAGTTGCGGACCAAGACACATCCCTTCATAATTGGCAAAGGAACGTCCGAGAAGGGTAAGACGGGTTGACCACTGAGTAAGCAAAGTCTTCCTGACATAAGGAACGTCATCACTGGCAAACGAAGCCGACATAGGGAAGACCTGTTCCTCGGCAGGATTGACGAGATAAAGCTTGCATTGGCAGGAAGCACCTATCTTGGACTTGGGCACATACACCTCACGCTCCAACACGAGAAGCTGTCCATCAGGAAGCACACACAACTCGCTCACTCCCATGGCATAGGTATGAGGCCGCTTGCGAATCGCAGGCGCATCCATCCGGTAAGCGTATGAAACTGCTATAGGATGCCTGACGGAACCAAACATGGAAGAAGTGTCGGAACGCTCGCTCCAGTCGAAAGCAAACAGGCGCAAACTGTTGGCTTCTCCATTCTGCCATGATGCAGGCTCGCCGTCATTACGCAAGGTACTTTCAGAAATGCTCCACAGAAGATGACGCACGGAATCATAGGCAAGTGACTCATAGCCATAATTGGGATGAAAATCGGAAGGAGAATGAGTCGATGACCAAACAAAGTCTGCCGGCTTCTGCTTCCTGACAGCCACCGACTCGCCCACACGAAAAGTACAACGGTCATTATTCATTCCGTATACAGGATATTCAGCAAAACGGAACAAGCCCTCGCTGACTGTAACAAGAGTAGAATCAGACACTCGGGCTATCGCCTCGTGGTCTAACCCTTTCTCACGAACCGTCTCACTGAAGCCCAGGTTCTCGACGTGCTCCAACTCTCCCGACACAGGATTCAACTGTATGCGAAATTTGAAGAACAAGGCGCTGTCGGATTTATCGCTCACCACAGCATAGATGTCGTCATGCAGATGCGTGATACCACTATAGTTGCCAGCAGCCACCGTCTTGGGAAATGTTTTCTGAGCATTCTCCCTCACGACATGCCAGGCTGAAGACACAGACTCTGCCTGAAAGACTTGGGCTGTAGCCACCAAGCCGAAAAAAAGAGAAGCGCACATCAGCACACCTCTCTTATATATATGATGTTTTACCATTACTTATATGTTTTTACTGCCAGTTTCTGTCATTTCGTCCACATCGAATAAGTCAACACAAAATCCATAGCGAGTTCAAAATCAACCCGTGCTGTCTTACCGCTCTTCAGGTTCTCAACATCGCAAGCCCAGTCGGCCATCGTGTCAAAAGGCTTCACGCGCATATCCTCGAAGAGAAGATTCTCTTCCGAAAACAACTTGAACACCGTTTCCTTGGCACACCAATGCACCAACTTGGCATCCAAGGAGTCTGCCCGTTCGTCTTTCCTGAGAAACTTGGAAGCGATGCGCTCTACCCTATCACTCATATACTCAATGTCCACGGCCACCTCTGATTTTTTCGACAAAATAAGGGCAGCATAGCCTTTTGTGTGAGAGATGCTGACATGATAGCCCCTGAACAAAGGCTTGCCCTGCCCGTTGTGGGTAAAGTCGCCAGCATGAGACAGCAACCCCTTGGAAGCTCCATTGACCCGTAGCATCTCATACATTAATGCACGAATGGCAAGAAACTCAAGTTTCCTGCCATCATTCTTGTATTTATCATCCAAAGAGGAACGATAAGGCAAGAGATGAGGATAAAGGTCGAACAACTGTTCGGGCGACTCATCCATCTGCCATAACCCTAAACTCACACCAGGATATACTTCACGTATGTTTACTACTGCCATCTTTGTTCACACTCCTCTTTATTTGTCATCACCATTTTTATTTGTCATCACCATGCCCAGAACTGACAGGATGCACAGTCACCTTGATCTTACTGATACGGCGCTCCTCTATACCCATCACTTCAAAGGAATAGTTCTTATAGTCCAGTTTCTCGTGCATACTGGGGAAGTCGCCCTTTATCTCCAACAATAGTCCCGCAAGCGTATCGGCATCACCCTCCACCTCGGCAAACTCGTCGTCATCGATATTCAGTATACGACAGAAATCGGCAAGCAGAGTCTTTCCCTCGAACACAAAAGTATTGTAGTTCAACTTGGAGTAGAACTTCTCTTCCTCATCATACTCGTCATTGATTTCGCCTACGATCTCTTCCATAATATCCTCAAGAGTCACAATACCGCTGGTGCCTCCAAACTCGTCGACCACAATGGCTATATGAACCTTGTTCTCCTGGAACTCGCGAAGCAAATCGTCGATTTTCTTGGTCTCAGGAACAAAATAAGGAGGACGTATCAAACTCTGCCAACGGAAACTGGCAGGCTTATCCAAATGGGGCAGCAAGTCCTTGATATACAGAATGCCGCGGATATTGTCCGTATTGTCCTGATAAACAGGTATACGACTGTAATTGTTCTCTACGATACACTTCAGCACCTCAGCATAGGTGCTCTGAATATCCAGATCGACAATGTTCTGACGACTTGTCATCACCTCCTTGGCAGTCTCGTCGCCAAAACGGATAATGCCCTGAAGCATGCTCTGCTCATTCTTGATATCGTCCTTGTCGGTGAGTTCCAGAGCCTGTTCAAGCTCATCCACACTCAGTACATGATTCTCTTTCTTCATCACCTTCTCGGCAAGCATTCCACTCTTCAAAAGAATGGTTTCAATAGGCCAGAAAATTTTACGGGCAAAGAGAATGGCATCCACACAGCGGCGACAGAAACGAAGAGGATCCTGACGGCAGTAAACCTTTGGCATGATTTCACCAAAGAGCAACAGAAGAAAAGTGAGAAACACCGTCATGATCAAGAACTCAAGCCAATAAGCCTTGGGACCGAACTTGACAATGCTGACAAAAATATTACTCAGCAACATGACAATCATGACGTTGACAAAGTTGTTGGTAATCAAAATCGTTGCTAAAGTACGCTCAGAGTCCTCTCGCAACATCTGAATCTTTCTGTCACTCGGATTCTTGCCATCTTCCAGTTCTGCCACATCTGAAGGCGACAAACTGAAAAAAGCTATCTCAGAACCACTGGCAAAAGCAGAAAGAAAGACCAAAGCTACCGCCAACAATCCAGCCAACATAACGCCTACAGTAGGCGACTGGATTGTGACATCGCTAAAAGCCTCGGTTATGGTCGATATATCCAATGTTGTATAGTATCTTTAAAAATTAAAAAGGTAAACTGTCTGAATCCGAAGCGGGTGTCTCCTCTGTCTTGGTCTCGACATTAGGGGCCGGTGCATCCGTATGAGCAGAAGCCGATTTGGGGGTAAGCATCTCCATGTTGTCGACATAAATTTCTGTCACAAAGCGACGTTTGCCCAGATTGTCAGCAAAGAAGCGATAGCGTATCTTGCCCTCTACATAGAGTTTGTCGCCCTTGTGGACATACTTCTCTACTATCTTGGCAAGAGTGCGATAGAACACAAGGTTATGCCACTCGGTACGATCGGGAACCTGCGTGCCATTGGCCAACGTATAACCCTTCTCGGTAGTAGCCAAAGTAACCTGAGCCACAGCCTGGTCGGCATCATAATAACGCACGTCAGGCTCCTTGCCTACATTGCCTATCAACATCACCTTATTCATAAGCTTAAGTGTTTTATTTCCACATTCCCAAATAACGGAAATGATAGTTCTTTCCCTTTACAGATGGAAATTGACTGCGAGAATCCACACGCTCACGCAGATGCTCTATAATTCTGTCGTAGCAATCCTGTCCCGACATTGCCTTGACATTGGCTACGAAATGTGTGTCACGATATTCAAACTTGCCTGTAGCAGGAATCAATACCACACGCTTAAAGTCCAAGCTACCCTCATACCATCCCGGACGCTCCTCCACAAGACGGTTGAAAACATTGTCATTCATCTCTCGCGCTACGGAAGCAGGACGAACAGCTTTCTTATCCTTGAAATCCTGCATATTGGCAGCAGCAGTCTTGATAACAATAAAATAAACGCGGGGACGTACCTTATAACGCTTAGGATAACAAACATCACTTGCTGCATATTCCCGAATATCGGCTTCCAAATCGGCATCAACACTAATCTCAGGAATACTTTTTAAAAAATCTATTGCTTGGTCTGCATTTGATACGAATACCTCTCGATCAAAATATCGTAAATATAAATTCATAAGTTAAGTGTATTTTTCTGAAAATAGAAAATAAAAAAAGAGCGGAAAACGGGACTCGAACCCGCGACCCCGACCTTGGCAAGGTCGTGCTCTACCAACTGAGCTATTTCCGCAACAAAAAAATAAATGGTGAAGAGGAGGAGACTCGAACTCCCACGACACAATTGTCACTACCCCCTCAAAGTAGCGCGTCTACCAATTCCGCCACCTCTCCAACATTTCAAAAGACTCTGAATACCGTGCCCAAGACAGGACTCGAACCTGCACGTTGTGAAACACACGCACCTGAAACGTGCGCGTCTACCAATTCCGCCACTTGGGCTTAGAAGTCATCCTCCTGTTTTGGTTTATTCAGAAAGTCGAGCGGAAAACGGGACTCGAACCCGCGACCCCGACCTTGGCAAGGTCGTGCTCTACCAACTGAGCTATTTCCGCAGTAAAATCCATTTGTTAGGAGCATTTCTCTAAATGCGGTTGCAAAGGTACGGCTTTTTCTGGAACCACCAAACTTTTTCGTAGTTTTTTTTCAAAAAAAGCACTCTTTAGTTTACTTTTTTTACAAAAACAGCCTTTTTACTGCATTTTAAAGCTAAAAAGAGCGCTTTTTCCTACTTTTTTGATGTTTGCTTAATCCATTCTGTTTTTATAATCCTCATATCCAAATTGGCGCAATATTTCCATTTCTCCGTCAGGATGAACGATGCCAATGGCGGGATGAGAGATGCCATTAAAGGTGTTTGTCTTCACTGTTGTGTAGTGAAGCATGTCCTCGAAAATCACATTCTCACCAATCTCCAACTCATGATCGAACTGCCAATAACCCATAAAATCACCACTCAGGCAGCTGTTGCCTCCCAATCTGTAGACATGATCACCATCGGGTGCCTTCATCATATCGTCAACCTCTATCGTCCTGGCATTTCTCACTGCAGGCATATAGGGCATTTCAAGACAGTCGGGCATATGACAAGTGAAGCTCACATTCAAGATAGCAGTACGGATGCCGCTATTCTCCACCACATCAACAACCTGCGAGACCAAAGCACCGGTTTGCCAGCCAAAAGCACTTCCAGGCTCCATGATGACCTGGAGGTGAGGATAACGCTGATGAAATCCCTTTATTATATTAATAAGGTGTAACACGTCGTAATCGGCACGAGTCATCAGATGCCCGCCACCAAAATTAATCCATTTCAACTGTGGAAACCACTTGGCAAACTTTTCCTCGATATGTACCAAGGTGCGCTCGAAGACATCTGCCCCACTCTCGCAATGACAATGACAATGGAAACCTTCTATATCGTCGGGCAACTGATCAGGCAACTGATCAGCTGTAACGCCAAAACGACTTCCGGGAGCACATGGATTATAAAGCAACGTACCCACTTCGGAATATCCAGGATTGACACGCAAACCACAACTGATCTCAGGATTTACCTCCCTCACCCGCTCATGATAACGGGCGTACTGCGACAAGGAATTGAACGAAAGATGGCTGGAGCATCGGGCTATCTCGTCGATCTCGTAGTCGGTATAAGCCGGAGAATAGGTATGGGCCTTGCTGCCGAACTCCTCGAAAGCCAACCGCGCCTCACTCAACGAGCTGGCTGTAGTGGAATGAATATACTCGCGGAATATAGGAAAAGTTTTCCATAATGCATAAGCCTTGAAGGCAAGAATGATTTCCACATCCGCACGCTCGGCAACGCTCCTGATAAGCGACAGATTATTACGAAGACGTTCCTCTTCCAAAAGATAAATTGGAACGTGAACTTCATTAAAATTAGCTAAATTTATGGTCATAACTTGATAAATATTAATTTTCGAGTGCAAAGATAGCTTTTTATCTCTGATAAAATTGCAAGTTACCATTTTTTTTAATACTTTTGCATCACAAAAGACACAGACGATGAAATTAGTAATAATGACAAAGTCCACATTCTTCGTGGAAGAAGACAAAATATTGGCCTCATTGTTCGATGAGGGTATGGACAGCTTACACCTGTTCAAACCCAATACCTCGCCCATGTATTCTGAGCGGTTACTCACCCTCTTGCCGGAAGATTATTACCGCAAGATAGTAGTACACGATCATTACTACCTGAAGGGGGAATACAATTTGGCCGGTATTCATATTGACGATCCACTGGCACCAGTGCCGGATGGATATAAAGGAAAATTCAGCCGTTCTTGTTCCGACCTGACAATGCTCAAGGAGATGAAGAAGAAATCCAACTACGTTTTCCTGAAAAATGTATTTGACTGTATAGAATTCAAGGACGAGAAGTCCACATTCTCTATGCAGCAACTCGAAATGGCAGCCGACAAGGGGTTGATAGACAAAAAGGTCTATGCCTTGGGAGGCATGAGCCTTGAGAACCTGCACATAGCAAAACGCTTAGGATTCGGAGGCGTCGTTATCTGCGGTGACCTATGGAACCGTTTCGACATTCACAACGAAAATGATTTCAAGGAACTCATCGGGCATTTCGAAAAACTAAGAAAGGCTATCAGTTAAAAAGAATATTATCCACTATAACACAAAAAAAAAGAAATGAGTGACAAAAACTCTTTTTTGGTATTCTCCGGTACAAACTCGAGATACCTTGCAGAAAAAATCTGTGCAAGTTTAGGTTGCCCTCTCGGTAACTTGGTTGTTACCAAGTTCTCTGATGGTGAATTTGGCGTTTCTTTTGAGGAATCTATCCGCGGACGCGACGTATTCCTCGTACAAAGCACCTTCCCTAATTCAGACAACTTGATGGAGCTACTCCTGATGATTGATGCTGCCAAGCGTGCATCTGCACGCCACATCATCGCAGTAGTACCTTACTTCGGTTGGGCAAGACAGGACCGCAAAGACAAACCTCGTGTAAGCATTGGCGCCAAGCTCGTTGCCGACTTGCTGAGTGTGGCTGGAATCGACCGTCTGATAACAATGGACCTCCATGCCGACCAAATTCAGGGCTTCTTCGATGTACCAGTTGACCACCTGTATGCATCTGGTGTCATCCTGCCTTATCTTCAGAGCCTGCATCTCGACGATTTGGTCATTGCTTCTCCTGACGTTGGTGGTTCTAAGCGTGCCAACACATACGCCAAGTATCTGGGCTGTCCATTGGTTCTTTGCAACAAGACCCGCGCTCGTGCAAATGTTGTGGCAAGCATGCAGATCATTGGTGATGTAAAAGACAAGAACGTCGTCATCATTGACGACATGGTTGACACAGCCGGAACCATAACAAAAGCTGCCGATATCATGAAAGAAGCTGGCGCAAAAACAGTTCGTGCCTGTGCTTCTCACTGCGTGATGAGCGGCCCTGCTTCTGAGCGCGTACAGAACTCAGCACTCGAGGAGATTGTCTTCACCGACTCTATCCCTTACACAAAGCGTTGCGAAAAGGTAAAACAACTCACCATTGCCGATATGTTCGCAGAGACTATTCGCCGAGTAGAGGACAACGAAAGTATCTCTTCTCAGTATCTCGTATAAAAGAATCATCAAAATTCTTCAACATAGAGCCTTCCTTGTTTTTGCAAGGAAGGCTTTTTTATGGCTATTACAGATTAGCCTATTGCAGAGGCTATTACAGAGGCTATTATAGAGGTTGGTGCACGCCTATTGCAGAGGCTTACTTCAATATGACAGTCGACCGAGAGACAGCCATTATAGGCGAATGGAAAAAAAAGAATCCCATGCTTCTCATAACGAAACATGGGATTCTTAAAAAACTATTGCTATTATTGCACTTATCGTATTAGTCCAACCACTTTACGTAGCAGAAGTCCTGACGATGAGGCAACTTGTCGTTCTTAGGATACATACGAACAGCTGTCTTGAAAGAACCTGCATTTACTGGCTCTATCTGAGCCTCAAAGGTAAAGTTGTTACCCTCATGACCCTTCACCTTGAATGGATAAACAGCATAAACCTGCTTGCCATCCTCTACCTGATTTTTCAGAACTACAAGCTCAAGACCTACAGCGTCGTTCAAGCCCTGCTCGTCGATAACATACTGAATCTTGTACTTCTTACCAGTCTCAACACCATTGACCAAAGCATCATTCTTTGAAACTACATGGATAGAATCCCAACGCTCGGCAACAGACTCCTTCCACAGAGCAATCTCCTTAGCGAGAGCATTGTCGTTGGCGCTCAACTTCTTGAAACGAGCAGCCTGCTTGTTGTAGAACTTATCATAGTAGTCATCCAACTGACGCTTCATGGTGTAATGAGGAGCAATAGTTGCAATAGAGTTCTTCACTACCTGAATCCACTCCTTGCTGTAACCCTCCTTGCACTTGTTGTAGTACATAGGAACGATATCATTCTCCAACATATTGTAGATAGTAGCAGCATCCAACTGATCCTGATAACCCTGGTTCTGGTAAGTACGCTTCTCAGGAAGAGCCCAACCGGCACCCTCACGATAACCTTCTACCCACCAACCATCGAGAACAGAGAGGTTGACAACACCATTCATCTCTGCCTTCTCGCCAGATGTACCAGAAGCCTCCAATGGACGTGTAGGAGTATTCATCCAAATATCAACACCAGAAACCAGACGACGGGCCAAAGTCATATCGTAGTCCTCAAGGAAGATAATCTTGCCAAGGAACTCAGGACGCTGGCTGATTTCGAAGATCTTCTTGATCAAGCCCTGACCAGCACCATCAGCAGGGTGAGCCTTACCAGAGAAGAAGAACAATACAGGATGCTCTGGGTCGTTAACGATCTTAGACAGACGGTCCAAGTCGGTGAAGAGCAAGTGAGCACGCTTGTAAGTAGCGAAACGACGGCAGAAACCGATCATCAAAGCGTTAGGATTGATACGCTCGAGCAAAGATACTACACGAGCAGGATCACCCTGATTCTTCAACCATGTCTGTGTGAACTTCTCACGGATATAAGCTACAAGCTTCTTCTTCAATGCCATACGGGTGTTCCAGATTTCTGCATCTGAAACATTGTAGATAGCATGCCAGATTTCCTCGTTGCTCTGATCGCTCATAAAGTTCTTGTCGAAATAGGTATCATAGAGCTTGCGCCACTCTGTGGCTGTCCATGTTGGGAAGTGTACACCATTTGTTACATAATCCACATGATTCTCCTCTGGGAAGTAACCCTTCCAGATGTTAGAGAACATCTGCTGGCTTACCCAACCGTGCAGCTTACTTACACCGTTAACCCCCTGGCAAGTGTTGCAGGCGAAGGTAGAGAGGCAGAAACGCTCGTTGTGATCGTCTGCATTCTCACGGCCCATACCAATGAACTCGTCCCAAGAAATGCCTAGGCGCTGTGGATAGCCACCCATGTACTTGCCGAAGAGAGCCTCGTCGAAGTAGTCGTGACCAGCTGGTACTGGAGTGTGAACAGTATAGAGAGAAGAAGCGCGAACCAACTCGAGAGCCTGGTTGAAGTTCAAGCCGTCCTCCTCGATATAATCGCAGAGGCGCTGCAGGTTGCAGAGAGCAGCATGACCTTCATTGCAGTGGTAAATCTCCTTCTTGATACCAAGTTTCTTCAAAGTCAGGATACCGCCGATACCCAGCAGGATCTCCTGCTTCAAACGGTTCTCCCAATCACCACCATAGAGAGAGTGAGTGATAGGACGGTCGAACTCAGAGTTCATATCATTATCTGTATCCAGGAGATACAACTTGATACGACCTACGTTCATCTGCCATACATAAGCATGAACCTGATAGTTTGTATAAGGAACATCTACGACCACAGGATTGCCATTCTCATCCAGAACACGCTCCAAAGGAAGAGAGTTGAAGTTCTGAGCATCATAATTGGCAATCTGCTGGCCGTCCATGCTCAAAGACTGCTTGAAGTAACCATATCTATAGAGGAAACCAACAGCACACATATCCACGTTGCTGTCAGAAGCCTCCTTCAGGTAGTCACCAGCAAGCATACCCAGACCACCAGAGTAGATCTTAACCACCTGGTTAATACCATATTCCATACAGAAGTAAGCTACAGAAGGACGCTTGGCGTTAGGTTTTACATCCATATAATCACGGAACATCTTGTAAACCTTCTTCACCTTTGCCATTGTCTCCTTATCCTTTACAATAGCTTCCTTGCGGTCATAGCTCAAACGCTCCAAAAGCAATACAGGGTTGGCATTCACCTTTTCGTAAAGTTCTGGATCGAGGCTCTTGAACAAGTCACGACCCTCATAGTTCCATGCCCACCACATATTGTGAGCGATTTCATCCAAGCACTTCAACTCCTTAGGGAGGCTTGACTTGATAGTTGTCTCCTTCCATTGAGGAGCATTTGCGTAATCTGCCTTAATTTTCATTGTGTTTTGTGTTAAAGTTTTTTAGTTACGTACTTCGACCTTGCGTAAGGCAAAATCATAAGCTTTATAATAATATTCAATAAAATTGCTCCACAAAGCTTTCTTGGAAAGCTTGTCAGCATTAGCCCTACTTTTCTTTACTTCAGCTGCATTGAAGTTGGAATATTCAGCAACTGTATCCTTGATAGCATCTGCCACCTCTGAATAGTTGTAATCTGTGCGACGTATCACCTTTACGCCGTCTGAAATCTCGCAATAACCACCCTTCTCGCTATTAGCCCACAAGCCAAAGCCAGCCAAATCAGTAGTGATACAAGGCACTTTGAAAGCTACAGCCTCCAAGGGAGTATAGCCCCATGGCTCATAATACGAGGGATAGATACACAGATCGTTGCCAAGAACTACATCATAATAGGTCTTGTTCACGATTCCGTCATCACCGGTAAGATAACAAGGCAGAAAGATTAATTTCACCTTATCGTCTTTGCGATTCTGCATATCGAGGTACTTCAGCATACCCAGCACGTTGTCATGGCTCATATTCTTAAGCCAATGGGTTACAGCCGGCACTTCGAGCGGCGTATCATATTTCTTGCCACTGTCAAGACGTTCTCTCAAATCGGCACGGGGTTCACCCACCCAACCAGGAACATCAATGAAAGCAAGCACATTCTTCTTAAGCTTCTCGTCACGCAACAATCTGTTCATTGCCTCAATATATACATCGACACCCTTGTTGCGGAACTCATATCTACCACTGGTGGATACGATCAGCGTATCATCATCCAAATCGGTACCCATCAACGCATTCGCCACATCAAGCAGACGCTTACGAGCCTCCTTGCGCTTCTTGGTAAAAACAGCACCCTTTGGTACAAAACTATTGTCAAATCCGTTAGGCAAGACAAAGTCTACTGGCTTGTCCAACAGTTCCTTGCATTCATTTGCTGTGATTTCACTCACCGTTGTGAAACAATCCACATTCCATGCAGTCTGCTTCTCTATCGAATGCTTACTCTGCATGTTGAGCTCTTCAGCCATCTGATCACCATTGTAAGCAAAAAGATAATCGTAAAGAGGCTTGTTGTTGCCTGCTATACTGCGCCCGATACTGGTAGCATGGGTTGTAAAGATGGTTGCTATATGTGGCAGGTTCTTTTTGATATACAAAAGTCCAAGTCCTGTCATCCACTCATTACCATGATAGATAACTTTCTTGTCTTCACCCACAACATGCTTATAGAAACTCTCTACTACAAGAGCAGCAGCATAAGAGAACATAGATGCTTCATCATAATCTCCATAAGCATGGAGACTGTCTACTTGGAAGTTCTCCCACAACTTACCATAAATTTCGTTCTTTATAGCATAATAAGGAGTAAAATCTACTAATATTGCAACAGGCTCACCAGGAATATTCCAGCGACCCACTTTAACTTTCAGCCCTTCTTCGGCAGCCAGCTTTTGCCAATCAGCATAAAGCGCATAATCTCTCGAGAAATAAGGATTAACCTTGTCCCTCCAACAATCAGGACCAATGAAGATTAGTTGATCCTGCAGTTTTTCTTTTAAAGTATTTGCTCTAGTAGATAATACAGTATAAATACCGCCTACTTTGTTACATACTTCCCAGCTTGACTCAAATATATAATCTGGAAATAATTTTTCTTTTCCCATAAAATATTAATAAACACCGCAAAGATAATTAAATAATTACAAAAAAAAGAATTATTTGAAAAGATAATTCAAAAAAAAGAATGAATTCTTGATTTAAATAAATAACTTTGTCGCAGTAATTCAATAAAATGATGAAAAAGAAACTATTTACATTGCTATTTTTAGTGCTGTCTACAACGTGTTTTGCACAAATTGACAGTACAATTTTCAAGGGCACACTTACCAATAAAGAGTATAATGTGTATCTGAAGATAGATTTTTACGACCAAAACATCAAAGTTCCCGGACAGGAAATATTTGGCGATATGGCTGGCTTCTTCGGCGACTACAAAGATGGACGAAAATGGCTGATTACTGAAGTAAGTATAAAGGATCAGACAGCCTCACTGTCCATCATCAATGATTATGGCAGTGAAGATCTTACTGCAGAGTTGTCTGTTACTCCAGAAGGAAAATACATTTTTAAACAACTAAAAGGCAGCACCATGAAAATTGCAAGAAACCGCAAATGGCTCAAACTGCCCAAAACAATAGAGTTCATTCGTAGATAAAAATGTGACAAAGTATGGATGCAAAGATACAAAAAAAGCCTCAGGAATCTTTCGAAACCTGAGGCCTTGATGAAAAAAGGAGGCGGCTACCTACTCTCCCGCATTGCATTGCAGTACCATCGGCGCAAGTGGGCTTAACTTCTCTGTTCGGAA
>NZ_JARJVV010000028.1:0-21679 GCF_029348455.1 Segatella intestinalis
TAACGCTGGATATGGAGTATTCTTCTTTTTTATTGTACTTATCTATTTTCCTGCAAAGTTAACAATAATTTGCAGATATAAAGATTTTTACCTCTTTATTTTTCCAAGTGCAAATATAATAGTAAGGGCAAAAGCTTTAAAAATCAAGGCAATACATAAAGCTTTTGCCCTTACAGGGCGCCTTGCCGATTGCCATTATACCCAGGGCGTTGCCCTGGGCTAAGAGCTTCTGCCCCTTCAGGGTGTGCTTGAACCACTTGTGAAAATTGAGAAAATAAAAGAATAATTATACCGTATATTTATTCCATAATCACCAAAAAACACGCACCAACTGGGAAAAGGAATCTGCCTAACTGGAAAAAAAATTTTTCCCAACTGGGAAATTATTTTTTCACAGTTAAGTCCTGTTAGGCAATGAATATTTATACAGAAGGATTATAACTGCAATTTTAGCCCTTTCCAATATAGAAAAAGGCTAAAATTCAGTACTTTTACATGCGAGTTCTGTCGCTAAGGCGACTACTTCTTCTTAGGACGGCGGCGTGCCCAGCCTTCTTCCTCGAAGTTGGGTTCCTCGCCCTTGAACTTAACGTTGTCGTTGTGCTGGAAGAACTGACGCCAGTCGCCTGTCTCCTCTTCTCTGCGAGGCTTACGGCTACGACTCTCTGCACGACTGCCTTTCCCCTTGCCTCTGCTCTCGCTGCCCTTGCCGCCCTTGCGGCTCTCACGACTCTCGCTACGACTGCCACGGGCACTACGTCCATGACCCTCTTCGTCGGCATCGTTGCAACGAACGGTGCGGCCCTTGTACTCTGTACCGTTGAGAGCTTTCATCACACGCTTGGCATCCTCCTCGGGAACCTCGATGTAGGCAAACTTAGAGAGCAAATCAATGTGTCCCACCTCCTGGCGACCCTTCACATGCTTGTTCAGATACTGCATGATCTCGCCAGGATAGAAGCCGTCGGCCTTACCTAAGTTGATGAAGAGACGCTTGTATCCAGCCTCAGCCTCGTGCTTGCGGCGACCGTTAGACACCTTTCCACGACCCTCTGAGCCTCTACCCTCACCACGAGAGCCACGAGAGCCCTTGCCGGTTTCGGGCTTGACTATCTCAGGAGCGTTCTTATAATAGTCGAGGAACTTACCAAAGGTGATGGTAACCATCTTCTTGATGATGTCTTCCTTGTCGATGTAGTCGAACTGGCGGTTGATCTCTGCCATATAAGGCTCTATCTGATCCTCGTCAACATCGGTCTTCATGATGTCGTCCATAGTCTTGAAGAGCTGTTTCTTACAAATCTCCTCGGGAGTAGGAAGGGTGCCGTCAATAAAATCTTTGCCTATCTGTTTCTCTATCTGTCTCACCTTAAACTTCTCGCGGGTGTGGATGATAGAGATCGAGGTACCCTTCTTTCCGGCACGACCTGTTCGTCCACTACGATGGGTGTAGCTGGCAATATCGTCGGGGAGTCCATAGTTGATGACGTGAGTAAGGTCGTCGACATCAAGTCCTCGGGCAGCAACATCGGTGGCCACAAGGAACTGCACATTGTGATTACGGAACTTCTGCATGGTGAGGTCGCGCTGCTGCTGACTCAAGTCACCATGAAGAGCCTCTGCATTATAACCATCGCGGATGAGTTTGTCGGCAATATCCTGTGTCTCCAACTTGGTGCGACAGAAGATAATGGCGAAGATACGGGGATAGAAGTCTACGACACGCTTCAGGGCAAGATACTTGTCCTTGGCGTTCACCAGATAGTAGATGTGATTGACGTGCTCGGCACCCTCGTTGCGTGAGCCTACAACTATCTCCTTATGGTCGTGGAGATAGTGGAGCGCTATCTTCTCTATCTCCTTGCTCATAGTAGCAGAGAAGAGAAGTGTATTTCTATCCGCTGGTACATTCTCGAAGATGGCATTGATGCTCTCGGAGAAACCCATATTGAGCATCTCGTCAGCCTCATCCAATACAACATTGTTCACATGCTCCAACTGAGCCACGCCACGATTGATGAGGTCGAGAAGACGACCAGGTGTGGCTACGATGATCTGTACACCATGCTTGAGGGTGCGTATCTGACTGCCTATATCGGTTCCGCCATAGACTGCAGCAATGTGGAGTCCGTCGATGTACTTGGCGAAACTGTTGAGGTCATCGGCTATCTGGAGACAAAGCTCACGGGTAGGACTCAGGATAATGGCCTGTGTCTGCTTGTCCTGAGCATCGGTCTTCTGAATGACAGGAATGCCATAGGATGCAGTCTTACCTGTACCCGTCTGTGCCAGGGCGATAACGTCGTTTTTGTTACCTAAAAGATAGGGGATTACTTCTTCTTGTACGGGCATTGGATTCTCGAATCCAAGCTCCTCAATAGCGCGGCGAATGTCCTCGCTGACGCCTAATTCTAAAAATGTTTTCAAATCTTTTTTACCTTATTAATGTATTCAATGCAGAAGGCTGAATTCACCCTCCCAGCCATTAATAGGGTGCAATATCCTTCCGAAAACGCTTGCGACAAGGCTGTCCTGTCCTACTCTAATAGGCGACAGGCTGCCTGATACTTGTCTAAATTCGGGTGCAAAGTTAGTAAAAAGTTCTTGATAATCAAAAAGTTTTCGTACTTTTGCACACAAAATAGACTTTTTATACATTCAAGATGATGATGGATTTATCAGTTCTTTTGCCTTCGTGCCTACGACGGAGGGTTCTGCTGGGACTTGTTTGCTGGTGCTGTTGCAACTCTGTGCTGTGGGCGCAGGATTCTGCCATGGTGTCGGTGGACTCGTTGGAAACAACGGAAACAGTACAGACCGACTCTATTGTAGCCGCAACAAGACCATTGCCCACCCCCATGATGACGGCAGACTGCAAACCCGTGCTGCGACCGAAGGACGTACTGGTACCTGTAGTCATAACAGGACTGGCTGCGCTGTATGTTCAGAACCATGGTTGGTTTGCGCAACAGAAGCGCGAGGTTCAGAAAGCGCTGTCGGCTGAGGGAAGGCATCATCTGAGGGCTGACGAAGTATTGCAGTTTGCACCCATGGCGACGGTCTGGGGCTTGAGGTTAGCAGGCGTAAAGGGGAAAAACGAACCTAAAGAACGCCTGGGCATCATAGCGCTGTCGTACGCTTCATTGGGACTCATTACGTTCGGCATGAAGGCGGCTGTAAACGAGGAAAGACCCGACGGCAGAGACTGCAGGTCATTTCCATCGGGTCATACGGCGAGGGCATTCATGGGTGCAGAGATGCTGTATCAAGAATATAAGGACGTGTCGCCATGGATAGGATATTCGGGCTACGCCATGGCTGCGCTGACAGGCTATCTGCGAGTCTACAACAACCGGCATTATCTGAACGATGTCGTGGCGGGAGCCTGCATCGGAATTCTGTGTACCAAATTGGGATATTGGCTGCAACCGAAATTGTTTAAGAAGAAAAAGAAGGCTTTCAAATTTCAATATTGAGAAATTTGAAAGCCTTCTTCGCTTCATCCGAAAAAACTTCAACCTGTTTAGTTGGAACGCCATGTAAGGCAAAAACTCCTAACCCAGGACGTGCTGCTTATAGGAGACACTTGGCGTGCTCATTTACTGGAAGTCCCTTTCTTTCCTTCATCAAAGGTTTTGGTCAAGGAATTGGAGAATCTTCTGCTGTATGCGAAGTCCGCAGGAATGAGGCACGTCCCAAAGTTCGGTGGTAAGGAGAGAGTCTGCATGTTGGCTGTTCCATACAGCATGCATCTGCTCGAAAGCCTTCTTGACTCCGGGGACAGGGAAAAGATGGTCAAGGGTGCCACTAATAAAGAGAGAAGGATGAGGACAAGCCAAGGAGGCGATGTGAGGATAGTCGAGGTACTGACGGAGTGCAGGAATGCAGTTGGCAAACCCTCCGTTCTCCTTTCGTCCATAACGCAGGGTAAGCTGATCGTCGGTAGTGATCATCCAGCAGATATTGGCACTCGCCTTGATCTTGTCGGAGAGGGCAGCAAGCATCCAGGAACGGTATGCGCCCATAGAACATCCCACACATCCTATCCTGTCCTTATCGACCATAGGGAGAGTAGACAGGAAATCGGTTCCAGCCATATCGTCGTAGGTCATAAAGGCAGAAAGGTCGCGTCCAAGCATCATCATGTTGCCGGCGATAATATCATACTTGTTGCGGTCGATACCTTCCTTACGGCTACGCTCGCCCCAAAGAGGTGCGTCGGCAGAGAAGACTACATAGCCGTGACGGGCAAGATAGTCGCCAAGATACTGACCTTCGTACAACTTCTTTGCCCATGCATCAGCGTCGGCGACAACGGCGGTGTCGACATCAAAGGGACGTATCATCTTCTCCTTGCCGATGTAGAGGTGGGCTCCATGGTCATGGAGGGCATTGATGGCAGGGAAAGGTCCCTTGCTGTCGGGTATAAGAAGATAGGCTGTGATGCGGGCATAGGCGTTGACACAGAAGCTGATTTTCTGTGCACGATAACCATCTCGTTGTTCTTCGGCTATCACCTTCATGTCCCACGACTTGGCTCGGCGAGGAGGTGCCATCATACATTCAAATATCTTCTGACGGGCAGCCTTCTTCCATTTTGCAAAGTTTTTGATAGGACTGTTACCCCATGCCATAGGGTATGTGAGTTCCTGTTTGAGTTGTTCGACGTAAACGGGCAACTCACCTTGCCACTCGTAATTCTCTCGCACAGGCAGTTGTTTCGCATTCGGTTTCTGGGCGAAAGATGGCTGAGAGAATATCAGCAAGGCAAAAAATGTGAAGAGTGAAAAATCCAAATGTTTCATTGTTATTGAGTTTTTAAGTGTTGAATCTTATGCTGAGATGCAGCTTATCTTATGCAAAGATAAAGAAAATAATTTGGAAAACAAATGAAATGCGTACTAAAATCATCGGAACGATAGGTTCGTGCATGGATTTTAATGCCTGTGAGAGTAAAAATTGCGCTATTTTCGTTCATATTTCCCAGTTTTAGCACCTTTGGAGCTGTCTTTTTGAGATGTCATACTTCATATTTACCTTTTCGTTTCTTGGTAAACAACTGATTATTAGCCTTTTAGAAAAGAAGCTAAGTAGTCTGCCGTCTCAGTCTCAATAGTCTCAGTTATTTTTAAGAGGGTTGTGTGTTTTCATTTTTTCAATTTTTATTATATTATATATATATTATAACTATATATATATTAAATAGTTATATAATAATATAGTAAAGAAAAAAGAACAAAAACGGAAGTTGGAACCCCTCTTAAAAATAACTGAGACAACTGAGACTGAGACGCTTTTCAGCCCACAGTCAGCTTTCCTCTCCCAGGCTGTTGGTCTCTTTTCCGCTGCATTCCACAAGCACTTGTCGGGCGAGGATGGCGTCTAAATTCCTTACGTCGAAAACAGGAGTCTTGATACTGCGTTTAGTCCTGGATAACGACCCTTCCCTTTGCCAACGAAAGAAGATCGGGAATGTCGTAACAGCGCAAGACACCAGGAATGACGTTCGACATCATGTCGTGCTGCACGGGGTGCTGAATGTAATTGCGCCAGGTCTTCAATGTGCGGGTGAGTGTGGCGCCAGCCAATCGCTCGTCGAGCACAGCAGCGTGCATCACTACGACTGCGTTCATTCCGTCAGCCTTGACTGTAATCTGGCGACCCTTCAACTTTTCATCAGCCGAACAGAAATTGAGAATGGTGCGCAAATCCTGCACACGCTGACCTATGAGCGGTTTGCCTGCATGAAGGGCAGTTACTGCAGAACGATACTGAGTATTCCAATACTTGGAAAGGTTGTACTCGAAAATGTCGCTCGTCTCACCAAAACCTCGCAGGTCGGCATAGACATGAATCGTGCCGTCGGAGAATACATCACGACGATCGATCTCTATCAGCAGACTTGCCTTTCCTGCATCAGCAAGATGGATGCAAACCTTCGACTGCTGATTGGCATCCGACGGAATCCTGACGATGACAGGAACAGGATACTGACCTTCGCAATCGAGCTGATAACGATATTCCTCCACGTCGCGCTGCGATTCGTGGCGAGTCTCAATAGCATTCCAATGGTCGTTCAGTCCAGGAAGTCCCAACAGCTTTAGAATGCCATCCTTCACCTTGTCGGCCGACTGCGAACAGAAAGCCTGGCGCTGGGCTGACAGCCTGTCCATCTGTGCCTCACACTCCTGCATGGAGCTGAGCGCATCCTTGTATTCCAAGTTTACCTGTCCTGTCTTGGTGCAACGCATGTCGTCACTACGCCAGTAAGTATAAGGCTTCACCTCGCCCTGTGCATCGCCCAAGAGAGCCTTGCGGAAGAAGCTTACCATCTTGTCCTGGCTGGGCTTGGGAATGGCGTGTCCGTCGTCGTAATAAAACTGTTCGGCAGCATCGGGCGCTCCCAGCAGACTGTAGCAACGATTCACCTCTTCATAGCCACGCAAGGCTCCCCAATGGTCAACAAAGTCGAAACGACCATCGAGAATCAGGAAAGGCTTTGGCGCATTCATCATCGCCATGTCGGCTATCTCGATGTGCTCGCGTCCTTCGCCTGGAATCCACTGACATCCGTCACTTGGGCCTTGAGTCTCCAGGGTTCTTTCGCGCGACGAGAAGAACAATCCCACACAACTTGCCTTCACCCTGTCGTCGAGAGCAGCCAGATAAGACGACTGCGTGCCGCCTCCCGAGAAGCCATAACAACCAATCTTGTCGCCATCAATGTCCTTACGACTGAGCAGATAGTCGATGGCGCGGCTGTTGTCGAAAAACTCCTGTGCGGCAAGGCTGCTGCCAAGGAGGATGAAGCCCGGAGCAATGAGTGTATGCTCGGTAGTTACGCCACGGGTAAGATTCTTGCCCTGTGCATCGATGGTTTGCTGGCGCTCACCCTGTGAGAAGGGGTCGACCACCATGGAAGCAATGCCGTTGACAGCCAACTGCTCAGCACTTCCCGAACCCGTGCCCTTTCCGTCGAGTCCATGTCCGCACATCTCGATACAGGCAGGAATCTTGCCCTGCACCTTCTCGGGCAGATAAAGATGGGCTGTGACGTAACGGCCTGGCGTACTCTGAAAGACAATCTTCTCGACTATAAAGCCGTTGCCCTTCAACGAGCCCACTACCTTGGCATTGAGTTTGCCACGCTGTGGCATTTCGCCAGCCAACTGACTAAAACGACTGCGCAACTGGCTCACGTATTGCTGCATGGCTTCCTTCGACTGGCAAGCCTTTTCGAAAGCCTGCTGGCGCTCATAGTTCTGAGCGTGTACTGGCAGCATCTCGTAGTTGTAGAGCGAGGTGGCTGTCTTGAACTTCAGAGCCTTGTAAGAGCCCTGAGCCATTGCCACCGTACCTGCAAGCACGGCGGCAACCGATAAGAAGAATCTGTTTCTATACATAGTAATATCTTTATAAATGCAAATGAAGAAGTTAGAGTAGTTGGAGAAGCTAAAGCCATATGCTTCATGGCAAAGTATTCATCCCCCAAAAGTCTTGATTTTACATCTTGACAACCACTTCCATATCGCCCTCGCCTGCATCGAAGGTAAGTAAGCGCAACTTCTCGTCGTACTTCCATCCATCGACAAACTTGCCGGCTACAGTAACGAGTTTAGGCTTCTTGTCAAGGTAAACACTTACGCTGTAGTAGTGCGAAACAGGCTTGTAGTCGCCCTTAGGAGTCGTGATATTGAGTATCCACTCGTTCTGTGCCAGTCGGCTCTCCATCTTGGTGACGGCATAAACTCCTTTCTGATAATCGAGCGATTTGCCGTCGTCCTCGTACATTTCATACACCGAATGCTCGGAAGGATAGATGAGCAGCGAGATGTTGGTGTTGGGGCGCTCGTCCACGTACTGCATGGCTTCCTGACGGGGAATGATGGCTCCACGGCGCAGGAAGATAGGCATGATCTCGATAGGTGTGAGGAACGACTTGTACTGGCGTCCGCTGATGCGCTCACCTGTCCAGAAGTCGAGCCAGTCGCCACCGGGGAAGTAAACAGGACGCGAGAGTGCATTCTTCACCGTTACAGGACACACCATCATGTCGCGGCCAAACATATACTGGTCTGAAATCTGATAGGTATTGACATCCTGCAGATGATCGTAGAACAAAGGTGTCATCAGCGGACGGCTGGTCTTGTACATATCCCAGGCACTGGTGTAGATGTAAGGCAGGAGCGCATAACGCAGCGAGTCGTACTGGATGAATATTTTCTGTGCTTCCTCGCCATAAGTCCATGGCGCATGATAACGAGGATGATCCATACCGAAGAGGATGGACACAGGTGAGAACATTCCCATCTGCACCCAGCGCAGATAGAGGTCGGTGTCGTAGGCAGAATACTGCTCGAATCCACCCATACAGTGGCTCCAATAGCCGACACCAGAGAGTCCTATATTAATACCGCCGCGGATGATAGGTTCAAACCACTGCCACTCCGAGCCCCAGTCGCCAGCCCAGATGAAAGGATAGCGCTGAATACCTGCATAGCCCTCGCGTGTGTGGTCGAATCCACGCTGTCCGTTGAGCTTGGCAAAGTTCTCATAAGGTGCCTTGGCATAGGCTATAGGGAAGAGGTTGTGGGCAGCCTTCTGCTCGATGTTTGGATTGTTGTAGTTCAGAGCGCTTCCCACATCAGTCTTGAAGAACTTGGCTCCCAGGTCGGTCACTTTCTTGGCCGCATTCTTCCACCACCAGTCCACAGCCTTGTCGTCGAAGAAGTTGATGATGGCGTTGGTTCCACCGTCCTGAATGGTGAGTCCCTTCTTCTGTGCTGTGGTGAGCAGATTGTTGCGCTTGCCGTTGTCGACCAGCGAACGAATGTGCAGACCAAACATTGCCACATGATTCTTATAGGCATGGTCGATCATGCCCTTTGGGTCTTTAAACTGATCCTGGAACTCGAAGGTACAGCCTCCGTTGCCCAACTTGGCAAAGTGGCGCCAGGTAGAGTCGAGCCACATCATGTCGAACGGAATCTTTTCCTGACGCAGGCGGTCGATGAGATTGACCACATACGTATCGTTGGCCTTGCTCTCATGATGCCATGTTCCACCGCTGTACGAGCCGATGTGCAGACCGTAAGCAGCACGTGGCATAAGAGGCGCCACGCCCGTGAGCTGCTGATAGCTGTGAATCAGAGTTTCCAACTGTTCGCCATAGATGAAATAATAGTCGTTGTCGCCACCAGGTGCCGAGAAACTGTACTTGTCGTTGTTGGTCCATCCCATATCCCAGTCGTTGGGCACAGCAGTATGGAAGAACACGGCGTAGCCCTTGTTGCTGAGCATCAAAGGTACAGGACAGTAGTTGGCTCTCAGAATGTCCTTGCCGCCTACCGCAGGCTTTGAGCCCCGTCCCAGTTCCACATTGAGGTGAACACGCTGTCCACGCTGGTCGATGCGGTCCATGCGCTCACCGAAGCCGAAGAAGTGCTCGTCGGGATTCATCTTCACCTCATTATATATGCTGTCCTTGCAGCCCGATGTCAACTCCTCGTAGAGCACCTTACCCGAAGCATCAGCCACCTGTATGCGCCAGGGAGCTTCCTGAATGCTTACCTGCAGCTTACTGGTCTTTATCTGTTTGCCGTCCACGCTGAAATCCACCTGTGGGAAGTTGTAGTTGACCACCATCCACTTCTCATTATCAGGCATCTGCTGTGCAGGCACCTTGGTTACACGAAACATGCTTTCCGAACACATCTCGATGCGCATATTGCCTTGTGACGATGTGTAGAGTACGCTGTTTCCTTTCACTTGCTGTGCATGAGCCGCTGTAGCAAAGGCGCACAGCGACAGGAATGTGAGTTTTAGTTTTAAGTTTTTCATATCTATTCTGTTGTTTTTGTTGTTACGTTATTGATTTCTATTCCTGCCTGCACCACGGCTCCCAGTCCGTGGGCATCGTTGAGCGGAGCCGGTCGGTTGTAATAGAAAGGCAAGTCGCGGCTGATGCCTGTTCCCATGCACACATTCTTCACATGTCCTTCAGGGGTTATCTGACTGCAGACAGCCTTCCATCCCTGCAGCGCCACAGAGGCGAACGAGCTGTCGAGCCAGCCCTTGTTCACACCATGCGCAATGGCTGCGACAAACATGGCTGTGCAGGAAGTTTCGGGATAAGAGTCAGGCTTGTCGAGCAACTGGTGCCACATGCCCTGTGCGTCCTGATAGGCGATGATGTTTTCCACTCTTTTTCGGAACAGCTGCAGCAATCTGTCTCGCAGAGGATGCTCTTCGGGCAATCTGTCGAGCACGAGAGCCTGTGCCAGAAACGCCCATCCGTTGGCTCTTCCCCAGTGGGCGGTGCCGTGGGCATGGGTCGTGTCATAATAGAAACAATGCCAATAGAGGTGCTTGTCGTTGTCGAAGAGCAGACTGTCGAAGAGCAATACCTGTTCTGCCGCTCTCTGCAACAAGTCGGACGATGCACCCTTGCGACTTCCCTGATGAGCCAGGAAAGAAGTACACATATACAGGTCGTCGAGCCAGAGAGTTCGCTCTCCCACCCTTCCCCGGCAGTAAATGCCTGTTTCGGGAATACGCTCCTGCTGAGTAAGAATGTAATGGCTTATCTTGTCGAGATAATTCTCGTAACGTTGGTCTTTGTATCGTCGTGCCAGTTCGGAGAGGGCAGCTCCCATAGCTCCGCAGTCATCAAGGCTCGACATGGAGAAGAATCTGCGCCACGCATTGTCGCGCACGCCCGATCCGTATTCTTTCTTGAGTTGTCGCTGTATTTTTGGTTCGAAATAAAAGTCAAAGTTCTCTTTGACAAACTGCTCATACTTCTTTTCACCTGCCGCATCGGAAAGATTGAGCATCGCCACCCCGAGCACACCATTCACGTATCTCCATTCCTGATAATAGCTGTCGATGTGAGTGTGTCCGTCCTGTGCCTTTGACACGTTGTGGTTGTGATGGCTCAGCAGATAATCAGCCACCCGCTTCGAGACATCGAGCGGAGCATCCTGCGCCATAACTCCTGCTGCAAAGACAAGACTGCAAATAAGAGTAAAGACTGCTTTCTTCATGAGGCTTCCCGGTTTTTAAGTGGTTTGAAAAATATTGAGAATATTGTTGCTGGAACAAAATTGTTGTCCCTGGAACAATTCCTGCGAAAGTAGATTTTAAGAAAAAAGCCTCTCCACTTCTCACGAGGCAGAGAGGCCTGCGTTTTGTTTTAATATATAACTAAAAACCTACCGTTAATTCATTATTTGAATTCAAGTTTCGCAAGCGAGGAAATTGATAGAAGCTAAAGCTGTTATCACTCCCGTCGGTCGTTCGGAAAGTTAAGAAATAATAGTCTTATAGGACATTTGTCCCTTAACTTCCCTCTAACTTCACTAACTTCCCTTTAACTTCCCCACATGCAAAAATTCAGTTATTTTAATATCCGTAGTTGTTGATCAATGCGTTGTTCGACGCGTTGATGTCTGAGTCGAATATAGGCCAGTACTGACGGGAGTCTGGATCGTTGGCAAAATAGTTGGCCAGCATGTTGTCCTTCACTGTGGCAGACACGAAGTCGTAGTCGAGTTGTGTCCAGCCTTCGCCAGCAGGAGCTGCTGTCTCACCCTTAGCCAAGCCATAGTACTCCAACTTGCCAGCAGCATTGGTGCGTGTGTAAACCACTGTAGGCACGTCAGCATACTTGCCTGTGCGGTCGCGCAGCGCTCTCATGTCGGTCACGGTCTGTCTTACGGCTGTTCCGAGCAAGTTCCAGCGAATGAGGTCCTGCTTGCGCAGCATCTCGCCAGGGAATTCGAGAAGGCGCTCCTTCTGGATGGCCTTCAGCATGTCGGCCTTCGAGCTGATGGCGTTGACATAAGCCTCTACGTTTGCAGGGCGGTCGGCTACGGCAAAGGCGCGGTTGCGAACCTCCTTGAGGTAAGGCTTGGCTGCATCAGGACCTTCCAGCTCGTTGGCAATCTCAGCTGCCATCAACAGGATGTCGGCGTAGCGGAGCACGGGCAGGTTCACACCGTCGTCGTTGGAAGTCACCGTACGGGTCATACGCTCATAGTCGTACTTGCCGAAGTTGAAGCTTGGTGCAGAGGCATCGTTGTCACCCAACTTGGCCATTGTGTAGCCGTTGTCGTACTTGTAAGGCACGCAGTTCACGTCGCGGCGCTGGTCAGCATTGTCGTACTCATAGTAGAGTGTAGGAGCAGGAATGTTCTGTCCGCCATAGTTGGTCTTGGTCAAGTGTGGGCTCTTCGACTTGTGGTAAACACCAAAGTGATAGAAGAATCGTCCACGTCCGTCGTTGAATGGAATCTCGAAGATAGACTCTTTGTGTGAGCCTTCGATGGTGATGACGTCAGTAGCGAGGTCGTTCCAGAACTGCTCGTAAGTGGCATCGAGTGCGAGTCCACTCTCTCTGATGACGAGTTTCAGGTCGTCGTAAGCCTCCTGCAGCAGGGCTGTGCTGGTAAGCTCAGGATCGTTGCTGCGGCGCACCTCATAAGTAGTAGGATTGTCGAGCGATGTAGGACGCTGGCTGTAACCCTCGGCCATGAGGATGAGGCGTGCACGCAGACCCAAGGCAAAAGCCTTGTTCACTCGCTCTGTCGTCTTGGTGCGCTCAGCCTTTCCTGGCCATGGCAAATAGCCTGCAGCCTCTTTCAGGTCGGCAATAATCTGCTTGTAGATGACGTCGCGATCTGACTTGGGAAGGTAGATGGTGCTCTGCTTCACCGATGTGAATCGGGCAGGCACGTCGCCCCAGGCACGAATGAGGTCATAGTAGTACTGCGCACGCAGGGTGAGCGACTCGCCTAAGAGATAAGCCATGTCGGCATTGCTCTCAGGATTGCCATAGGCACGTATTCCCTCGATGCAGCAGTTGGCAGCCTCAATGCCGTTGAAGAAGCCTGTGAAGGCGTTAGGGTCTTTTCCAGAAGCCATCCAGTTGTTGGCAGAGAAGGCGCTGTAAGTGCAGAGCGAGGTCTTGTTGTCCGACGAAGGCTGCGCCATATCGAAGTAGCACTCGGCATCGGTATTCATACCATAGTAAGGCATGTAGCGCGCACGGTGAGAATTGGTGGCGGCAAACCAGCTGTAGATGCTGATGACCGTATTCTCGGCAAGCGGGGTGTTAGAGAACACCACCTTGTCGTTGTATTGTGACTCGCTTTCTACGTCCAAATAGTCGTTGCACGACATGAGTGTAGCGCCAGCCAACAGGGCTGTAAATACATATTTTATTTTCATAACGATGTTTCCTTTAAGTGTTTTTTTAGAATGTAAGATTAAGACCGAAGATGAACTGGCGGCTTCTTGGATAAGCAGAGTAGTCTACGCCTGGACAAACCAGCACGTTGCGGCAGCAGTCCACCTCTGGATCCATACCACTGTAACCGGTGATACAGAAAAGATTTGAAGCGGTAAAGTATAGACGCAGGTTCTGAACATAGATTTTCTGCATCCATGTCTTTGGCAGTGTGTAGCCCAAGGTAAGTGTAGAGAGGCGGAGGAATGATCCGTCCTCGATAGCCCAGTCGGTGAGCACAGCCTTTGTTGTGTAAGGCGACCACATAGTGGTGTTCTTGTTCATCTCGGCGAGCTTGGCTGCATCGTTGATGAAGTTGCCGTTCTCGTCTACGTTGGTCCAGCGCTTGCCGCTTGCCATCGTGGTGTTGAGGTTGCGCCAGATACCGCCACGTGTAGAGGTCTGGTCTATCTTGTCAGCATTGTAAACATCGTTGCCGATGCTGTAAGAGAAGTCGGCGTTGAAGTCGAAACCGTAGGCACGTGCACCGATAGAGAATCCACCTATAGCCCATGCGTTGGCGTCGCCGATCTCGAACTTGTCGTCATCGTTGATGGTTCCTGAACCGTCCTTGTCGAGGAGTTTCATGGTACCAGGACGTACTGTGCCCACAATACCGCTGGCATCAGCCACACCTTCCTTCAACTTCCACTGTCCTGCGGCAGCATCGTAACCCTCGAAGTCGTCCACCTCGTAGCGTCCTGTTCCTGCCAGTTTGTAGCCGACGATGGTTCCTACAGGCTTTCCTGGCTTCACTAAGTAGTCGGAGCCAATTTCTGTACTTGCCCAGTAAGAAGGCTTACTGTATGAGTCCATGCTTCCGAGGCTCACTACCTCATTGGTGTTATGACCGAGTGTGAACGAGAAGTTCAGACCGTAGTTCTTGGTGTTGATGGCATCGTAGTTCAATGTCAACTCGAAACCAGAGTTCTTGGTCTCGCCCACGTTCTGGTACTGTGTGTTGTAGCCGCTACCTGTGATCTGCATCTCCATGAGCAGGTCTTTCACGTTGTTCTTGTACACCTCGAACGAACCGTTGAGCTTGTTGTTGAAGAAACCGAAGTCAATACCCAAGTTGAGCGAATGTGTGGTTTCCCACTTCAGGTCGGGGTTGCTCATTGCGTTGCCCGTGGTGAGCCATGAGTTCTGCAGGTGCAGCCAAGAGCTCTCCTTGATAGAATAGGTACGGCTGGTCTGTCCTGAAGGAATGTTGTTGTTACCCGACACACCGTAGCTCAAGCGCAACTTCAGGTTGCTCAGCCAGTCTTGTGTCGACTTCATCCAAGGCTCCTCGATAATGCGCCATCCGGCTGCCACAGATGGGAAGTAGCCCCAGCGGTTGTCCTTAGAGAACTTGCTTGAACCATCGGCACGCAGAGTGGCGGTAAGCAGATAGCGGTCCAAGAAACTGTAGTTGGCACGTCCGAAGAACGACACCATCTTGTCGTCAGGATAGTAGAACTCGTTGGCACGTGTAGGAGTGCCCTGTGCAGAGAGGTGGAAAGCCATGTCGGCATCGTAGAATGAAGGGAATCCCTCTATGCGTGTCGTTGCCAGTGTCTCGCGGCTTACGATGCTCTCCTGTCCCACCATGAGGTTCAGGCTGTGAGCCTTGGGCAGAATCTTAGAGAAGTCGTACTGCAGAGTGTTGGAGTTGCGCACGGTGCGGCGGTTCACCTGGGTACGTGTAGTAAGCGGCATGTTCTTGTATTCTGCCAGGGTGTTGTTCTGCGACTCATAGGTAGTAGAGCCGAAGAAGTAACGGAAGTCGTTGTTGTAGATGTCGAGACCTACGTCTGTGCGGAAAGTAAGCTCGGGCAATATCTTCCATGTGAAAGCTCCGTTCATGTTGAAGTTTTCACGAACACGTTTCTTGTAGTTGTCGTTGAGGGCTGTGATTGGGTCTTCCAGTCCGTCATCGATGTTGCTCTCATCGAAGAGAAGGCTTCCTGAGCCCGTCAGAGGCGACTGTACCACAGCATGGCGGATACGGCCGAAAGAGCCTGAAGGCACAGAGTTCTGGTCGCCGGTAGCGTCGCTCTGTCCGTCGCCATTCACCTTGGTGCGTGAGTAACGGGTAGAGAACTCGAGCTTGGTCTTCTTGTTGGGCTCATAGTTGAGTTTGAAGTTCAGGTTGCTGCGATAGAAGTCAGAGGTGAGCAGGATGGCTTTCTCCTTCATGTAGTTGTATCCTGCTGTGAAGCGCAACTTCTCCGAACCTCCCGAAATGTTGACATTATGGCTGAACACGTTGCCGGTGCGTCCGTACACCTCGTCCTGCCAGTCGGTAGTCTTCATCGAGTTCATAATGTTGGGTATGTTGTCCCATCCGCCGAGTACCTGCTGGTACTTGCCGGCATTGGCACCAGTAGAGAGGCTTGACAATTCGTACTGCCACTTCAGATAGTCTTCCACTCCCAGCACGTCTACCTTGTCCTCAGCCTTCTTGAAGCCCACATAGGCATTGTAGTTCACAGTCACCTTGCCAGCCTTACCACTCTTGGTGGTTACAAGCACGATACCGTTGGAACCACGGCTACCATAGATGGCGGTAGAGGAAGCGTCCTTCAGCACGTCGATGCTCTCGATGTCGCTGGTAGGAATGTCGGAGATGCTGCTGACGGGGAAACCGTCTACTATATAAAGAGGTGTGTTGTCGCGGGTGATAGAACCACCACCACGCACGCGGATGATGACCTCGGCGTCGGGGTTGCCCTCAGGCATGGTGACGCGCACACCAGCCAGCTTACCCTGCATGGCCTCAACAGGCGAAGCCACAGGCACCGACACGAGTTCTGTGTTGCCTACCGAAGAAACCGAACCTGTCACGTCCTTGCGCTTTACGGTTCCGTATCCGATAGCCACCACTTCGTTAAGCATGTTGGAATCTTCCTTCAACTGGACAGTCATCTTGCCTTCCTTGGCAATGATCACTTCCTTCTTATAACCCACATAAGTGATTTCGAGTTGTTTTCCTTTCGGAACAGAGATTGAGTAATTGCCGTCCATATCGGTCACCACTCCCACCGATGTGCCGGGAATCCTTACGCTTGCGCCAATAATTGGTTCGCCAGCCTCGTCAGTTACTTGTCCGCTAACGGTGACGCTTTGCGCCAACACTCCTAACGGGAAAAGAAGCATCAGCAATAGTACTGAACACTTCTTCATAAAAATAATCGCTACTTTTCTCATAGGTTTTTGCTATTAGTTTTTAAATATTTGAAGTAGAATGTCGAGGGCAAAAGTAGCCCAAAACCCCCGACATGAGTGGTAAAAACGTTCCAAATGTTCGGTAAAAACGTTTCAAAGCCCGTTTTTCTGCCTATATTCAGACGGACTGACGCCCATTGCCGCCCTGAAACACTTACCGAAGTAGTTCTGATCGCTGAAACCGCAACGATAGGCGATTTCCTTCACTGGAAGGTCGCTGTGATGCAACAGCGCCACGGCACGGTTCATGCGTGCCTTGTTGATAAACTCCTTGGGCGCCACACCCAACAGGCTCTTCAGTTTGCGGTTCAGTCCCGACTTGCTGACGTTCAGCTTGGCTGCCAGCTCGGTCACACTGAGGTCGGAATTGTCGATGTGCTGTTCCACAAACTCCACCACGCATTGCATGAAGCGCTGGTCTTCCTCGTTCATGCTCTCCTCGCCTACGCTGCGGCTGTCGGCTTGCAAGGGCTGTTGACCGTCGACAACAACCGTTTCCTCAGCAGCCTTTTCTGCCACCTCAACAGCAGTTTTGTCTACCCCAGCAGCCTTGACAGCC
Source organism: Segatella intestinalis (assembly GCF_029348455.1). Taxonomy (NCBI): domain Bacteria; kingdom Pseudomonadati; phylum Bacteroidota; class Bacteroidia; order Bacteroidales; family Prevotellaceae; genus Segatella; species Segatella intestinalis. The sequence continues at coordinate 17,058 of NZ_JARJVV010000028.1, forward strand.
ACGACGAGGTGTTTCTCCTTGTCATATTTCTCCATCAGGTCGAGATACTGCCCCAAGAGTTCCCTCTGCTTGCGGTGGGAGGAGCGAATTGTCCTCGTCACGTACACCACGATATAGATAAACAACAGCGCCAGCAGCACATACAGCACCTTGGCGGTAGTAGTCTGCCAGATGGTTGGTTTCACGAAGATTGTCACCACTTTCACGTTGCCCGCCCATTGTCCTGTGGGCAGTTTCGACTCCACCCGCAACGTGTGCGTACCGGGCGAAAGGTTGAGCAGCGTCACCGTGTGGCTGTTCTCTAAGGTGTTCCATACACCGTCGTCCAACAGGAATCTATAGCTTATCGACTGGGTGTTGGCATAGTCGATGGCAGCAAACTCAATCTTCACATTGCGCTCTGTCTCATTGAGGCAGATGGTGTCGTGGGCGCTCACCGCCTCCATCATCTCGCCTTCTTCCACCGACACCTTTGTCAGTACGATGCGCGGTGCCTTGGTGCGCTTCGTCAGCCGGTCCATATCCATCAGCACCAGACCGTCCATCAGTCCCATGAGCCATTTGCCGCCTTTCCATCTCTGGGGCTGCGCATCCGAGAAAATCAGCTCATCGGTCCATGTGCGGTGGTTGAAATAGAGCGATAGTCCATGTTCCACGTCCACGCCCGTCAAATCGTTGGTGCCCACAAACCACATATATTGTCCATACGCGAAAGCCGACAAGAGGAAGTCCTCCGGCAAATCGCGCCTGTCGAAGTGTCTGAAGTCCACATCTTTGCTGAGCAGCGAAATACCGGGCTCCACCATGTTCAGTCCGCTGCCCTCGGTGCAGATATAGAGTCTGTTGGCCCTGTCCTCCGCCATAAACATGACGGCAGAGCAACTCAGGCTGCCGTCTCTTCCGCCCTCACGCTCATGCCGGATAAAGCGCAGCGAGGCTGGATTGGCGGCAGTAAGCTTCGTGGCGAAAAGTCCAAGCGTTGTGCCCGCCAGCAGCTCGTCACGATGGCTGATATATATCATTCGCACCCCCAAGTACTTGCCTGTCTTGTCGTCATGAGAGAGAACGATGGGCTGACACCTCCAACTCTTTCCCGTACGGGTAAGACAGAACAGTCCATGGTTCAGCGTTGACACCCACAGTCTGCCCCATCGGTCTTTCTGCATTGAGTAAACATGATGTTCTTTCTCCCTACCACGGATTACAAGCGCTATTCGGCTGATGTCGTAGCTGCCGTCGGCACGGGGCGACAGATGCAACAGTCCACCAGGTTTGCATCCCAACCATAGGCTGCCGTCCTCGTCTTGCAACATCGTGTACACAGCCGACCGGAAAGGAGTCTTCTCGCCATGCAGTCGGCCGTCGGCTCCAAGAAATCCCAGAAGATTCAGATTGGCGTCGTAGATTCTCACAGAGGCATCGTCGCGCGAGCACACCCATATCCGTCCCTCGCGGTCGCGGAAGAGTGCCCTCACCTGACATCCTGGTTGCCTCAACAGCCACGTAGCATAACACGGCTTGCGGTAGCTCATCCTTACGCCCAGAGAGTCCACTGCCCACTCCACTCCGTCGGCTGTCTTCAGCCGTTTCGTTCCCTGACCGGAGAAGCCCCATTTGCGCAGCGCCTTGTTCCAGGAGAGATGGCTGTCATCAAACCGCCCCGTGCGGATATCGAAGACAAAGCAGTAGCCTTCCGCATTACAATATATATAAGGATCGCGAATACGAATATCCTTGATGCGGTTCACGCCCATCGAGCATCCATCGCCCGCCTTCGGCTTGAACGACACGAAGCGATAGCCGTCGTATCGGCTCAGTCCGTTCCATGTTGCCACCCAGATCATTCCCTGTCTATCCTGCACGAGACCCGTTGCGTGATGGTGCGCCAGTCCGTCGAGCTCGTTGAGCCTTCTCTCTGTAACGCCCTGCTTCGCCCAAGCCCCGCCGTCCTGAAGGGTCGGCACAGCCTCAGCGACGTGGCTCGACAAACAACAAATCCACATCAAAAAATATCTTATTATTCTGTTTTTAGTCATCTGTGCAATGGTAGATTAGTTATATTGTTTGCAAAAGTAAGAAATAATAGTCAGAAAAAGAAATCAAATCCAAAGTTTTTATTTAACTTTGCATAAGATTAGCTGCACTCGGCAATCTGAAAGCAAGCTTTCATTGCGCTCGTTGGTGCAATCTTTGCAAAAGATATCCTGCACTCGGCAAAACATAAAAAACATAATAACAATGAAAATAGCAGTATTCTGTTCAGCAAACACCCATATTGACAGCGACTACTTCCGTCTCACAGAGGAGATGGGCAAGTGGATGGCAGAGCAAGGGCACGACTTAGTTTTCGGCGGCTGCAACATCGGCCTGATGAACACCATCGGCAAGGCAGTCAAGGCGCATGGCGGCAGAGCCATAGGCGTAGTTCCCACCATTGTAGAGCGAGGCGGCAAGACTTTTCCCGACCTCGACGTAGAGATTCCTTGCGACAATCTCAGCGACCGCAAGGACTTGCTGCTCTCCCAGAGCGACATCGTCGTGGCGCTCCCTGGCGGCATCGGCACCCTCGACGAAATCTTCACTGTGGCAGCCTCCCACACCATTGGCTATCACAGCAAAAAGGTGATTCTCTACAACATGAAGGGCTTCTGGAACTCCACCATCGCCCTCCTCGACGACATGGCTTCGCAGGGCATGATTCGTGGCAACTGGCACGACTACATCGAAGTGGCAACCTCCCTCAGTGAGTTGCAGCAGATGGTGGAGCGCTAAAATCGTTAAACCACAAATCAATAGGCTTCAACTGCTTACGAAGCCGCTTTCATTGCTCTACGAAATAGGCTTCATTGACTATCGAAGCCGCTTTCATTTTTTCGAGGCTTTTCTATTCAAAGTTTTCAATAGAGGTACTGAGTAGTTAGCGATTTAAATTCAACAGCAAAAAAAATAAAATACGGGATTGAGTGAATTCTTCAATCCCGCATTTTGCTTACAATAAACCTTAATCCCAAGCTGTCCAGGGGTTATAAGGCTTAGCATCGCCCCACACAATGCCGCCTTCACCTTCCGTACCGCCAGTAGTGGTGTCGGAACCCATCGTGTCCTTCTGGTTGCCATTGCTGTCGACTATGGAGCCGCCATTCAACAGAGGTTCACCTTCTACGCTTTGAACTCTTACGAGAGGTTGTTGATATTTTTTCTTCATGATTGCAATGATTTACTTTTTAACGAATTTCTTGCCCTTAACGATATAAACGCCCTTGGCAAGAGTGGAAAGAGAATTGCCAACCTGCTGGCCACTGAGGTTGTAGACTGCGACAGGAGCAACGGATGCTGACGTAAGCGATGCTCCGTCCACCTGATGAATGGAAGAAACTACGCCATTGCGGTCAACGAGACAGATGCCGATATTGCCCTTGGCAGTTGATGAACTTGATGGCAACTGCTTGAAATAACCACGGAATCCCTTGAGTCCGTACTTCTTGCCTGCGAGACACTTTACGAAAGTATTGTCCTGAATGATATAGTCGCCAGGAGCGATGAAAGCGGAACCCTCTGTAGCATTACCCTGCTGCAGATGCAATGTTCCTGTAAAATAGAAATTATCATAGCTGCACTTCTTGAACTTGTCGTTGAGCTTTTGGTCGTAGTTGCCGGTGAAATATTCGTCTTTTTCATTCTTTCCCATGCGCTGTTTCGCCTGTTCGGCTGTGTATGAGGTGTTGTTGCCGGCATCGTAGTTGAGTTCGATATCCTCGAAAGTATAGACTCCTTTGGCGTTGTCGATGTCTTTCTGCGTCATTCTGACGAGGAGAGGCTCAAACTCATCGAGCGGATCATTGTCGTAGTCGGCGTACTGCAGGAAATAGAAGGTACTGTTGTCGGGCTGTGCATCATTCTTTGCCAAACCACGATAGGCAGCTATCATAAAACCCTCGCCATCAAAAGCATTGAGTGCTTTCTGATAAATACGGGCGCACTTCACTGTTTTACCATTATCGCGAGCACCAAAAGGCAGCACGAGCGTATTCCAACCTGACTTAAATGTGCGTTTGAGGAGGACGTCGGCATGGCGCTGGGCTACGACCTCATAGTCGGTAGCATTCTCGTCGAGAGTCTTGGTGAGAAGATACATAAATGCGTTACCCTTATTTACACCATCCACAACGATATTGTCGCGATAAATGCTGTAGTGTTTCTCGGCTTCGTCCTTAAATACAACTTGCACCTTGTTGGGATCCATGTTGAGGAAGATGCCATGAGTGCCATCATAACTCCGCGCATCAATCTGTGTACCACTATGCACGATAACCTCTTTCACCGCAGTATTGTCGGCAAAGGCGCCGTCGCCGATGAAAGTGATTCCTGAGTGAATGTCGATGGTCTGCAGTCCGTCGTGGCAGTTGCGGAAAGTTTCGCGCTCGATGCGAGTAACGTTCTTGGTGAGAGTATTGAAATCGGCATCGGTGAGTTTGAAACAATTCAAGAATGCACCCTCACCTACAGGGCGGACGCATCAAAATGCGTTCGCCTCCAAAAGTTTTGACAGGTAATTTTCGTCCCAGCCAGCTTTCATTCTTTTTAAGTTGATACTTCCCTTGATCGTTTTATCCTTTTTAAGG
>NZ_JARJVV010000029.1:0-19700 GCF_029348455.1 Segatella intestinalis
TTTATTGTACTTATCTATTTTCCTGCAAAGTTAACAATAATTTGCAGATATAAAGATTTTTACCTCTTTATTTTTCCAAGTGCAAATATAATAGAAGGGGCAGAAGCTCTTAGCCCAGGGCAACGCCCTGGGTGTAGTAGCAATCGGCAAGGCGCCCTGTAAGGGCAAAAGCTTTGTTAATTGCCTGGTATTGAAAGCTTTTGCCCTTACAGGGCGACAGGTTCGCATCCATAAACACCCAGGGCGTTGCCCTGGGCTAAGAGCTTCTGCCCCTTCAGGGCGTGCTGCTTATATGGGCTCCAGCTCCTTCAGGGCGTATTGGGTAATTCCAACCGTACAGTTTCAAAACTTTAGCACCTACTCTTCCTGTATGTAAAGAATGCATATACAAACTATGAATAAGAAGAAAGATTGACAAGCTGGATTAGGAATAAAATCACATAAGCCGTTCTGTAAGAGACCATCAGGTGGTCTGTCTTGCCCGTCAAGTGGGCACTCAGTGAACAAGCGCTGGGCACTCAGTGAACAAGCGCTGGGCATCAATAGAACAAGCGATGGGCATTGATTGCCCATGCGGTGTGCACAGAGTGCCCAAAAGTCAGGCGATTCTTGGGCACTCCTTGCAGATCTGCGGCTTTGCTTTTATGCATAATGTCTCATGACGATTTTGTGATACTTAGATGACGTTTTTTATGATACTTCTATCAGATTAATGATACTTCTATCAGATTAATGATACTTCTATGATACTTCTTGTAAGATAATCCAAAATGTATCATTCTTCTATCCTATTATATATCAGTAATTTATCTCTACGTTCAGCCAAAAAGATGATACTTTGATACTTTTTTCATAAAAAAACAGAAAGCGGAGATGTAGATTACGAATGTCACCATATAATCAAGGGTCTATACGCCACCTTTTCATCGTGGCATATAGACCCTTGTCGGTTAATGTTCGTTGCGGGGGGAACATTTCCGCCCGCAACGGCTTACTGCTTCTTCAAGGTAGGCAATGTTCCGTTAAGTTCGTAACGCCACTTTGAACCAGCGTTCTGCAAAGCGGTGTTCATGGCATCAACGGCTTTCTGCCAGGTAACGACAGAGCCGTCCACCTTCGTGACTTCGGTGACGGTGCCTGCCTTTTTGTAGCCGATACCTTGTTCATGATTGTTCTTCCAATAGCAGGCGGTCACGGTGGTATTATAGTTATCTCCCAAAAAGCCGCCGATATGCATATAGCCAGTGCTACTCCCCGTACTGGTTACGTTGCCCGTGGCATAGCAGGCAAGGAGGCTGCTTCCTGCGTTCATTCCCACCAGACTGCCGCCAGCGATATTCTTTTTGGGGTTTATTTCTATGGTCACGTTGCCCGTGGCATAGCAAGCGGTCAGGGTGGCACTCGAATTCGTCTGACCTGCCACGCCGCCGACATCGACCGTTCCCTTCACTGTGGCCGAGGAGCTGCATCCGGTGATGGAACCGCCTATTTGAACACCCACCACACCGCCGACATACACCGTGCCGCTGACGCTGCCCGACACCGAGCAGTTTTCAATGGTGCCCCAGCCAGATCCTACCACGCCGCCAATACTGCCGCCATATATTTGATTGCTTGTTATCTGTACGCCCTCCATCACCACGTTCTTCACCGTACCAGCTCTATTGAGCCAGCCGAACAGACCCGCATATTCGTCATTTGTCGTAAAGGTCAGCCCCGTAATGGTATGGCCGCCACCGTCGAAGGTGCCTTTGTATGAGTTGTCGTAGTCTGTGCCTATCGGTGTCCAGTCTTTGCCTGTGAGGTCAATGTCAGTGTCGAGGGTAATGTTAATGTCGGTCTTACCTCCGTTCACTAATTTGGCTATATTCATCAGACCATCGGCGTTATAGACCGTGTAGCTGCCGTTGCTCTCTATGGTATAGCCCAGGTCTTTTGCCGCAGCGAGGGAGACGGTGTAGGTATATTCACCGCCCGCCTGCCAGTCGGTAGCATTCTTCATCTTATAAACGAAGGTCTTGCCGTTAGTGAAGGTGCAGGTAATGAAGGTCGTGCCAGCTGCCACACTTTGCGGGGCTACGAGGGCGATGTAGGTGTTGCTACCCTTGTCATACGGGACGATTATATCCGGGTTGTCGCCTTCGGTGGAGAGACCCGTCAGCTGCACGGATGCCAGCCCCTCGGTGTAGTCCGTCAGAACGATGGTTACCCGCGCCGTGCGGTGGGTGAAGCGCAGCGTGGGGCTACCGTAGGTCACCGTCTGCCCGTCGGCTACGATGAGGTCGCTGCCCTCAAAGTCTTTCTGGGCACTTTGGTTGGCTTTTACCTTTACCGCAGGCGGGGTTGTCTCGCCAGCGGTGTAGGGCCACCACGCCGTAACGGTGATGTTGTTGTGGTTGGTCCAGTAGTACGGGTCGGTGGAAGTCAGCGTGGCGCTGGTGGGGTCGGCGGTGGTGGGCGTTACGTCGTATGCCTTCACCGTGCCGTCCATCAGGACTGCCACGCTCTGCACACCCTCCCAATTGCCGTCCACCGGGGCACGGGTGCCGGCGGTGGCTGTCGCGACGGGATTCAGCCCCGTGGCGGTGAAGACGATGGATGTGCCTTCCGCCCCTTCCGGCAGGAAACCCGCTTCATCCTGTGTGCAGGCGCCCAATAAGAGGGCGAGCGCTGCAAGTGCAAAAAATCTTATCCTCATAATATCTGTTATTTTATTACTCTGGTTCTTTTCGTTGCGGGCGTAACTTTTCCGCCCGACGGTTTACTGCTTCCTCAAGGTAGGCAATGCTCCTTTAAGTTCGTAACGCCACTCTGAGCCTGCGTTCTGCAAGGCGGTGTTCATGGCATCAACGGCGTTCTTCCAGGTTACGCTGGTGCCGTCCACCTTCGTGACTTTGGTGCTTTCCCTATTGTAGCCGATACCTTGTTCATGATTGTTCTTCCAATAGCAGGCGGTCACGGTAATGTAGTTATCTCCCAAAAAGCCGCCGATATGTACATAGCCAGTGCTACTACCCGTACTGGTTACGTTGCCCGTGGCATAGCAGGAAAGGAGGCTTATTCCGTCGTTGAATCCTACCAGACCGCCGCCAGAGATATTCTGTGTGCGGTCTATTTCTATGATCACGTTGCCTGTGGCATAGCAAGCGGTCAAGGTGGCACCAAAAATCGTCTGACCTGCCACGCCGCCGACATTGATCGTTCCCTTCACTGTGGCAGAGGAACTGCATCCGGTGATGGGATGGTCCCTTTGAACACCCACCACACCGCCGACGCTCACCGTGCCGCTAATGCTGCCCGACACCGAGCAGTTTTCAATGGTGCCCTAGCTAAATCCTGCCACGCCGCCGGCATAACCCAACCTGTGATTGCATGTTATCTGTATGCCATCCATCACCACATTCTTCACCGTAGCGGCGCCATTATTGAAATTACCGAGATAGCCGAACAGACCCGCATATTCGTCATTTGTCGTAACGGTCAGCCCCGTGATGGTATGGCCGCCGCCGTCGAAGGTGCCGGTGTATGAGTTGTCGTAGTCTGTGCCTATCGGCGTCCAGCCTTTGCCTGTGAGGTCAATGTCGGCGGTGAGGGTAATGTTTATGTCGGTCTTACCTCCGTTCACTAATTCGGCTACATTCATCAGGCCGTCGGCGTTATAGACCGTGTAGGTATTGGTGTTGCTGTCGTAGATGTAGCCCAAATCCTCAGCCGCGCCGCTTTCGCCGCCGCCGTCAACCCAGCTGCCGATGTTGCAACCCTCTAACGTCAAGCCGGTGGTGTTCACCTTGACGGTGTAGGTATAGCGGTTGCCCGCCTCTAATACGACGTTGTTCTGCGGGCGGAAGTAGAAGGTGCCGCCCCCGAGTTCCACCTTGACGAACGGTTTGCCTGCCACAACGGTCTGCGGGGCAGTCAGTGCCTCGTAGGTGTTGCCGCTTGCGTTGTAAGTCTTGATGGCGGTCGGGTTGCCGTTATCAGCTGACAGGCTCACGAGGCTCACCGTGGCACCGGCTACGCTCGTGAATCCCGTGCCGGGCTTCAGTTCGATTGCCACGCGTGCCGTGCGGTGGGTAAATTCAAGAGTCGGGTTGTTAAATTCCACCGTCCGGTTTTCTGCAGAGATGAAGTCGCTTTTCTGGAAGTCAGCCAGTTTGCTTTGGTCTTCTGCCACCTTCACGGCAGGCATCTGTGTGATGTCGGCATTGTTGAAGGGCCACCATGCCGATACGGTAATCGGGTTGCGGCTGATCCAGTAGTACGGGTCGTTGGAGGTCAGCGTGGCACTCTTGTAGCCGTCGGCATCCGTAGCCGTAACGGTGTATTTCTTTACCGCATCGCCAATCTTGAGTGCCACGGAATTGATGCCCTGCCAGTCGCCGTCCACGGATGCACGGGTTGATGGGGCAGCCTCCACGGACAGTCCGGTGGCATGGATGATTATAGGATATTCCTCTTTGGACAGACGGCTACCGTCAGCCAGTTCGTCCTGTGTGCAGGCGGCGAGGGCGAACAGCAGCGCGAGGACTGCGGGGATAAATAATCTATGCCTCATAATTCTTCATTCTAATCAATTAATTATTAACATCTTACAGGTCAGCATCCACTTCTCCACCGTCTATGTCGTTCCACTTTGCAATGGTGGCTTCGCTGACTTCAAGGACTTTGTTGCGTACCTTGACGGTATAGGTATAGTTGTTGCCCGCCTGCAGTGCGCCTTCGGGCGTGGTGAGTGTGGCATGATATTCCTGACCTTTGTAATTCACAACCAACGGCAGGGATGCAACTGTCTGCGGGAAGAGGATGATCGATGACGTGAGATTGCCGTCTGCCAGATTCATGGTCAGTTCTCCGGTCTGTGCCCCGTTGTCTGCGGTGGCAATACCGTCGGCCGTGTTGAACGTACCGGTGAGTAACAATCCGTCCAGCGTGTAACGTCCAGGCTTGACCACGCTGAAATCCACGCCGTCGCCCGCCTCGAGGGTAAGGGTTATCTGGCTCATGCGGTGGTGGAAGGAGTTGTTTTCACCACCTTTGCCGGTTTTATCGGTGAAGCTCACCACCGGGCTGTGTTTGTCTCCCGTAGCTCCTGAAGCAAAGAGGAAGTCGATGGCAGGCTGGTTCTGTTGCGCCGTGGCATCGGTCGTGGCTGCGAGGATGCCTCCCGCCGCGTTGTACGGATAGTAGGCGCGGAAAGTATGGGTCTTTGTATCTTCGAAATAGATAACCTTTCCTTCTGCCTCAAATTTCCCGTTCTTCAGGATGAAAGGCACGTTGCCGTACTGGGTATCGTTGCCGATGTCGGTGATGCCGATACGGTCACCGTTGTCCCAAGTGGTTCCGCTGGCACGGGTGGCGGGGGCGATGTCGGCGGTAAACTGGGCGGCCACGAGGTCACCGTTCAGGTTCTCGTTGTCGTTGTTGCAGGCTACCAGTGCGAGGGCGAGTGCCGCAAGTGCAAAAAATCTTGTCTTCATTATATCTGTCATTTTATTATTTAAATTCCATTTCAATAATTGCTGCACCTCAGCAAAATCAAAGCAAGCTTTGCTTCTGCGTTCGGTTTGCTAATTATTTACATATCGGCATTTACATCATCACCTTTCACTTCTTCCCAGCCGTTGATTTCGGCTTCGTCCACTTCCATGCCTTCGGGAGTCTCAACCAGCGTTCCGCCGAGGGTCAGCGATTTGCCCTTTCTGGTGTTGAACTCCTTGAGAGCTTCTGTGAGGTCGCTTTTCAGCGTGGTGGGGCTCGGGTTGCCGTCCGCATAGCGGATTTCAGCCGTCAGCAGTTGTTCCGTGCCGGTCACACCCAGCAGCCGCACCGTGGCTTTCCACTTGCCGGCATCGTCACCTTCGGTTATCTTGGTGAAGGGCAGCACGACGTTTGAAGCGGCTCCGTAGGTATCGGTAGCGAAGTCGAGTGTTCCGGCTGCACCCGTCAGATGGGCAACAATCTCCGTGATGCGTCCGGCGGCATCACCCGTCGGTTTGACGACAAGCGTCAGTTCGCGTACCTGCTGCTTCATTGCGGCGGTCAGCAGATAGTCCTTGTCTTTCTCGATGCTCACCTGTTTCGTATAGGTGAAGAACCATCCCGGGGCATTGTTCACAAAGGCATCCGTGCCTGCCCGGTTTCCTGTGGCTGCGGCAATGGTGGCTGTGGTGCCGTTCACCGTGATTTCTTCAGCTGGGTTCCACACCGCAAGGGTGTAGCTGCCCGGAGCAAACAGGTGGTCGGGGGCATGGGTGGCGGAAGTCTCCGTACCCGTATAGTCGCCCATGGTGACCGTCCATGTGGCAGGTATGTCGATACCCTCACCGCAGGCCGACCAGTCGGCTGTCACCGCAATTTTCCCATAGTCGGGATGCGGCGTGTCATAAAGCGTGTCCTTCACGCAGGAAGAGAGCAGCACGGCAGCTGCCATTCCCATCATATATATATATTGTCTTGCTTTCATATTGTCTTCCTCCCTCTGTTAGAAAAGTTTCCACACCAATGTCACACCGGCGTTGATGGGACCCCACCAATCTTTTGTCTCGTTGCCACGACGTACACGTACACCGTCGATGACTTCATATTTTTCGAAATCGGCATTTAGGTAGCCCAAACCGAGGTTGAAATCAAGAGTCAGTGCCTTGTTCAGCCGTAGCTGATAGCCGGTGGTGATGCCGCCACCCATCAGGTCGCCTTGCTTGCCTGTTTCGGAGAGCTTGTAGTTGAACTGTCCAGCCTTGAACATCGCACCCAAATACCAGGCTTTCTTCTCACCCATGTAATAACGTATTTCCGGAGCCACTTCCCAGAGTGCATAGCGGCGGTCCTTGTCGCTCCACGTCCAAGAAGTCCATGAGCCGTTTACGGCAATGCTCCACGATGGGCAGATGCGCCATTCCACGCCAAGATCTGGTGTCAGGGTAGCCCAGCGCAGCAAGTTGGCACGCAGGGAGAGATGATAACCAGTTGTGATTTTAGTTTCCGACGGCGTGCCGGCAAGTGTATTTTGTAGAGCGGCTTTCTCGGCTTCTGCCTTTTGCCTTTCCCTTCGGCCGGCGACCGTTGGTTCAGCGGCAAGTCGGGCTTCTTCCGCCTTGCGCTGCTCTTCGGCACGCCGTTCCTGTTCGGCACGCGTCTCGGTTTCTAAGCGTTCTGCTTCTGCCCTGCGTCGCGCTTCCGCTTCCATCGCGGCTGTTTCCTTTGCGGGTACCGTCAGGCGCACGATCACAAAATCACCCCCTGTCGCATGATTGTGGGTAATGAAGTTTTCTTCCTTGATTTTCGCGCGTGTAATCAGTTCTGATTTTACTCGATTGGCACGGATCTTCGCCGTTGCAAGGTTCTCAGCTTCACCGCCCAGCGAATTGCAGTAGCCGTCAACCAGTAGCGGCAACTTGCCGTCAAAAATTGTTGCTTTACTGTTTTCGATACATTCCAACAGGCGGGCAAGTTCCGTGTCATTGCCATTCCAAGGAACGTAGAACATGTCCTTCTGCGAAACGAAGCGGAAGGTGTAGGTCGTGTCTGTTTTCTGCTGCGCAATGACAGGAAAAGTTACCGTCATCAGCCACAGAAACAAGGTAAGAAAAGTGATTTTTCTGCTCATATAAACTTATATTTATTATCTTTGTCCTGTCCAAAGATAATAAATTTCATTCTATGCCCAAAAGATTAGAAAAACTTTTGCTATAAAATTTTATAAATAATGTCGTTTGAGCATCTTTTTGTCGAATTAGCACTTTTTGAATTGTCGAATTAGCACTTTTTTGTCGTTTGAGCACTTTTTGGAAATGGGTTTCTGTGACCTTTTCCGATGTTGTTTTACTACACAAATTATTCCCGATTTGATTTTTTCCATTTGGCAGGCGTACATCCTTCTTTCTCGGAAAATAATTTGATAAAGTTACTTTGGGAAAGAAAACCAGAAGACTCAGCCAGCTTCTGTATATTGATTTCTGGATGCTCCTTCAGTATGTTTTTCGCATACTCCAACCGGAGACTGGTTATCCATTCGCGGAATGTCATTTTATACGTAGTCTTGATATAAGCGGAAAGATAGGTACGGTTCGTATAAAGTATTTCGGACAGTTCTTTTATGGTAAGTCCCTGCTGTACATAGCCGTCTGTCTTTATCCAGTTGTCAACCCTCTCTATAAATTCTGTATAGGACTTAGGAACTTCTTTCTCAGAAACTATTTCATGTTCAGTTTCCGAATTTGTCAGAAGTTCTTCTTCAGATTGTATATCCTGCTCAAACGCATTTTCTACCTGTTCATAGAACAGCAGGTAGTTCTGATAGCTGTAGAAAAGATAGCTGTAGAACGGTATTGACGACAAAATCCAGATAAAAACATATTCGTCTGGCAGAAATGTCAGCAATCCGCATCCGACACCGAAGATAAGTGCCCAATAAGTGAATATGGAAAGCCATTCGATATATGCGCCTATATCATCCGCCTGAGTTTCATTGAAAATCCGAATGGCTCTACGATATGCAATTATGACTCTGCGAGCTAAAACGACTCCAAAAACGACTAACCAGGCAGCTAAAGCAAATAAAGAGAATTTTTGCATGATTCCGCTTGGCAACAGGAACAACACAACTCCGGAAAGAGTTGAAAATATAATCCATAAAATGATATGTGTCCACACACGCCGTTTGGTAATGTAAAAACGATCAAGCAACATTATCAATGCCGAACTGAACAGAGAATAGCACAGAAAGTATGTGGACATGTTCATCAATATGGCAGAATCCGCATTTTTGAATCGGATACCAAAGAAGAAATGTACCGAATAGTTTGCCGAAAGCAGCAACATAGCTATACCCATAATCTGTCGGGAGCGGAGATAATTCTTGAAAATTTTCTTTTCAGGAGTCTTTGCAAACAAAAAATAAAAGCCGAAGAATAACATTAACGGCAGTGCGGTACAAAGTGAAAAACTGTATATAGATGGTTCCATTGTTATGCTTATTTAGTTAAAATGTCAAGACCGACACACCTAAGATCTTGCATCTTACAAATATATATAATAATGTGATAACTTGTATCTTATGGCGTAAAATATTAGCAGGGCGAACGCATTTTGATGCGTCCGCCCTGAGGCTTCCTTGTATCGTTATAATTGCTTCCTTGCATCATATAAGTTGCGGCATTGTTATCATCCATCTCGCCATAGCTAATTCTCAAGTAACGATGTAAGCCATCGACTAATCCCGTATTGTGAGACATCAAAGTTTTCTTTAACTTTGCACGCACATATCTTTATATCCTTATCTCAATGGGTTTATACTTCCTTCAATACGGTTTCCAATCTTCCGATGAAGTCATCCACATTCTCCTTGGTCAATACCAATGGAGGGAGGATACGGAGGATGTTGGTGCCGGCGCAACCGGTGAAGCAGTGTTGCTCGTGGATGAGCTTGCTGCGCACTTCCTTGTGAGGAATGTCGAGTACGGCGCCTACCATCAAGCCACGGCCACGAACCTCTGTGATATGACTGTTGCGTTTCTGCAATTCCTTCAGCTGGGCAATGAGATATTCGCCAACCTCATGCGCATTCTGTACCAGGTTCTCCTTCTCGAAAACATCGAGAACGGCGAGAGCGGCAGTACATGCCAGGTGGTTGCCACCGAAGGTAGTACCTAACTGACCATATACAGGTGTAAACTCAGGAGAAATCAATACGCCACCCATAGGGAAACCATTACCGATACCCTTGGCTACGGTGATGAGGTCTGGCTTAATGCCCAACCACTGGTGAGCGAAGAACTTACCGCTTCTGCCATAACCGCACTGGATTTCATCGCAGATGAGGAAAGTGCCGTATTTCTTGCAGGCAGCCTGCAAGCCCTGAGCAAACTCAGGAGTTACCATGTTGCAGCCACCTACGCCCTGAATAGCCTCGATGATACAAGCACATACATCGCCCTTGGCAAGTTCCTTTTCCCAAGCCTCCAAATCGTTGATTGGAAGATAGGTTACGTGACCATTGTCATTGATTGGTGCGATGATTTTTGGATTATTGGTTACCTCTACGGCAAGGGATGTTCTGCCGTGGAAAGCCTTTTCTATAGAAAGCACGCGAGTTCTTCCGTTGGTGAAAGAAGCCAACTTCAAGGCATTCTCGTTAGCCTCGGCACCAGAGTTGATGAGGAAGAACTGATAATCTTCATAACCGCTTATCTTGCCCAGACGCTCAGCGAGTTTCAACTGCAACTTGTTGATGACAGAGTTGGAATAGAAACCCAGGTTGTTCAACTGGTTGGTGAGCATCTCCACATAGTGAGGATGGCAATGACCGATGCTGATAACGGCATGACCGCCATAGAGGTCGAGATATTCCTGACCCTTATCGTCCCATACCTTGCAGCCCTGTCCTTTTACAATATTAATATCGAAAAGAGGATATACGTCGTAAAGTTTCATGTTAAATCTATGTTTTAAGAAAAACAACTCATAGAGTTATCTTATTACAAACTATTTTTTATGATAGAAGAACGAATGATTTTTCATCCGTTCTTCCGAATTTTTTTATCTAAAATGCTGATGGCTTGAGTTTTAAACCTGCTGTCTGGTCGAGACCAAACATGATGTTCATGTTCTGAACAGCCTGACCCACTGCACCTTTCAGGAGGTTGTCGATGCAGGAAGTGATGAGGAGCTTATCACCATACTTATCCACATGAACCAGGCACTTGTTGGTATTCACTACCTGCTTCAGGTCAATAGCTTTATCCACATAGTGGGTGAACTTGGCATCCTTATAGAACTCTTTGTAACCTGCCACGATTTCCTCGATAGGCTTATCGGTCTTCACTACTTCTGTTGCAAAGATACCACGGGCGAAGTCGCCACGGTACGGGATGAAGTCGATGGCTGCATCGAGATAACCCTGTGTCTGCTTCAGACTCTCACGAATCTCTGGCACGTGCTGATGGTTGAATGCCTTGTAGATGCTCATGTTGTTGTTGCGCCATGAGAAATGGGTAGTGGCGCCTGGCTTCTGACCAGCGCCGGTGCTACCGGTAATGGCGTTGACAGATACATCGCTGTTGATGAGGCCCATCTTAGCAGCAGGCAACAAACCAAGTTGAATGCAAGTTGCAAAACAACCTGGGTTTGCTACGTGCTGAGCTACGGCTATTTTTGATTCATTTATTTCTGGAAGACCATATACAAAATCGTGAGCGGCTGGGGTTGGCTGCTGGGTAGCAGCCACAGTCTCAGGGGCAAGACGGAAGTCCTGTGCCAGGTCGATAATCTTCACGTTCTCCGGAACATTGTGCTCCTTCAGGAACGCCTCGCTCTTGCCGTGACCGAAGCAGAAGAAGATGACATCCACCTGGTCGAAAGGCATTTCGGCTGTAAATTTCAAGTCAGTCTCGCCATACAATCCCTCGTGAACCTCAGCCACCAGGTTGCCGGCGTTACTCTCGCTGTTGGCGAAAACAATCTCTGCCTCAGGATGGTTGATAAGGAGGCGAATCAACTCACCTCCTGTATAACCAGCTGCTCCTAAAATTCCTACTCTAATCATAATCTAAGTGAAGAGTGAAGAACGAAGAGTGAAGAATTCTCTTGTCCTTCTGTTTTGTTTATTGTATCTTTCTAATACCGTTAGAATTAGTATCTAACGTTGTTCTCACGAGGAAGGCATATCCAAAACCCTAAATATAGGAGAAGACCAGTCCCATAGCAGCAGATGGCTACGAACCAAATGATGCGCAGGATAATAGGGTCGATGTCGAAATAGTCAGCAAGCCCTCCACATACGCCACCGATCTTTTTGTCGTGGTCGGAAAGATAAAGCTTTTTCATTGTTCCTCGTTTTTAATATTAACGCTGCTCGTCAGGATGCATACCATAATAAACACGGAGTGGGGTAGAGCTTACCTTGATGAAGCCCTTCGCATCCTCGGCTGTCCAACCATGCTGCATCTCGCCATACTCACCGAGTTTAGACTTGGTCAAATCGTCTGGTGAATCGATACCAACAGTCTGGAAACTGTATGGGCGGAGCTTCAGGATGGCAGTGCCGTTTACGTTGCGCTGAGAAGAAGTCAGCATTGCCTCGATATCGGGCATCACTGGCTCTAAGTACTGGCTCTCGTGGAGGAACATTCCGTACCAGTTGCCTACCTGGTCCTTCCAATACTGTTGCCATTTGCTCAGTGTGCTCTTCTCTAACAGGCGGTGAGCCTCGATGATAAGCTTAGGAGCGGCAGCCTCGAAACCTACACGGCCCTTGATGCCGATGATGGTGTCACCCACGTTGCAGTCGCGGCCGATTGCATAAGAGGCTCCTATTTCTTCTATCTTCTGGATGGCAGCAATCTTGTCGACGAATTTCTCGTCGTTGACAGCTACAATCTCACCCTTCTCGAAGGTAATTTTTAATTCGGCTTCCTCTTCCTGAGCTGTAACGTGCTTCAGGTAAGCCTCTTCAGGAAGACCCTGTGTTGGGTCGAGAATCTCGCCACCGCAGATACTGGTGCCCCAAATACCTACGTTATAAGAATACTTCAACTTGGTGAAGTCGGCATAGAATCCATGCTCGTTCAGGTAGTCAACTTCTTCCTTGCGTGAGAGCGCCTTGTCGCGGGTCAGTGTGATGATTTCAATGCCAGGAGCCATCACCAGGAAGGTCATGTCGAAACGAATCTGGTCGTTGCCGGCACCAGTACTTCCGTGAGCGATAGCATCTGCACCAATCTCCTTGGCGTAGCGTGCGATGGCGATAGCCTGGAAGATACGCTCTGAAGATACAGAGATAGGGTAGCAGTTGTTGCGGAGTACATTACCGAAGATCATGTATTTCAATGATTTCTCGTAATACTCGTGGGTAACGTCGAGGGTAACGTATGCTTTGGCTCCAAGCTTGTACGCATTCTCCTCGTTGGTTTTCAACTGCTCGGCAGAGAAACCGCCCGTGTTGGCGCATGCAGCATAAACATCCCAGCCGTCCTGGGTCAACTTCATTACTGTATATGATGTGTCGAGACCGCCACTAAAGGCGACTACTACTTTCTTATTTGCCATTTTGTTTGATGTTTAATGTGTTGTGTTTAATATTTTGTTGGCATTCTTGCCAACACCTTATTATATTATAGAGTTAAAGCTCTGAGTTGGGACCGTCTATCTTTCGGATTCTCTCTATCACATCCTGTGGAAGTTTGATAGGCAGATGTTCCTCTGGGTCGAAGAGCATGGCGGTGCATATGCAGTATTTGCGGTTGGTACGATGCAGCACGTCAACGTTGATGCAGCCCTCACAGCCACGCCAGAATGACTCGTCGTCTGTCAAGTCGGCAAAGGTAACAGGCAGATAGCCCAACTGAGTATTCATCTTCATCACGGCAGAACCGGATGTCAAAGAGAAAATCTTGGCATGAGGCCATCGCTGTCGGGCAAGTGTGAAAGTCAGGTTCTTGATGCGCTTGGCCAGTCCGATGCCTCGGAAGTCTGGATGAACAATCAAGCCTGATGTGGTGACGTAGTGCTTGTTGCCCCATGTCTCGATGTAGCTGAAACCTGCGAATTTCTCTCCCTGGAGAGCGATGACAGCCTTTGCCTCACGCATCTTGGTCGCTACGTATTCTGTAGAACGCTTGGCGATGCCGGAGCCACGCTTCTTAGCAGCTTCGGCGATGGTTGTCAGAATGGTGTCGATGTACTTGATGTGACTTTCGTCTGCCACCATTACTTTTACTTCTTCCATTTTCTCTTTTTATTTAATATCTAAGTTTTTATTATTGTCTAATAGTTTTTGCCTGCTGATAGCTTAACCATAAATGTCGGGGATGATTTCTGCCAGCAGGTCGATGATGTCTTTCTCGCGCGTACCTTCTTTCTTAACAAGAAAAATGGTGTCGTCGCCAGCTATAGTTCCTAAGATCTGCGGAATGTCGCTGTTGTCGATATTGTAGGCTATACTGCTTGCATAACCTGGTCGTGTTTTGATAACAATCATGTTGCCGGAGAAGTTGATAGAGGTAAATCCTGAAGTCATTAGCATCTCGCGGGCTGAACGTGGATTGGGGACACGTTTGTACATTGTCTCGTTGGGCAGTACGTATACATATCTTCCGTTCATTGATGCCGCTTTTGCAACCTTCAACTGTTTGAGGTCGCGACTCAGGGTGGCTTGGGTTACGGTATAACCTTCCTTGGCCAATGCCTGTAAAACTTCTTCCTGAGAGCCTAACTCCTGGCTTGAGATAAGCATCTTTAGGGCTTCCATTCTGCTCGTCTTAATCTTCATGCTTTGAATTTTTATACATTGTTCGACTGCAAAATTACAGTTTTTTATTGTTACTGCCAAATAAAATCGTATAAAAATGATGAATAAGCTAACATTTTGTAGTTTTGCATGTGTATGGTTGGTATAAATATGCGGGTTAGGGTAACTTGAAAAGCCTTCTGTGGAGCATGGGGAAGTATAAAGTTTGTAAAAACTTTCTTTTTGTTGAAAGTTTTACGTATATTTGCAATCTAAATCATACTTTTAATAACTAAACATTATAAAAACCGTAACAATGAAACAGACAAATGTGAAGCCTGCAGATGGCAAGTTGGGTATTATGGTCGTAGGTTGTGGCGCAGTTGCCACAACTTTTATGACAGGTGTGTTTATGGCTCGTAAGGGCTTGGCCAAGCCAGTAGGCTCAATGACCCAATATGATAAGATTCGTGTGGGCCGTGGTGCTGACAAGAAGTATCTGCATTATAAGGATATTGTTCCTTTGGCAAGTCTTGATGATATCGTGTTTGGAACCTGGGATGTTTATCCTCAGAATGCGTATCAGGCTGCTATGTATGCAGAAGTGTTGAAGGAGAAGGATATTAATCCGGTTCGTGAGGAACTGGAAAAGGTGGTTCCTATGAAGGCGGCCTTCGATAAGAATTATGCAAAGCGCCTTGATGGTGACAATGTGAAGGACTGCAAGACCCGTTGGGAAATGGTAGAGGCTTTGCGTCAGGATATTCGTGACTTCAAGGAAAAGAACGGATGTGCACGTATCGTTGTTATCTGGGCTGCTTCTACTGAGATTTATGTGCCTGTAGATATGGAAATCCATGGCACGTTGGCTGCTCTTGAGGCTGCAATGAAGGCAGACGACCGTGAGCACATCGCTCCTTCTATGTGCTACGCTTATGCTGCATTGACCGAGGGTGCTCCTTTTATTATGGGTGCTCCTAATACTACTGTAGATATTCCTGCTATGTGGGAACTCGCAGAGAAGACCAAGATGCCTATTGCCGGCAAGGACTTCAAGACGGGACAGACTCTTGTAAAGAGTGGTTTTGCTCCTATTATCGGTACCCGATGCCTTGGACTGAATGGATGGTTCTCTACCAATATTTTGGGCAATCGTGACGGTCTGGTGCTCGATGAGCCTGCAAACTTCCATACCAAGGAGGTCAGCAAACTTTCTACTCTTGAAACAATTTTGAAGCCAGATGTACAGCCCGACCTCTATGGTCACGGCAATGATGAGGATACGCAGTACTATCACAAGGTTCGCATCAACTATTATCCTCCTCGCAATGACAACAAGGAGGGCTGGGATAATATCGATATCTTTGGCTGGATGGGTTATCCTATGCAGATCAAGATTAATTTCCTCTGTCGTGACTCTATCCTGGCAGCTCCGCTGTTGCTCGACCTCACCTTGCTGAGCGACTTGGCTGCCCGTGCTGGCCGTTATGGTATCCAGCGTTTCCTGAGTTTCTTCCTCAAGGCGCCTATGCATGATTATACCAAGGGCGAGGAGGCAGTCAATCATCTCTACCAGCAGTATACCATGCTGAAGAATGCTGTTCGTGAGATGGGCGGTTATGAGGCTGATGAGGAAATTGATTAATCGAAATATAAGATAAGTACATGAAGATAGAGTGCCTTACCTTTTTTATATATGGTATGTGTGTCATGTTCTACTCCATGATGGTGTGGATGTTCTGGCGCAAGGGTAATGACAAACTGTCGAGGCTGATAATGCTCTTGATGGTAGTGCTTGATCTGGAGTGCCTGAAGGATTTGGCACTCTATCTTTCTGACTTTGAACTCCATAAGTCGATTTGGCATTGGGTGAATGCTACCGATATGGTCGTTGTGCCTGTCTATACTTTTGTGCTTATGGAACTGGTGAAGCCCGGTTGGCTTTCTTGGAGAAAGGCAGCGCTTCATGAGGCTTCTTTTCTTATGCCTCTGCTCTTATATGGGATTACTGACAAATTGCTTTGGTTTGATGTGCTGACTGCATGGTGCTTTGTGTATGGCACGGTGACCTATTTCCTGATGTTCTATCTTATTAGCCGTTACCATCGGCAACTGAAGGAGCGGTTCTCCTATCAGGATAATATTAATCTCAACTGGTTGAGGGGTATTTTGTCGTGCTTCTTCGTGATATTGTTGGTTTGGGTATTCAGTTGTTATATGGTGGATGCTCAATTCGACAACATCTATATGCTGTTTTCTTTGGGCGCATGGATGTTCGTCTGTTATTTCCTTTATAAGCACGAATCGGTTATCGAGGAATTGGGAGAGATGGATGAAGACGAAGTGGCGGTTGGTTCTGAGGAAATAAGTCTCAGTGGACTGGAAAAAGAGATAAACAAATTGTTTGTAGAAGAAAAACTTTATCTTAATCCGCAACTCAAACTTTCTGATGTGGCAAGACAAGTGGGTACGAATCGCACTTATCTGAGCCGATTTTTTAATCAGGAGAAGCAGATGACGTTCTT
This sequence comes from Segatella intestinalis, assembly GCF_029348455.1. Taxonomy (NCBI): domain Bacteria; kingdom Pseudomonadati; phylum Bacteroidota; class Bacteroidia; order Bacteroidales; family Prevotellaceae; genus Segatella; species Segatella intestinalis. Next base: position 16,750 of record NZ_JARJVV010000029.1, read on the forward strand.
CGATTATGTCAATAATCTACGTGTGGAACATGCTGTGGACTTGCTCCAAAAGTCAAACCTCCGACTGAACGTCATTGCCGAACAGTCGGGATTTAATTCTATATCAACCTTCAGAAGGGTTTTTGCCGCTAAGCAACAATGTACCCCTTCTGAATATCGTAAACGCTTCCTTAAATAGGAATGCAAAGTCCTGTTATGTGTAAACTCGTGCTTTCTTATGGCTGTACATCCCACTGGATAGGCACGTTCTTCATGATCAGCAGACCTTTCTCGTCATAACTGAGCGAGAGGGCAATCTGAGCTTTTTGTATTATTTTGGCTGACTTCTTCACGTTGGTGAAGGTGCTGCTATCTTTAAGGATGATTTTCATATAGATGCCTTCCGAGACGGAGTAGGGAGTCCATCCTAAATAACGTGGCTCGCTCACGTTGCCTTCTTCGTCGATGAGCATGACTGGCCAATTGCTGTTGCCGCCAATGCTGATTTCGTTCTTGTTGGCAATCATCTTTACTTTCAACACCAGACTAACCTCGCCGTAGTTTTCGGATGTGCTTTTGCCGTATGCTCCTACTAACTGTACGTCTACTTTGTCTTTTAAAGGATTGATGAGAGTTCCTCCAGTTGCAATAGGCTCTTCTGCAGCATTGCTGGCTGCAGGCTTCGCCTGGGGAGCCTCGGTTTTAGCAGGCTCACTGGAAGAGGTCAGAACTTTCTTGGCTTTTTTAAGAATGCTTCCAAAGCCTTGGGCTTGAATAGGAGTGGCACACAATGCAAATGCTGCGATAATGATCCAAAATGATTTTTTTGTTCTCATAATAATTTCTTTTTTATTTGTTGATAGATTGTATAATCGTTAATTTGTCGATAGATTGTGTGAATATTTTTTTGTTGTAGATAGATGGGGTATTCATCTTCTGCAAAGATATAAAAAGTTAGCTTTGGCAAAAAGTCGGTGTGGCGATTATTGATGTTTTGCTCCTTTTATTTTATCATATGCTCCTGTATTTACGAAATGATAGGGATGGTTGTATTTCTGAGAGGTTGTTGATGGTAGGCCGAATGTAGGAGGAAATAGCAAAAATACAAAAAGCTGGCTTCAAATCCGAAACCAGCTTTTTTATGATAATTATAATTTTGTTGTATGAAGTCTTCTGCGAAACTTTAGTCTATCTTAGTCTCTGTTGCTGCCGAAGATACGGAGCAGATAGAGGAAGAGGTTGATAAAGTCGAGATACAGAGTGAGCGAACCAAGAAGGGCCAGTTTTTGTGCACCTTCGCTCATGTCGGGCTGCATCAAGAGCATCTGCTTGATTTTCTGTGAATCCCAGGCTGTGAGGCCAATGAAGATGGCAACACCGATGTAGCTAAGAATGTAGTCGAAGCCAGGGCTCTTCAAGAACATATTCACGACGGTAGCGATGATGAGGCCGATCAAAGCCATGAACAGAATCTTCCCGATCGAGCTGAGGTCGCGCTTGGTGGAATAGCCATAGAATGCCATGGCTCCGAAGGTGCCTGCTGTTATGAAGAATACTTTTGCTATTACCATTGGCTCGTAAATGATAAAAATCGAAGAGAGCATAGCGCCATTAAGTACAGAATAGATAATGAACAGCAGTGTTGCTGTGGTCAGCGATAGGCGATTGATGGCGCCACTGATGATGAACACGAGTGCGAGTTCGCCAATGATAAGTCCCCACATCAATGCGGAATTTGTGTAAATGGTGTTCAGCAGGGCTGGGCTGTTGGCTACACTGTAAGCGGTAAAGCCTGTGATGACCAAAGCCAGTGTCATCCAAACGTAAACCTTTCGCATGAGAGCAGCAAAGGTGCCGTCGAGTCCGCGGGCTTTCTCGTTAATACTGAAGCCTGTGTCTTGGCTTGTGCCGTTAATACGGTCGTACATTTCTTTTTCTGTCATAGTTATTCTTTTTTTGTTTATATTCTTGTTTTGCTAATCGCCTTTTGCGAATAGTCTTTGTCATCTTGATAATGTAAATACAAAGATAATGCCATTTTTTGTAATTACTTCTCTTTGACTGTATTATTAACATTTGTTACGTCATTTTTCTTTTATCTGTCATTTTGGCCTTTTTTGTAGTGCTGACCTGTTATCTTAGCACCTGTCAATTTTGGGAGCTATTGAAGATTGAGGGGGACTTCGTTGGCGACTTGTATCGGTCATAATAGACGACCGGGCTTGGTTTTAATAGATGGCTGACGTTGGTCTTAATAGATGACTGGCGTTGGTCTTAATAGATGACCAGAATTGGCCTTGATAGGCGAGGCAAGTCTTTGCCTTGTGGATTTGGCTTAAGCAGGAATGTTTTATGAACTCTCAACAAAATCCGGAAAACAGTGGCAGGAAAGCTTCTGTATATTTATTCGCCAGTAAGTTGTGCTTAACTGTGAAAAAATAATTTCCCAGTTGGGAAAAAATATTTTTCCAGTTGGGGCGATATGGTTTTGCAGTTGGGATCTCGTTTTTCGGCAATTACTGCATGAATATACTGCATGAATATGCGTTGTAAGTCTTCGGCAGGTTTCGGAAAGTCAGAATGTAAGGCTTTGTTTATTGAAAACATCATGTTTTCCTTCGCCTGTGCGCCCGCACACGCGCAGCCCGCGATCCCGTGTGTATAATATAATGAGAGTGGGGCAGGAAAGTCTCTTATTCTTCACCCCAACTGTTAAATAACTGTTAATTTCAAAACTTTTTCGTCGAAACTCTTGCGTGTTTGGAAAATAGTTTGTACTTTTGCACTCGCTTTTGAGAAATACACCTCTCACAAGCGACAGAAGAAAGTTAGTGCAAGTCGAATACAATGAAATTTATTTCGATTGTTGAGCGTAGCCTAACTTGCGAAGAAAAGAGTTCTTTGAAAGATTTCACATAAACAGACAAGTAGTACAAGAAGCGGTCTTGATTACACCTTATTATATTATAGGG
>NZ_JARJVV010000003.1:0-239139 GCF_029348455.1 Segatella intestinalis
ATCCTTAAAAAGGATAAAACGATCAAGGGAAGTATCAACTTAAAAAGAATGAAAGCTGGCTGGGACGAAAATTACCTGTCAAAACTTTTGGAGGCGAACGCATTTTGATGCGTCCGCCCTGAACTAACAGAAAACAATTTGTATAGTATTACTGAATTGAGCCCACTTGACTATTAAAGTAATTGCTTGTGGCTAATAGAGGTGCTGAGTCGTTACTGTCTTTATCAACAACCAGCAGCCTTCTGATATTGCTTCATGAGCCATTCTTTCTGCTCGGCAATGGTCATGTGGCTGTTGTCAAGAGTGATGGCATCGTCGGCTTTCTTGAGTGGAGAAACCTCACGATGTGTGTCGATATAATCTCTTTCCTCTACATTTTTCAGAATGTCGTCGAATTCGGCAGGCATACCTTTCAGCTTCAGTTCGTCGTATCTGCGCTGTGCTCTTACCTTGGAGTCGGCAGTTACGAAGATTTTCAACTCGGCATCAGGGAATACTGTAGTTCCAATGTCGCGGCCATCCATCACGATGCCTTTCTCCTGTCCCATCAGTTTCTGCTGAGCAACGAGAGCCTGGCGAACAAATGGGACGGCGGCGATAGGACTTACATGGTTGGAAACTTCCAAAGAGCGTATTTCTTTCTCTACGAGTTCGCCGTTGAGATAACAGTCGGGACGACCAGTCTCGTTGTTGAACTTGAAACTGATGTGGATATTGGTCATTTCTTTCTCCAACATATCTACCTTCACCTGGTTGTCTGCATCGAACAGCTCGTGGCGCAACGCATAGAGAGTGACCGAACGGTACATGGCCCCTGTGTCAACATAAATGTAACCTATTTCCTTGGCCAGGTCCTTGGCCATAGTGCTTTTGCCACATGACGAAAAACCATCAATGGCTATTGTAATTTTCTTCATAAATCTGTGTATGTTGTTTTTGTGATATTTACTTGATAGAGAATAGTTTTCGGAACGTGTCAGAGGCTGTAAGCCAAATTGACAAGCAGGCTGTTGCTGCTGACGTGATATTTGCCATAAGCCAAGTTGAGATGGAAACGCTCCAGGTTGAGGCCGGCACCTAAAGAGAGTCCAGCTCCATGACTGCTTGAGGAGTCGTTGGAGCTTTGTATCTTCATCTCGCTGGCCCGTCTGAAATTGTAGCCTGCGCCAATCCAGATGTTGGAAAGCAGAATCTCGACGCCTCCCACAAGGTGTTCTTTGAAGTTGACATCCCAGTTGTTCAGGTTGACAAGTGTCAGGGAAAGGCGGAAAGGCATGTTGGGGAACTGCTTGCTCACACCCATCTGCAGGTCGATAGGCATTTTGTCGTATTCCTCATCGTAGGCTTTCAACTGTCCGCCCAAGTTCTTGGCGACGGCAGAAATCGACCATTCATGATCAGGGTCGTAATAGTTAATTCCCAGGTCAACGCCCATTCCTATTGAGTTGTAGTCGCCGATATAAGAGGTGATGAACTTGGCAGTGATTCCGCCGACAAAGTTCTTGCCCAACATATAGGAGAAATAGCCAGCCACAGCAATGTCTTTGGCAGAGAACTCGCCCATCTGTACATTGTTCTCGTCCACCTGTTTCATCTTTCCATAGTCAACATATTGTGCCGATACAGCCCATGAAGCCTTGTCCTTCACTATGCGGTTGAAGGCTGCCGAAGCAGCGTTGACTCCCGACATATAGTTCATATATCCCAAGTTGATGGTCTTGTCGCTTACCGATGAGAGCAGAGCTGGATTATGGAAAATGAGGGCTTCATCATCCTCGATGAGGGTGATGTTGTCGCCACCTAAAGCTGCAGCGTGCGCACTTGCCGGCAGGCGAAGAAAGTTGTATCCCGTTTGGCTTTCCTGTGCAACAGCCATAGTTGCCGACAGTGCCAAAAGGACAGAAAGAAGAAGTTTTCTCATTCCTATTATTTTATTCTTGGATGCAAAGAAAATGCAAACGAGCGCAATGAAAGTACTTTCAGATTGCCGAGTGCCGCTTTTTCTTCTGCAAAGATAATGCAAACGAGCGCAATGAAAACTTGTTTTCAAATTGCCGAGTGCAGCTTTTTCTTATTTAAAGATAATGCAAACGAGCGCAATGAAAGTTCACTTTCAGATTGCCGAGTGCCGCTTATCTTCTGCAAAGATAATGCAAATCGAAGACAATACAAAAGAATAACTCCATTTTTTCTTTTTTATTGTAGTGATGCCGTCTGTTTATGTAAAGTATGTCCAATTTATGGACAATACAAAAAAAAGGAAGAATAAATTTGGCTATTACCTTTAAAAAGGCTACTTTTGCATGCGATAAGAAGCCATGCTCTATATGGAAGCGATTCTGCAAAAAGTTCACACCGCATCATGGCGTCGTTTTTTGAAAGAAACGAATAAAGTTTAGTAGAATAAAGGAATAAGGAATTGGAAATCAAGAAATCTCATAGTGCACAGTTGGAGGACAAGCGGGTAACATTTTTCTTGCTTGGGCTGTTGCTTACCCTTTCCTTTATCTTCGTAGGCCTGCAGTATACGAGTCAGCCCGACGATTATGACTTGTCGAACGATATAGAAGACCTGTCGCAGGACTTGGAGCTCTCGCTGCCTCCAGACTCCAAGGACATGGTTTCGGCAGAGGCTGCCTCGAAGCCTGCATCCAAAGCCATTACACAAGAGGTGAAGGCAGAACAGAAAGCAGAACCAGCAGCGCAGAAAATCAGCACTACAACCAGCGAACTTGTGATAGGAGACGGAGAAGGAGCCGTGGATGGCGCCAATGTGAAGGAAGCTGCTCCCGAAACGCCAGTCGACAACACAAACACATCGGCACAGCCCGAGGCTCCTATCAATTTTACCGTGGTTCAGCAGATTCCCGTTTTTCCCGGAGGCTGGTCGGCATACATGCAGTGGCTTACCAAGAATCTGAAATATCCGCGTCAGGCTCAGCAGCGCAAGATACAAGGCATGGTGGTGGTTTCGTTTATTGTCAATAAAGACGGAACGGTGTCTGACGTGAAGGTGAGCACTTCGGTAGACCCCTTACTCGACAGGGAGGCTCTGCGCGTAATGAAGATGATGCCAAAGTGGAAACCTGGTATGGACCACAACAAGGTGTGTCGCACGATGGTGGCAGTGCCTGTCGTCTTCCAGCTCTGACCCTGCATTTCTTTATTATGCTCAAGTATCCCTTTATAATACTCTGATAGAAATAATCACTCAACCATTATAAAAAACGAACAATTATGAAGACAGCCGACGAACTACTGACTCAGGTGAATGCCTTTTTAGATGCACTTCCCTACGAGCGTACTCCGAAGTCGCTTTACGAACCTATCCGCTATGTCTTGTCGATGGGTGGCAAGCGCATTCGCCCCGTATTGATGCTTCTGGGCTACAATCTTTACAAGGAAGATACTGATAAAATCTTGATGAATGCCATCGCTTTGGAAACCTATCATAACTACACACTCCTGCACGACGACCTGATGGATCAGGCTGATTTGCGCCGTGGTCATGAGACGGTGCACAAGAAATGGAATGCCAATACTGCCATCCTGTCTGGCGACAGTATGCTGGTGCTGGCGTATGAGCGAATGGCACAATGCGACAGCCGTCATCTGGCAGATGTTCTTCGCCTCTTTACCACTACGGCGCTCGAGATTGGCGAGGGACAGCAGTACGACATGGAGTTCGAGACCCGTGACGATGTGCGCGAAGAGGAATACATCGAGATGATTCGACTGAAGACAAGCGTCCTGTTGGCTTGTGCGCTCAAGATAGGAGCCATCCTGGCTGAAGCCCCTGCCGAGGATGCTGATAATCTGTATAAGTTTGGCGAACAGATAGGTCTGGCTTTTCAGTTACAGGATGATTATCTCGACGTTTATGGCGACTCCAAGGTCTTCGGCAAGAAGATAGGCGGCGACATCACCTCCAACAAGAAAACATTCATGCTCATCAATGCGTTCAGTCATGCCAATGAGGCACAGCGACAGGAGTTGGAGAAGTGGGTTAATGCCAAGTCTTTTGACCGCGAGGAGAAAATCGCTGCCGTAACACGTCTGTATAATGAAATCGGTATCGACAAGATGGCGCAAGCCAAGATAGCCTACTACTTTGAGCAGAGCAAGAAATATTTAGATGCAGTCCAGGTTCCGGCAGAGCGTAAGGAAGAACTGCAGAAGTATGCCCAGCGCATGATGAAGCGCAAATATTAATCGAACAGCGAGAAGACTAAAAAATAATCGAACAGCGAGAAGACCGCAAATAAAAAATGATAAAGATTATCGACACACATACGCATCTCGATGCCGAGGAGTTCGACGAAGACAGAGCTGAGGCTTTTGCCCGTGCCCGCGAAGCAGGAGTGGGCAAGGTGTTCCTGCCAGCTATAGACGTGAAGACTACGAAGGCTGTGCTCAGCCTCAGTAATCAATATCCCGGTTACGCCTATCCTATGATAGGACTCCATCCAGAGGAGGTGAAGGCCGACTGGAAAGAACAGCTTGCCGAGCTGCGTCAAATCCTCGATGAGCATCGCGTGCAAATCAACACAACAGTTTCCGACTTCATTGCTATAGGCGAGGTGGGGCTTGACTATTACTGGAGCCGTGAGTTTGAGCACGAACAGTTGCAGGCTTTCGAGGAACAGGTGAAGTGGTCGGTGGAAACCCGTCTTCCCCTCATGATACATTGTCGCAAGGCGCAGAACGAGATGGTTCATCTCTTGCGCTCTTACGAGAAAGAGCTGCCGGGAGGCGTCTTTCATTGTTTCACGGGCAATCAGCGCGAGGCTGAGGAATTGCTGTCTTTCGACCGTTTCGTGTTGGGAGTTGGCGGTGTCTCCACTTTCAAGAGCAGTCATCTGCGCGAAGACCTTCCAGCTGTGGTTCCGCTTCATCGCCTTGTACTCGAGACCGACAGTCCCTATATGGCACCAGTTCCACATAGAGGTAAGCGTAACGAGAGTGCCTATGTTGTCGACGTGATGCGCACCCTGGCTGCAGCCTATCAGGTGAGCGAGGACGAATTGGCGGCAGCCACCAATGCCAATGTAAGCCGTATCTTTGGCAGCGAGGTGGTGAAAGGACTGTAGGCAGTGCTGCAAGTTGGTGTGGCAAAAGTAGAGTCAGTTAAAGAAATATAAAATAGGAAGCCTTTTTTGCTTATTTGCCCGAAAAGCGATACTTTTGCACACCGAAGCCCGTCAAGGTGCTCGCAGACAAAAGGAAAGGTGCTCGAGTGGCTGAAGAGGCACGCCTGGAAAGCGTGTATTCCCCTAAAGGGAATCGGGGGTTCGAATCCCCCTCTTTCCGCATATACATATATAATATAAGGTATATATGAAGAAAAATCCTTTTATTGCACGTTTGGCAATATTGACATTCACCCTCGTTGCTTCTTCTATGCCATTGATGGCGCAGGAAGAATCAATGGGAATTCATCAAGCTCTTAAGACCAAGTTTGTAGAAGGCAATGCCGGCTTTATGTCGTTGGTGGCCATTGCCCTGGTGGTTGGTTTGGCGTTCTGCATAGAGCGCATACTTTATCTCAGTCTTTCAGAAATCAATGCCAAGCAGCTCATGCTCGACATCGACAGCCGCATGGCAGAAGGAAAGGTGGAGGAAGCCAAGGACTTATGCCGCAACACACGCGGACCGGTAGCCTCTATCTGTTATCAGGGACTGATGCATGTAGATGACAGTCTGGAGAATGTGGAGCGTTCGGTTGCCAGTTACGGCACGGTACAGGCTGCCAACCTCTCGAAAGGCTGTTCGTGGATAACGCTGTTTATCGCCATGGCTCCCTCGCTCGGATTCTTGGGAACGGTCATCGGTATGGTGATGGCTTTCGACCAGATACAGCAGGCAGGCGACATCAGTCCTACCATTGTGGCATCGGGAATGAAGGTGGCGCTTATCACTACCATCTTCGGTATCATCGTAGCCCTTATTCTTCAGGTGTTCTACAATTACATCCTGTCAAAGATAGAGCATATCATCAGTCAGATGGAAGAATCGTCCATCACCTTGATGGACATAATAGCCAAGTATAAGCATGAAAATCAAGCATCTTAAGAGCTGGGGAACCGAAAGGCTCTCGCAGCGACTGTTGTACATTCTGGTAGGAGTGTCGGCGGTGGTTTTCGCCTTGTTCTATCTGGTGGGCTACGACCTGTCATTCGACGAGAACCCCGACTTCAATGCCCCTCTTTTCACCGATGTGCTCATCGTGCTTATGGTGTTAGTCCTTCTGTTGGCATTATGCATGATAGGCTTCTCGGCATGGCGAAGCCATCGTTCGGGCAGTCGTCAGGACGCTGTGGTCAATGGTGTGCCTGCCCGCAAGATAGCCCGCATCACATGGTTTTCAACTTTTGGTTTGCTCGTCATAGGCTTCGCCGTAGGTTCTTCCACTCCTATGCTGGTCAACGGCAATGACTACAACGACTGGTTCTGGCTGAAACTGAGTGATATGTTTGTCCTCGCCTCAGTCATATTGCTGATAGCAGCCATAGGTGTAGTGCTCTTTGGCGTAACCCGTTATGTGCGTAAAGAACGAAAGAAATGAAGCGTCTGCGTAAACCACATGGAGTACCGGGACTGAATACCACATCTACAGCCGACATTTCTTTTATGCTGTTGATATTCTTCCTTGTCACCACATCGATGGATGTGGACAAGGGTTTGCTGCGCCAGTTGCCAGCCCCTGAGCCACAGCACCAACAGCAGGTTTCGGTTGTCGACAAGGCCACACTCCTTGAACTTCACGTCACATCCGACCATCTGTTGCTCCTGAACGACAAGCCTTTCCCGGTAGACCGACTGCAGGGTGAGGTGGTGAAATTAGTGCATCGTTTGGGTAGCCGTCATCTTATCTCAATTGAGAGTGACCGCGAGGCAAGCTATGATCTTTATTTCCAGGTACAGAATCAGTTGATGATGGCCTATTCGCAGTTGCGTGACGAATATGCCCGCAAGCAATATGGCAAGACTTTTGCCCTGTTGTCGAAAGCCCAGAAGGATAGGGTTCGCAACCTGTGTCCGCAGCGCATTACCGAGTCGTATGCTCATGCCCGCACCTTCCAGGACAAGAGTGTGAGTGCTGATGCCGAAGAGAAGAAAGGAGGCGAATCATGAGTATGTTCGGACGTCGTGAGCACGAGATGCCGGGACTAAACACTTCCTCGTTGCCCGACTTGATATTCACGGTATTGTTTTTCTTTATGATCGTTACCCACATGCGCCAGGTAACGCTCAAGGTGGACTATCGCGCCCCACAAGGCAAGCAGCTCACCCGACTGACCAAGAAGTCTGCCGTGTCTTACATCTATATAGGCAAACCAGTACAGTCCTTGCCGGGAGTCTCGAATGTAGAGACCGATTCAAGTGGAGTCTGCGTTCAGCTCAATGATAAGCTCGCCACACCTGCCGAGGTGATGGACTATGTGTTGGCAGAGAAGCGTCGTATGTCGGCTGAAGACCAGCGGCAGATGACAGTTTCCATCCGCGCCGACCGTCAGGTTCCCATGGGTGTAGTGATGGATGTCAAGCAGGCTTTACGACAGGCAAAAGTGCTTCGTGTTAACTATTCTGCCGTAGAAAAGAGTAAATAATATTAATTTATAATTATTTATGCGCAAAAAGTTGCGTTTCTTAAATTAATGTACTATCTTTGCACCCAAATTAAACTTAATTTATGGCAAAGCAGTTATTAGATTACCTGGACAGGCAGATATTGAAACTGATATCACAAGACGCACGCATCCCATTCCTTGAAGTGGCACGAGCATGCAATGTGAGCGGTGCTGCCATCCATCAGAGAGTGGCCAAGTTGACAAATCTTGGCATCATCAAGGGCTCTCAGTTCATCATCGATCCCGAGAAGATTGGTTATGAGACATGTGCTTATGTAGGTCTGTATCTTAAGAATCCAGAGCAGTTCGACCACGTTGTAGACGAGCTGAAGAAGATTCCTGAGGTGGTGGAATGTCATTATACGACAGGCGGCATGGATATGTTTATCAAGATTTATGCCAGCAACAACCACCACTTGTTGGAGATTATCCACGACAAGTTGCAGCCATTGGGCTTGTCACGCAGTGAGACCATCATCTCATTCAATGCAGCTATCAACAGACAGTTGCCATTGCTTGAGATTCCTGAGAATACTGAGGACGAGGACAACGGTGAGGAATAAAAATAATAAGCAAGAGAACACGATAGGCTTATCCCGAAAGGTGTAAGCCTATTTTTTTTGTATTTATCTCTCAACCGAGTTGTTTTCTTCGTTAAAGCATAGCCACACCTTTTCACGGAAGGCTTTATCAGAAGTTAGCGGAAGGCTTTATCAGAGTCAGCCCACTGCGTTGGGCAAGTTGCATAGTTGTACGTGATGACTTTTCCTGTGGAAAGGTGCTTTTCTCTACGTTCTATGTTTCACCCAATGGTGAGGAGCAGCATGATGTGGTCATCAACAAGATTGAGACGGACAAAGAAGGTGGCGACTGGGCTACGGACATTGTCGAAGCCATCAATATGATGTGCTTCACCATGCGAGTCCATTCCAACCTCGTCGGCTCGGTGCCAGGCAAGTCGCAGACCAATAACTCTGGTAGCGACAAGCGAGAGCTTTACACCATCGCCCAAGCTCTGCAAAAGCCTTACCACGACCTCCTCTTTTCCGTTCACCGTCTGATCATCCGTTTCAACAAGTGGACTGCGGTCAAGCCGGACTGCCCATTCATCCAGCTCACCACGCTCGATGAGAATAAGGATGCAAAGCAAGTTTCACTCAATAAATCCAAAGACAATGAGCAATCTGATAAATGACAACGACACTCTGAAGAAGTATGTTCCCAACACGCTTAAAGCGGTAGCTGGTGAACTATCTCTTTTCGACAAAATACAGTATCACCTTTTACAGGCGGAGCAATGGCTTACCGCCACTTTCGTATCGTCCGACACGATGAGTCGCATCCGCACGTACTCTGACAGCACTCCGCTCCTGCATTACTGCCGTATCATCACGGCTGCAGAGGCAATGCTGCACGCTGTGCCACAGCTCGACCTTATCCTTACGCCTAACGGTTTCGGCATTGTCAGTAATCAGAATGTGATACCGGCATCTAAGGAGCGCATCGAGAGACTTCTTCTGTCTCTCGAAAAGCAGCGCGACGATGCCCTTGCCGTTATCCTCACCTTGCTTCCGGATGCTCACCATTGGACTGCATCGGAGCAGTTCAATTACTTCGCAGCCACGATGTTTCCCACACTCGACATCGTGCACCAACTGGGCTTCGCTGACCATATCTGGCTGCGATACCAGGACACTCGTGCCAAGTTGCTCGCCATTGAGCACCGCCTCGAAACGGAGTTCTTCAGTCCGGAACTCATGGACATGCTTCGCACCGCCAACGCTCTCAACAAGTGGGATATGACTCTCAACACCGCTCAATACAAACGGATGTATCAGCGCATCTCTGCCATCGAGTTCTCCATCCTCCGCATCGGTGAATATCCGATACCAAGCATTATCGACATCGTGAACAGCATACGTTTAGCCAAAGGCAACGTATTCGCTGAATGGAAAAACTCAGAAACAGCCAAACTCTTTGAAGACCATGGATATAAAAATAAAAAGCAGTCAGGAGGATATTTCTTCTAAAAATCACGTTATTAACCATATTTAACTATCTGGGGGGAAAAGTGCGAAGATATTATTGTATCTTTGCAAAAAAACTAAAAAACAAAGGTATGAAAAAACTATTTTTGACATTAATTGTGGCATTCTTTACTATTACAGGAGGCATTGCGCAGAATGTAACAGTAGAAAAACCGGAGTTCGCAGAAGAGACTTTACTCTTGACCTCTAACAATCAAGGTGTAAAGTTGTCACGTGAGAATGGAACCGTGAAAACAAAGGCTGGAGCAAGTCTTTATTTGACAGGTATCGGCAAGGTGAAATCGAGACTGACTCTTAAAGGGGTTAAGTCTACGAGTAAAGCAGTCGGCGGCTCAACAACACGTCTTATCGTTAAGGCTGCCGACAATAAGACTGATCCAAACTCTTTTATCTCAATTTTTAAATTTGAGGTTAAAGGAAAAGAGCGTAGATACCAACTCGCTGAAGCTGGTACACTTTCTAAATCAGAGAGTAATAACCTTTCAAGTGTGGACTACAAGGCTAAGAAATATGGCGAAAGTTCATATTACATTGTATTGGAAGATCTTACCCCAGGTGAATATGGCATTGTTATTGGCGACCCTAATCACGAAAACACAAAAAACGGCATGAAGGTTACTACTTTCACTGTTGAGTAAAACTTCAAAAATTTGAAAGACTATTTTTGTCTTTTCCCCCATACAAATACTTCCGTACTTTCGCAGTATGGAAGCATTTTTCAATTTATCCCTACCCAAAAAGGGTATTCCGTACTCATTTCTTTTTTCCCATAAATATCCATAAGGACAGCACTTCCTATTTCTGCAGCCAATTTTGGAGTGTCAATTACTCCATGTGGCATTCGCAATACTGTTTCATCGGGCAAATACAGGGAGTCGGCATAGCTTTTAAAAAGAAGAGGTTCACTATCACCTCTAATATAAATAAAAGGAACAACCCTTTGATTGTATTTTGCAGAATATGAGAGAAACACACAAGTTACAATAAATCCCAACAAAATGCCTATCACACCTAACAACAAATACTTTAATTTTTTATTTTGTGTTGTCATACCGTTCTATTTTTAATATTCGAGAATCTATTTTTTGAATATAAACTACAGCCATAGAGTCTTTGGGCATCACCTTCCAGACTCTACCACTTAATAAGCTAATTTTAAAAGGCTTTTTACTATCAATATATTGAGGGCCATATTTCGAAGATAACAAGCTACTCGCTATCTTATAAACTGTTTCTGGATGTTGCACACACATGCGACGATGGGGTGTATTAAAAATAAATGATTTTAGTTCTTCCTTCATGTAATAATGCTCAGGAGAATAATCTCCACCCTCATAATCTTGTATGCTAACACACTTAAATTCATGTGTTTTATCTCTAATACTTGTCTTTGATAATATAACTGATATAACCATACCTAATATGATACAACCAGCAAAAAATACAATTTCCTTCTTATTCATATGTTTTATTATTTAATCGTAATATTTTTTGTTCCTCCTGAGATCGCAACATCATAGGTATAACCAATTTTTCCTTGAGCATTGCGAACCCTAAAAATATTAGAAGCATATTCTCTGTTTTCTCGTATAGAATTATCATTATAGAAATATCCGAAGTCAATGGCTGCTGCATCTGCTAATTTAAGGATACATGTGTTATCATCCTTACAATCTAAAGAAACAGTCGCTTAATACTGGAGAAATCTTATCTGAACACATCCTGGAGATGAACGACCGGCCATTTTGCGCCACTTGCGTCACTGCGCCAAGTGGCACAAATATAGCAAATATAGAAAAAATGGCTGAAAAACGTGGGACAGGCATGTTTGTTTATGAGGAAAAATTGTACTTTTGCCACTGAAATCAAAAAGACTTCAACTGAATAAAAAAATGTGTAACAGGAAACATAAGACTTGTGCTACAGAAACATAAGACTTGTGTCATAGAAATTAAAAGAATCGGAAAATGAAGAAAGATAAATTGCCTCTTGTTACTGCAGTTTCCAGTTTCGATGCTGTGGTCCTATGCGATGGAGATTATCCCTCTCATGCTGTGGCGCTGTCGATACTGCAGCATGCCAAATATCTGGTGTGCTGCGATGGTGCAGGTATGCATTACATTCTGCATGGCGGGACACCTGATGCTATTGTGGGAGATGGCGATTCGCTGCCTGATGACTTCAAGAGACGCTATGCCGACTTGGTGCATTTGGTGGACGAACAGGATGACAACGATCAGACGAAGGCCACGCGATTTTGTATGAAGCAAGGAATGAGACGCATTGCCTACCTGGGATGCACGGGCAAGCGAGAAGACCATACGCTCTGCAACATCTCGCTGATCATGCGATATATGCGAGAGTGGGGGCTCGACGTGACGATGATTACCGACACCGGATATTTTGTTCCAGCTTCAGGGCTTCAGTCTTTCGAGACCTTTGCGCGGCAACAGGTGAGTATCTTTAATTTTGGCTGTACGAGGCTTTCTGCCGAGGGACTCAAATGGAAGCCTTATCCCTATAAGGAATGGTGGCAGGGTGGACTCAACGAGGCTTTGGACAACGAGGTGGTGATGGATGGCGATGGCGACTATCTGATGTTTTTCACCTTCGATGCCAAAGTTCCAAAACCATAAGCAGAGTACTGGAACGAAAAAAGGGAGGCAAACCTCATCTCAAGGTCCGTCTCCCCGCTACTTATAGTTAAAAATAACCGATATTATTTGTTCAGATATTTATCTACCTGGACAGCAATCTTTCGACCGCTTGCCATGGCTCTTACGACAAGGCTTGCACCATTGGCAGCATCGCCAGCTACAAACACATTGTCGGCAAACTCAGGCTGCTGTGGCTTCAGGAATCCCATGGCAAGGAACACAGCTTCGGCCTTGATAATCTCGGGCTTGCCTGCTTCTACCATCAGCGGACGACCGCCTTCAGGATTTGGCTTCCAGTCTATCTGTTGTACTTTGACACCTGTCAGTTTGCCGTTCTTGCCCAGGAACTCGAGTGAGTTGATGTTCCAGCGACGGGTGCAGCCTTCCTCATGACTGGATGTAGTCTTGAGGGTGCGAGGCCAGTTAGGCCAGGGATTCTTAGGATCCTCAGGACCTTCTACAGGCTTAGGCATGATTTCTATCTGTGTCACGCTCTTGCAACCCTGTCGATGAGCAGTTCCGATGCAGTCGCTGCCCGTATCGCCACCACCGATGACAAGAACGTCCTTGCCCTTGCAGTTGACGAGCTCGTCCTTGCTGAACTCCATGCCTGCGAGGATGCGGTTCTGCTGAGATAGCAGTTCGAGGGCGAAGTAAACACCCTTGAGCTCGCGTCCTGGAATCTTGAGGTCGCGTGCAGTAGGCGTACCAGTAGAAACCACATAGGCATCGAAGCCTTCGGGCAGCTTGTTGACATCGATGTGCTGATTGTATTTGAACTCGATGCCTTCTTCCTCGAGAAGATGCAGACGGCGGTCGATGATGCTCTTGTTGAGCTTGAAGTTAGGAATGCCGTAACGCAGCAAGCCGCCGGCGTTCTCGCGTGCCTCGAAGACAGTCACCTTATAGCCTTTATGGTTGAGCTGGTTGGCAGCGACAAGTCCGGCAGGTCCTGCACCGATGACGGCAACGGTCTTGCCGTTGCGTTCTGGTATTTCAACGCGTACATAGTCTTCAGAGAAAGCGTGCTCAACGATGGCGCACTCGTCTTCACGGTTGGTGGTAGGCTCGTGGTCCATGAGGTTGAGGATACAGGCTTTCTCGCAGAGAGCAGGACAGATGCGGCCTGTGAACTCAGGAAAGTCGTTGGTGGAGTTGAGCAGGCGGTAAGCCAGTTCCCAGTCACCCTTGTAGAGGGCGTCGTTCCACTCAGGAGCCTTGTTGCCCAACGGACAAGCCCAGTGACAGAAGGGCACACCGCAATCCATGCAGCGCGAAGCCTGCTGTCGGCGGTCGTTGCTGTTTAATGTTTGTTCTACCTCGCTGAAGTCGAGGATTCTATCGTGTATTGGTCTATAGCCTGCTTCTTTGCGGGGTATAGTCAAAAATGCTTTTGGATTTCCCATCTTCTTTTAAAAGTAAAAGGGTAAAAAGGTAAAAAGACATTCTTGCTTGTTACTTGCTGTCATTTACTTAAACCTTATGTTACCTTTATTATTAATTTATTTATTACTCGACATTTTACCGAAGTCAAGGCAAAGGGCTAAGGCTCTTTTTACCTTTTTACCCTTTTGCCTTTTTACCTTTATTAATAGTCTCGCTGCATGTCTGCAATCTTCTGCTGCAGCTTCTTTACCTGTTCTTCCTGCAGCACGCGCTTATACTCGATAGGCACTACCTGGATGAAGTCTTCCACATAGTGGTTCCAGTCGTCGAGCATGGTGCGGGCGAGCTTACTGCCTGTATAGAGATAATGCTGGCGGATGAGCTCGTGCAGCTCCTTGCGGTAGGTGCTGTCCTCGACGAGGTTGATTTCCACCATATCCATGTTGCAGAAGTAGTCGAAGTTGTGGTTCTTGTCCCATACGTAGGCCACACCGCCACTCATACCTGCGGCAAAGTTGCGGCCCGTCTCGCCGAGCACTACCACGCGTCCGCCTGTCATGTACTCGCAACAGTGGTCGCCAGCACCCTCGATGACAGCGATGGCACCAGAGTTGCGCACACCGAAGCGTTCGCCTACCTTACCATTGATATACAACTCGCCCGATGTGGCTCCATAGAGTCCGGTATTGCCGGCGATGATGTTGTCTTCGGCAGAGAAGTTGCTGCGGATAGGAGGCAGGATGGAAATACGGCCTCCTGACAGTCCCTTGGCGAAATAGTCGTTGGTCTCGCCTTCCAACTTGAAGTCGACACCCTTGACAAGGAAGGCTCCGAAGCTCTGACCGGCAGAGCCCTTGAACTTAACATTCACTGTCTTGTCAGGCAGACCAGCCTCGCCATACTTGGCAGCGATAGCGCCACTGAGCATTGCTCCGGCAGCACGGTCGGTATTCTTGATGGCAAAGTCGAGGTTGACTTCCTCTTGCTTCTCGATGGCGTTCTGTGCGCCACGAACGAGCTGCTGGTCGAGCACGTTGGCAAGATCGTGTATCTGTTCGGTGGTGTGATAGAGCGATCCATGACCGGCCTCGCGATGCAACAGGCGAGAGAAGTCGAGAAGGTCGGCTTTCTGCTCGATAAACTTTGCGGTAGCGCTGTCTACGGCTTCGCTTCCCTCGGCAGGAACCACTTCCTCGTCGCTCTTGCGAACGATGAGTTCGGTATGACCGATGATGTCGTTGAGTGAGGTGTAACCCATCTCAGCCAAGTACTCGCGCACCTCCTCGGCGAGGAAGCGGAAGTAGTTGATCAGATATTTGTAGCTGCCGCGGAAGTGGGCGCGCAGCTTAGGATCCTGTGTGGCAACACCCATAGGACAGGTGTTGAGATTACATTTGCGCATCATGACACAACCCAGGACGATGAGTGCAGCAGTACCGAAACTGAATTCCTCGGCGCCGAGCAAGGCCATGAGAATGATGTCGCGTCCGCTCTTCAGCTGGCCGTCTACCTGTAGGCGAACCTGTCCGCGAAGACCGTTCTTCACCAAAGTCTGCTGTGTCTCAGAGAGACCTATCTCTGGCGAGATACCTGCAAAGCGCATGCTGGAAGCAGGGCTTGCACCCGTTCCACCCTCTGCACCAGAGATGACGATGAGGTCGGCCTTGGCCTTTGCCACACCGGCAGCAATGGTTCCTACGCCGCTCTCGGCAACGAGTTTTACAGAGATGGCAGCACGTGGGTTTACGTTCTTCAGGTCGAAGATGAGCTGAGCCAGGTCCTCAATACTGTAGATGTCGTGATGAGGTGGTGGCGAGATGAGGCTGATGCCAGGAATAGAGTGACGTGTCTTGGCGATGACCTCGTTGACCTTAAAGCCAGGCAACTGTCCGCCCTCACCAGGCTTGGCACCTTGTGCCACCTTGATCTGTATTTCCTCTGCATTGACGAGGTATTCGGTTGTCACGCCGAAACGTCCCGAAGCCACCTGCTTGGTTTTGCTGGAGAGGCTGATGCCATCCTGAGTAGAATGGAATCGCTCGTTGTCCTCGCCTCCCTCACCCGTGTTGCTGCGTGCACCGAGGGCGTTCATGGCCAGAGCCATAGCCTCGTGGGCTTCCTTTGAGAGGGCTCCGAAGCTCATGGCTCCGGTGACGAAGTGCTTCACGATTTCCTCTACAGGCTCTACCTTGTCGATAGAGATAGGATTCTTGCGGAAGGCGAAGAAGTCGCGGATGAAGATAGGCTCCTGCTTGTTGTCGACAAGATGAGTGTATTTCTTGAACAGCTGGTAGTCGCCCTTGCGGGTGGCAAGCTGCAGAGTGGCTATAGTCTCAGGATTCCAGGCATGCTTGATGCCGTCCTTGCGATAGTGGAACTGTCCCATGCTGGGCAGGAAGTCGAGCTTCTTTGTGGCGAAGGCCTTGTCGTGCAGCAGGATGGCGTCGCGGGCGATGGTCTCAAGACCTATACCGCCGATGGTGCTTACCTCGGTGCCGAAATAGTTCTTCAGCAGACTCTCGCTCAGACCAATGCTCTCGAAGATCTTGGCTCCGCGATAGCTGCGGATGGTGGAGATTCCCATCTTGGCCATGATCTTGAACAGGCCTTTCTTCACAGCCTTGATGTAGTTCTGTTCGGCTGTGTGATAGTCTTCCTGTATCTTGCCCTTCTTTACCAGGTCGTCGAGGATGGCGTAGGTGAGGTAAGGGCAGAGTGCTGATGCACCATAGCCCAGAAGCAGTGCGGCGTGCATCACCTCGCGAATCTCACCGCTCTCTACGATGAGGGCTGTCTGTACGCGCTTGCCGGCGTCGATGAGATAGTGGTGTACGGCGCTTACGGCGAGCAATGATGGGATAGCTGCATGAGTGGCGTCGACATCGCGGTCGCTCAGGATGATGTAGTTGTAACCGTCGTCAACACTCTGGGCTGCCTGCTTGCACAGCTCGTCGAGAGCCTCGTGAAGACCTTCCTCGCCCTTGGCAGTCTCGAACACCATGTGGAGCTTGACGGTGTTGAAGCCCTTGTAGCGTATGTTCTGCAGAATGTCGAGCTGGGTGTTGGTCAGAATTGGATGTGGCAGACGAACCATCTTGCAGTTGCTCTCGTCGGGATTCAGGATGCCTGAACCCACACGGCCGATGTACTCGGTGAGACTCATCACGAGGTTCTCGCGGATGGAGTCGATGGCAGGGTTGGTGACCTGTGCGAACTGCTGACGGAAGTAGTTGAAGAATATCTGTGGCTGGTCGGAGAGCACAGCCAGTGGCGTGTCGTTACCCATAGAGGCTGTAGGCTCCTGGCCCTTGGTGGCCATAGGGATGATGGTTCCGTCGATGTCTTCCTCGCCGAAGCCGAACTCCAGTTCCTTGCGGGTGAGGTTCTCTACAGAGTTTTCCACCTTACGTCCGCTGCGGAGTTTCTCCAACTCGATGCGGTTGGTGTTGAGCCACTGACGGTAAGGATGCTGGGCAGCCAGACGCTCCTTGATTTCGCCATCGTAGTATATCTTGCCTTCCTGTGTGTCGATGAGGAGGATCTTACCAGGCTGCAGACGACCTTTCTCTGCCACCTCGGAAGGATCGAAGTCCATGACGCCCACCTCGGAGGCCACTACCATCATGTCGTTCTTGGTGATGGTGTAGCGGGCAGGGCGAAGACCGTTTCTGTCGAGCATACCGCCGGCAAAGCGTCCGTCGCTGAAGAGCAGAGCGGCAGGTCCGTCCCAAGGTTCCATCAGGATAGAGTGATACTCGTAGAAGGCCTTGAGGTCTTCTGAGATAGGATTCTTGTCGTTGAAGCTCTCTGGCACCATGACAGCCATGGCGTGAGGCAGCGACAAACCGCTCATCACGAAGAACTCGAATACATTGTCGAGGCTGGCAGAGTCGCTCATGCCAGGCTGTACGATAGGCGAGATTTCGCGAATGTCGCCCAGAGCCTCGCTGCTGAGCACACTCTCGCGTGCCTTCATCCAGCCGCGGTTGCCTCGTATGGTGTTGATTTCACCGTTGTGGCAGAGCAGACGGAAAGGCTGAGCCAGGCTCCATGTCGGGAAGGTGTTGGTAGAGAAGCGTGAGTGGACGAGAGCCAGACCGCTGGTAAAGTAATTATTGGTGAGGTCGGGATAATACTGGCGCAGCTGCAGGCTGCTCAGCATACCCTTGTATACGATGTTCGAATTGGACAACGAACAGATGTAGAAGTCAGGATCGCTGATGCGCTTCTCGATGCGTTTGCGTACGAGGTAGAGGATGCGCTCGAAGACAGGCACCTTGTCGTCGGTGACGCCTGTGATGAACACTTGTTTGATGGCGGGCTCATTGCTCAGTGCGGCCTCTCCCAGGCACTCTGGGTTGGTAGGCACGTTGCGCAGATGCATGAGCTGCAGTCCCTCGCGCTCTATCTCCTCGATCATGATGGAGAGGATGTCCTGCTGTTTCTTTTCGTCTTTAGGCAGGAAGATGAGGCCTGTGCCATATTTGCCTTTCTCGGGCACAGGAATACCTTGAAGAAGAATAAACTCGTGCGGAATCTGAAGCATGATACCGGCACCGTCGCCCGTCTTGTTGTCGGCACCCTCAGCGCCACGATGGCGCATGTTCTCGAGTACCTTCAGGGCATTGTCTACCAGCTCATGGCTCTTGTTGCCGTGGATGTTAACCACCATTCCTACGCCACACGCATCGTGCTCATAGGTTGAACTGTACAATCCTTTTTCCATTTCTTGTTCGTTTTATATTTATCGGTTATTCTATACAATGTTAAATATTGAAAGTCAAGTGATTGAATGATGAATCAGGCTTATGCCATTGAGCATTTGAATTCTTCGTTCTTCACTCTTCACTTATTTATACGCCTGTTCGTGAACTCCGGCTACAGCTCGTCCGCTGGGGTCGTTCTGGTTCTTGAATGAGGCGTCCCATGCCAGTGCTTCGGCGGTAGAGCAAGCCACACTGGGCACGCTGGGCACGCTGCGGGCAGCGCTGTCGCTGGGGAAATGCTCGGCGAAGATAGAGCGATAGTAGTATTCCTCCTTGTTCTGTGGAGGGTTGATGGGGAATCGCTCGGCGGCATGAGCCATCTGCTCGTCGCTGACTGCCGAGGCGGTGATTTGTTTCAGCGTGTCTATCCACGAATAGCCCACACCGTCGGAGAACTGCTCTTTCTGTCGCCATGCCACCTCTTCGGGCAGCAAGTCGGCAAAAGCATCGCGTACTACTTTCTTCTCGATGGTCTTGTCGGGACACATCTTCAGCACGGGGTTCATGCCCATGGCCACGTCGAGGAACTCCTTGTCGAGGAAGGGCACACGGCCCTCGATGCCCCAGGCTGCCAGACTTTTGTTGGCTCTCAGACAGTCGTAGAGATAGAGTTTGCCAAGCTTGCGGACGGTTTCCTCGTGGAAGGCCTTGGCGTCGGGTGCTTTGTGGAAGTAGAGATAGCCGCCAAACACCTCGTCGGCTCCCTCGCCCGAAAGCACCATCTTGATACCCATGCTTCGGATGACGCGTGCCAGCAGATACATAGGTGTAGAGGCGCGCACGGTGGTGACGTCGTAAGTCTCGATGAAGTAGATGACGTCGCGGATGGCATCGAGTCCTTCCTGTATGGTGTAGTTGATTTCGTGATGCACGGTTCCGATGTGCTCTGCCACCAATCGGGCTTTAGCCAGGTCGGGAGCGCCCTTCAGTCCTACGGCGAAGGAGTGCAACCGTGGCCAGTAGGCTTGTGTCTCGCCTCCGTTCTCTACACGTATGGCAGAGAATTTCTCGGCAACGGCCGAGATGACTGAAGAGTCGAGTCCGCCGCTGAGCAGCACTCCGTAGGGCACGTCGCTCATCAGCTGTCGCTTCACCGAAGCCTCGAGTGCGTCGTGTATCTGTTCGACGGCAGCCTGCTCCTGTGGTGCAGCCTCTGCCAGCTGTTCGGCAGCTTTCTTGCTGTCGTCGATGTTGTATTTCTTTTGCATGGAAGCATACTCAAACCAGTCGCGTGTGTAGTAGCGCTTCATGCCTGGAGTCTTGCTGTAGTAATAATGTCCTGGGAGGAAAGGCTCGTAGTGGTCGCACTGTCCTTCGAGTGCCTTGAGTTCGGAAGCCACCATCACCTTGCCGTCGTTGTCGTAGCCGATATAGAGTGGAATCACGCCGATGGGGTCGCGTGCAATCAGAAACTCGTCGTGCTCTGCGTCGTAGAGGGCGAAGGCAAAGATGCCGTTCAGCTCTTCGAGCATCTGGCAGATGCGTGCATGTACGGCGTCCTCGCCTTGAAAGATCAGTGTGGCGAAGTCGGTGTCGGCACGCATCTCGCGATAGAGCGACAGAATCACCTCGCAGTCGCTGCCTGTCTGATATTGATAGTGTCCGGCAAACCGTGAGCGGATGTCCTGATGATTGTAGATCTCGCCGTTTACGGCAAGTACTTGTTTCTTGTCGGGTGAGAAGAGGGGCTGTCGACCGCTTTCTGGGTCTACGATACTCAGGCGCTCATGAGCCAGGATGGCTGAACCACCGCAGTAGATGCCGCTCCAGTCTGGTCCGCGATGGCGGATTTTCTGACTCATGCGCAGTGCTTGCTGTCGCAGTTCGGGAGTTTGCTCCTGAATGTTGAAGATAGATACGATTCCACACATAATAGCTTTTCCTTTCTTTTACGGTTATTTGTAACACTTTGCTAAGTATTGGGTGCAAAATTACTACAATTTGATATATTAAAGAAAGGTTTACTTGCAATTTGTGTTGGTTTTGTATGCTTTGTTTTAATCTTGAAGCTATTATTGTTGTCTTGCTTTCATATTGTAAGCATTCTGTTGCTTGTATATTACAATTTGAAAGTTTACTTAAAAAATAAGAGAAAAATCAAAGAGTCTTAAAAAACAGATGCCGACAGTTCGGGGGGAACTATCGGCATCTTTACCATTGCCTTCAAAGGTGTGAAGGCTTTGTGATTTAATCAAGAAATAACTTAAAAACCCAATATGCGTTTTTCATTATGGCTGGAGAGTGAAGCCTACCACAAAGTAAGCCTTCTGTGAACTTGGGTTGGCTGCCACCTGGGCAAAGACGGGAACTGAGAAGCTGTCTGTAATCTTCAAGTCCTTGGTTGCCTTTACGGCCACGTTGGTTACAGCGAATCCAGAGGCGTCTGAATAATAGTCTGTGGCATAAGGAACAGCGCCTAAAGTGCCCTGCCAGTCAAGACCAGCGAGACGGAATGGCACTGTGGCTTCCACATAGGAAGAATAAGCGCGGTCGCCGTCTTTGTTCAGACCGTCATGACCTGCAAAGTTGGTGTACCAGTTGAGCGCTACAGGACCGAAGTCATAACCTACGTTAGCCTCGAATGTATGGGCTGTCTTGTGGGCATCGTAGAGGAAGTAGCGTTCGCCCTCTGTGTTGAAATAGTAGTCTGTCACACCGATGTGGAAACCGCCTGTCTGATAAGCCAGGGTGAGGTCGAACTCCTTGGTGTCTTCCCATTTGGAGAGTCCTACGCTTCCCCATGCTGTGAGCGAGAGACCTTTCCAGCTCAGTCCGAGTGTAGGCTGCAATGACACCTGTCCACATTCCTGACCACGCCAGATGTACTGGCTTACAACATCGGCAGCTACATTTGCCTCAATCTTATCCTGTGCCTGTGCACCCGTGGCGCATGCTGCCAATGTGAGTGCCAACAATCCAATCTTCTTCAAACTTTTCATACTCATTCTTTTTTATGTGTTAATACTCAGTTTCCTAAGGTTGTGGCAGCTGCTCATCTTCTGTTGATCGCAGCAGCTGCCCAATCTTTATTTTTTTTCTTGTATACTCCAGTTGCCACAGATTAGTTGTAGCAGCTCTCGCCGTGCTCGTAGATATCGAGACCTTCTTCCTCGATTCGCTTGTCAACACGCAGACCGGCAATCTTCTTGATGCCCCAGAAGAGGATGATACCTGTTACGGCTGCCCAAATGTCGATGGTGATGATACCGAAGCACTGTGCACCGAAGAATCCGAAGCCATCGCCGTAGAAGGCGCCGCCGTCGATGGCGAAGAGACCTGTCATCACTGTACCGAAGATACCGCATACGCCGTGTACTGAACTTGCACCTACAGGGTCGTCGATGTGGAGTTTGGTATCGATAAACTCGATAGAGAACACGAGGATGATACCTGCCAAGAGACCGATGATGGCTGCACCCAATGGGCTAACCAAGTCGCAACCTGCAGTGATGGCTACCAAACCTGCCAAGATACCGTTCAGAGTCAGTGAGAATGAAGGCTTGCCATACTTGATCCAAGAGGTGAACATGGTTCCAAGGCCACCGCATACGGCTGCGAGGTTGGTTGTCAGGAACACGTGGCTGATGGCTACGCGGTTTACTTCGCCAGAAGCAGCGAGCTGAGAACCAGGGTTGAATCCGAACCATCCGAACCAGAGGACGAATACACCGAGGGCAGCAGCCATGAGGTTGTGACCAGGGATGGCAGTGCTCTTGCCGTTGCGATACTTGCCCAGACGAGGGCCAAGGCAGATGGCACCTACAAATGCCAATACACCACCTACGCTGTGAACAATGGCAGAACCTGCGAAGTCGTGGAAGGCAGCACCAAAGGTGTTCATCATGAATGAGCCTGTGTCAGCGTTGCAAAGCCAGCCGCCACCCCATGTCCAGTGACCCTCGACAGGGTAGATAATCAATGAGATGAAGAATGAATAAATGCAGTACATGGAGAACTTGGTACGTTCTGCCATAGCTCCTGACACGATGGTGGCGCTGGTGGCGCAGAATACGGTCTCGAACATCAGGAAGCCCTCTACTGGTAAGTCGCCTTTATAGAAGGTGAGGTCGCCAAAGTTGGGCATTCCGATGAAGCCAGCTCCGTCGCTGCCAAACATAAATCCGAAACCTACGAACCAGAAGAGAACCGAACCGACCATGAAGTCGACGAAGTTCTTGAACAAGATGTTCGCGGTGTTTTTACTACGGGTGAAGCCCGCCTCGCAGAGGGCAAAGCCCGGCTGCATGAAAAAGACCAACATGGCTGCCAACAGCATCCACACGGTATCTAATGAAATTCCTAAATCCTGTACACTCATAATCTTTTTACTGTTTAGTGTGTAGTGACTGTTGTCTTGTCGGGCTTTCGCCCTCACTACACAAGATTAATTAAAAACTTTAAGAAAACGTTTAATGCCTTGCCTTCGTTTGAAGTACTTGTGTTGTCCTTTGTTTGTAATGTAGTCCTTACAAGTAAACACTAAACATTAAATATGAATCACTATTTCTCCTGCTCGGCATTATAGAGGGCGATGTCGCCTCGCTCGCCTGTACGGATACGGATAGTGTCCTCTACAGGGATGACAAAGATACGACCATCACCAATCTCGCCTGTGCGGGCAGCCTCTTGGATGGCATTGATAGTTTTCTCTACGTTTTTGTCTCGTACAACGATATTCAACAATACGCGCTCGATGCTGCTCGTGTCGTACATTACACCACGATAGATGCGTGCCTGTCGCATTTTACCTTCGCCACGTACATCGTAGTAAGAGAACCACTCGATGTCGGCTGCAAGCAATGCTTCCTTCACATCCTCGAACTTGGTCTTACGGATGATTGCTTCAATCTTTTTCATAACTAATCTCTCCTATTATTATAGATTTGTAACTATTTGTTCTATTTCTTTTATGAAACGATAACAATATGTATGTTTACGACTGCAAAATTACAACATTTTGGTAGTTATTTAACGATAAAAACTTACTTTTTGTTATTAGATTTTTAATTTACTTTCAATAAGAAACTATTTTACTCGTTATAGTTGACAAAGTGAAAGCAAAATAGTCTATTTTGGTTTCGCTTTAATATTTTTCGTCTTTTTCTCGTTTCGCCCGATATAGGCTTACGGTTGATCCTCAGCTGTGCCCATGTCGGGCGGAATTGTTTCCTGTCGTAATCGCAGTCTGTCATGTAATCGCAGTTTGTGTCGTAATCGTCCTGTTCCTGTATGATGACAAGAGGCTACTGCAAGCAAAATAGTTTCAAGTTCTTGTACTTAGAAAAGCGAAAATGACTAATGACTAATGACTAATGACTAAAAAATAACAGTTAAATGATGGTTTATATGTTGTGTCCGTCCTGTTGTTTCCCCGATTCTGGTGGCCGGGCCTTTGTCTGCGGGAGAGGCGGATCTTAAGAAATAGTTGGGGCATTTGTTACAGCCCTTGTGACGGTGTCTTGTTGGTTGCCCGATGTCGTCTGTCGGCCTTGGAGTAGTGCTCTTTTGGGGGCTTAATAGATGACCGGCGTTGGTCGTCTATTGTGACCGACCTTGGTCGTAATAGATGCCCCCTGAGAGGCTCTTGTCACACTTCCTTTGGTTGACGATGCAAAGAAAATGCAAACGAGCGCAATGAAAGCTTGCTTTCAAATTGCCGAGTGCAGGTTTTCTTCTGCAAAGAAAATGCAAACGAGCGCAATGAAAGCTTGTTTTCAAATTGCCGAGTGCAGGTTTTCTTCTGCAAAGATACAACAAAAAGCAACTTTTTGCAATAGTTTGTTCGGACTTTGTGCTAAAAAGTACCCATATTTTTGCTATTTATACTGATTATTAAGCAGTTATAAAACTATTAAATGTAAGCCATCATAAGAGGGAAAGTGTGTCATTTTTGTCAAAGTCATTTTTGTCATTTTCAAAAAGCAAAACACTTTTTCTCCTCTATAAAGAATATATATAAATATATATATATTTATATATATTCTTTATAGAACATTTTTTCATTTTCAAAATCGAAAATGACAAAAATGACTTTGACAAAAATGACAAGATTAGGACTTCTGGTAAAATATAACAACATTTCTTGTTGATGTGTGTGGATGGAGAATACTTGTTGTGAAGTTTTGTGAATATCATTTTTTTTGTTCTTGGAATGGTAGGGAAAGAGTGCGAGAAAATGGCTGGAAATCTATTTTTAGCGGTTTCATCGGTCAAACTTCCGAGGCGGTGGAGCTGTTTTTCGTCTTGGAGCTTTGTCGTGACAAAGCTGTTGCTTATCAGTGGGTGCAGTTGGGTGGGGCGGATATCTTGTCGGGAATGTCTAAAAACCTTACAAAAATAGGATGACGGGGAAATGGCAATCGTGATAAAAGTCTGGTATCTTCAGATTTGATAAGGATGCAGTGTGGCAAAAAATGGTGAATCTTTGCAGAAAATTAGCTGCATTTCGGCAAAAAAATCAAGCAAACTTGATGTTTTGCGCTCGTTTTCCATTATCTTTGCAGAAGAAAAACTGCACTCGGCAATTTGAAAACAAGTTTTCATTGCGCTCATTTGCATTATCTTTGCAGAAGAAAAGTAAGATTTATGGGAAGAAATAAATACTCACAGGCTGAAATCAGCCAGATAGGAAAGTTGCTGCGCCTCAAGAATGCGGGAAACCGACTGCAGCAGAAACAGATACGTCACGACCTGCGTGTCGACTACGAGTTTAATATCTCCGACTTCAATGAGCCGGGCAAAGCCTTCGGTGAGCAGGAGTTGCAAGACGCCATCAAGCGAGGAGCTATCGTGATCCTCGACGATGCCACTATTGAGGCTATGAAGGCGAAACGTGCGCGCGACAAGGCCCGCGATGAGGCTGAACGCGAGCAGCAGGCCATCGCTGAGGGAGAGCAGACAGACTGGAAAGAGGCGATGAAGCAGTGGGAGGAATATTATAAGTAATTGAAATTTTTTAGTTCTTTTACTTCTTCATTATCAAAAGTTGATTTAATTATCATCGAATTCAAATATGTCAACAGTAAAAATCAAGACTACAGAGGGCGACATCATCGTGCACCTCTACGACGAGACTCCTCGTCATCGTGACAACTTTATAAAATTGGCTAAGGAAGGATACTTCGACGGCACACTTTTTCATCGTGTCATCAAGGACTTTATGATTCAGGGCGGCGACCCCGACAGCAAGAACGCTCCCAAGGGAAAGATGTTGGGAACGGGCGGCCCCGACTATACGATTCCTGCCGAGATAGACTGTCCACGCCTGTTTCATAAGCGTGGCGCCCTGAGTGCTGCCCGCTTGGGCGACGAGGTGAACCCACAGCGCGAGAGCAGCGGAAGCCAGTTCTACATCGTGTGGGGTAAGACTTATCGACAGAACGAGCTGCGCCAGATGGAGAAACAGATGGCGATGCAGGCCGAGCAGAATGTCTTCAACGAGTTGACCCGCGAGCATCACGATGAAATCATGAACCTGCGCCGCAGCCGTGACCGTGAGGGACTGATGAAACTCCAGGACGAGCTTGCCGACGAGACTCGCAAGCGCTGCAGGGAACAAGGCTATCCCAAGTTTACCGATGAGCAGACCAAGGCTTACACCGAGTTGGGCGGTACGCCTTTCCTCGACGGACAGTACACCGTGTTTGGTGAAGTGGTAGAGGGCCTCGAGGTCGTGGAGAAGATTCAGAATTGCGAGACTCTTCGCGATGACCGTCCCAAAGAGGACGTCGTGATGCAGGTCGAAGTGGTCAATGAATAAATGAAATCATTTTAATCAAGAATTAGAGAATTAGAGAAATATGTGACCAAGTGGATTGTGACTTTGAATCTCCGATTCTCCGATTCTTGATCCAATAATCAATCTTACTTTCGCTCCTTTTACTTGCTGAGATCGAAACCAACGCGGATGCCATCATAGTTTTTGGAGATTTCGCCGATAGTACCGAGAGTGGTGTTGCCGCTCAGGGCAGTCAGCGTCTGGATGATGGTAAGCAGTTTCTTCGACTCGAAGAGAATGCTGATGCCAGATGAGTTCTTGGTGGCGAAACCATTGAGGCTGAGCAGCAGACGGCCTTTCAGGTCGATGGCGTGAGTCTTCTCATCGAAGGTGTAAGTGCCGCTCCATGACTTTCCGTCTATCTTGGCATTGAAGGTGCCGTCATCGTTGAACTTGAAATAAGTGTTCGAACTGCTGAATCCAGCTTTCTGATAATAGGTGCTTAACTTTTCCTCCACCTTCTTGGCAGCGATTTCGCCACCCGCTTTCGCCAACAGGTTCTCTGAGGTAAAGGCGCAGCCAGGCGATTTATATTTCCATGTGTGGGCACAGAGGTCGGCTTTCTTGAATGTGGTTGAGCCAATCACGTTGTCGAGAATGCTTCCCACGATGCTTCCCATCTTGCTTGTGGTGGAGCCTGTGCTGTTGCTGCTGTTTCCGCCAGCATAGCCCAAGAGTCCTGCTAATACTCCTACGGCAGAAGCCTTGGTATTGACAGTGTCGGCAGAATGTGTCTTGGAAGAGTCTGTCGTGGCTGTGGAAGCTGTTGTTGCGGTCGATGTTGAAGATTTGGAGGAAGTCTTCTTGGCAGTGGTGGTAGACTTCTTCTTAGTAGTAGCCTTCTTTTTCTTGGTTGATTTCTTGGCAGGAAGGCAGCTCATTTCGGATGTTGTGGCGCTCTCGGCGCATGTCTCGTTGGCAAGGCTGCCTGTGGTGCATGCCAGCACAAGGGCAACCATCATGAATACTTTCTTCATTTTTGTTGATACTTTTTTGATGTTTTCAAGTTGAAGAACTCCTTTTTCTCTCTCTTTGGACCTCTGAATCTCTTGTGTTCGGAAGCCCAGTGTGGAGTTTATGCTTTTTCGGGTGCAAATATCGCAAAAAAAGCGCAGATGGAGAAAGGGAAATGGATATTTTTTGTAGGTTTTTCCCTATTTCTCCTTGATTTATGTCAAAAAATGAGGTTTTTAGTGTTCTTTTCTCACTTTTTTCGTGGTGCTTGTAGTCAGAATGCTTTATCTTTGCATAAGATATACTGCGCTCGGCAATCTGAAAGTAAACTTTCATTGCGCTCGCTTGTAATATCTTTGCATCATTACAAATCGCAATAGGTTATGGATTATAGTTTAATTAAGGTCAATGCAGAGATTGAGAATCTTGCACAGGACAAATGTCAGCAGATTCTTCATGACCGACGTGAAGCCCTCGCTAACAAGGTTAGAAGAAGAGCTTAAAAACCAAGAGAGATTGTTTTCTCAAAAAGACACAAAAAGAATTGACATTCCGGGAACGTTGTTTCCCGTGTAACGTAAAAGGTCCCGTTGACAGAACTTGGTTCTGCGACGGGACCTTTTATGGTTTTATTGTTTTTTCTGGGGATGAGAAGTTATAGAAGTTATCACTCCCTTCGGTCGTTAGAAGTTAAAGCCAACAGCTTTTGCAGAATATTTAGCTATAAAGCATATGGCTTTAACTTCTTTAACTTCCCATTTCTGAAAAGTTTGTTGAGTTTTTATTTTCCAGCCTCTTCCTTGGTAGCCTTCATGATGACTTCCAGGTGGTTGCCTGGCTTGAGGACGATATTCTTCAGGAAGTCGCCTATAGCCTTGCCGTCGACGCTGCTTACCGTCTTCACGTAATCGGTGTGCAGGTCGATGCCGTTGATGACATAGTTGCGCAGGATGCCGGTCCAGTAGCCATTGGTCTTGGCGTCTACCGAAGCCTGCTTGGTCAGAATCTCCTTGATCTTCTGCAGATCGCTGGCGTTAGGCTGTTCTATGGTAGTCTTCAGGCCAGAGAAGAAGTAAGGAAGAGCCTCGTCGAGCTTCTCGGGGTTGAGCTGTGCGCTGCCGGTCAGGCTGAGTGCCAGCTGTCCGTCCCAGTCGAGCTCCATGCTTGCCTCGGCTCCTGCATGGTAGGCTGCACTCAGCTTCTCGCGTATGTTGCGCAGATAGTCCATCTGGAGCAATCGTGCAGAGATGTCGGCGAGCACGCTTGTCTGCAGGGTGTAAGGAGTCTTGGCATACCATATCTCGGTCACCTGCGACATTGGGTTCTCCATGCTCTTGGTGAAGATGTTCTTCACCTCGCCTGTAGCTACAGGGATAGCCTTGTTCTTCAGCTTGGCGCCCTTGCTTGGGATAGAGGCGATGTACTGCTCGATGAGTGGCAGGAGAGTGGCCTCGTCGTAGTTGCCCACGAAGAAGAAGGTGAAGTCCTTGGCATTGGTGAACATCTGTTTGCCCAGTTCGAGCACGCGGTCGTAGTTGACAGCATCGAGGTCTTCGGTCTTAGGGATGCGTGCCATCTTGTTGCCCATGTAGATGGTGCTCTGCAGCGAATCCTGGTAAACCATCTCTGGGTTCTTGCTCTGGTTGGCAAGAGCGGTCTTGATGGTGCTCAGGAGGTTGGCAGCCGATTTCTCGTCCTTGCTCAGCGCTGTCATCTTGAGGTAGATGAGCTGCATGAGGGTCTCGATGTCCTTAGGAGTAGAGTTGCCTGAGAGTCCATGCTTGAAAGGAGTGATGGTGTAAGCCACGCTTGCCTGCTTGCCTGCGAGGGCTTTCTCGAGGTCGTTGCTTGAGAACTGGCCCAGACCGCTGGCGTTGAGCAGCATGCCGCCCATGAAGGCGAAGGTGTAGTCGGCCTTGTCGAGTGCTGCGTAACCTACGTTGGCTGTGGCAGCAAACTGTATCTCGTTGTCCTTGTAGTCGGTCTTCTTCAGCACCACCTTGGCACCGTTGGAGAGGGTGAGGGTCTTGAATCCCAGCTTCTTGTCTTCTGCTGTGCTCTTGATCTTGCCCGCCTTAGGCTTCTGGGCGATGAGAGGCTCCTGCTTCACATTGTCCACATAGGCCTCGAGCTTCTCGCCGCGCACCTGCTTCACGATGTCGGCAAGCTCCTGCTCGGTGGGATAAACAGCACCGTCGGCCTCGCGCATCATGACGAGTGACACCAGGTTGGTGTCGGTTTCGCAAATCAACTGCTTGGCGTACTGGTTGACAGCCTCTACAGGGATGTGAGGCACCAGCATCTGATAGATCTGATATTCGTCCTCTACCGAAGGGATAGGCTCGTTGCTGGTGAAGTTGTCCACATATTGAGTGGTGAACTGTTCGTTCTTCATCTTGTCGCGATTGGTGTAAGCCTTCTCCATCTGGCTCATAAACTCATCCTTGGCACGCTGATACTCAGTGGCAGTGAAGCCGAAGTCGTGTGCACGCTTCAGTTCGCGCATCACGGCGGCATAAGCCTCCTTCATCTGTCCGTCCTTGGCAGCGCCGAAGGAAGTGAGCGCCTCCTTGGTGCTTGAGAGCAGATAGTCGCCAATGTTGGTTCCTGCCTGCAGATAAGGGCAGTCGGGCTCCTGCGATTTCTCGCTGAAGCGGGCATTCATCATGCTGGCAAAGATGTTGTCCATATAGCCTTTGAGCAGATAGTCGACACCGTTCTTCAGTGAGTCGGGGGTGGCTTCGTGCTTCATGAAGATCTGGAAGATGCCCATCTGCTGCTCTTTGTCCTTGTCTACCACGTAGATGCCCTGGTTGTTGTCGGGCACTTCCACGGGCACTACCTTGGCAGCGTTGGCTGGCACCTTGATGCCTCCGAAGAGTTTCTTGATCTGTGCCTCGATATGGTCTACGTCCACGTCGCCGACGATGATGATAGCCTGGTTGTCTGGGCGATACCACTTGCGGTAATAGGCGCGAAGGGTCTCTGGGTCGCAGCCGTCGACGACGCTCATCAGTCCGATAGGCATGCGGTAGCCATACTTACAGCCAGGGTAGAGCTTAGGAAGGGCACGCTCCAGTATGCGCTGCTGTCCCACCATGCGCATACGGTACTCGTTGTGCACCACGTCGCGCTCGTCGTTGATGGCTTCCTTGGTGAGAGAGATGCCGTTGCTCCAGTCTTTCAGGATGAGCATACATGAGTCTACTGCCGACACGCGTGTGGTGGGCACGTCGGTGAAGTAGTACACGGTTTTCTCAATAGAGGTGTAGGCATTGAGGTTGCGGCCATATTCCACACCGATGCTCTGTAGGTATTCCTGGAGGCTGTTGCCCTGGAAGTGCTCAGAGCCATTGAAGGCGAGGTGCTCCAAGAGGTGAGCCAGACCGCGCTGGTCGTCGTTTTCGTTGATAGAGCCTACTTTCTGTGCGATGTAGAAGCTGGCTACATGCTCAGGGAAACTGTTGTGTCGGATGTAATAAGTCAGACCATTGTCCAAATGGCCTATTCTCACATCTTTGTCTACCGGGATAGGTGGCATCATCTGAGCCATGGCCTGTCCGGCAGTAAGCAGCACGATGGCTGCAGCAAAAAACTTCTTAAGTTTCATAATAGCTGATGTTGGTTTATATATATAATAATGTGTATTTATTCTTCTTTCATAAACTTGATGCTGCAAAAGTAGCACATTTCTAACGACAAAGCAAGCATTTGGGAAGTTTTTTCCCAAAATGCCTGCATTCTTAACATTAAACTAACATTCCACTAACATAACCTAACATTAGGTTCTGTTTTTCAGCCCTTCGCTTTCAGAAAACTGTTCATCCAGCTGCCACGATAGAGGCGGATGAGGAACAGGATGCCGCGGAAAGTCAGTTCGGTGGCCATGGCTATCCATACACCTTCCAGCCCATAGCGCTGTGAGAGAGCGTAAGCCAGGGTGAGGCGCACCAGCCACATCGTCCCCAGGTTGATGGCGGCAGGCTTGAAGGTGTCGCCGGCTCCCACGCAGACACAATAGGTCACGATGCTGGCAGCAAAGAACGGTTCGGCAAAAGCCTCTATGCGAAGACAGCGTGTGCCTAAGTCGCAGATGGCGTCGACGGGAGAGAGTACTGCCATCATGCCCGGTGCAAAGATATACATGACAACACCCATCACTGCCATTACGCCCATGCCGAGACCCACCGTCATGTAGGCAAAATTGCGGCACAAGTCGATGCGGCCAGCGCCATGGGTCTGACCGACGAGCGTGGTGGCGGCATCGCCTATTCCGTAGCCAGGCATATAGCACAGGCTCTCGGCGGTGATGGCAAATGAGTGGGCGGCAATGGCGATGTTGCCCAATGGCGCCACTATCATGGTGCTGACAATCTGTGCACCGCTCATCAGAATGTTCTGTATGGCCAAGGGAATGCTTATCTTGAAGGCATTGCGCACGTATTCGCGTACCCAGCTGAAGCGAATCTTGTCCTGATGCAGGTTGAGAATCTTGTTGTGGCAGGCTGCCTGCCAAAGGTTGGGCAGCGAGATGCAGACATAAGCCAGGGCGGTTCCGAAGGCTGCGCCCACCACGTCCATGTGCAGCACATAGATGAAGATGTAGTTGAACACGACGTCGCACAGGCAGATCAGAATTGCCATGACGCTGGGCGTGTGCATGTTGCCTGCAGCCTTGAGCATCATGCCCGACATGTGGTACAGGTAGACAAAGGGCAGCACGAGGCTGTAGACCAGGAAATAGGCCGATGACTTGTCGGCAATGTCATCGCCTCCGCCCAACCAGTGGGGCAGGGGAGAATGAATGCCCACGCCGATGAGGGCTATCAGGATGCTGAAGATGATGCCGCAGAGCAGCGAGTGGCGAAACACCTGGCGGGCTTTGCCGAAGTCGTTGGCTCCGATGAAGTGGGCTACCTGTACTGAGAAACCAGTGGCAAAGGCACTCAGCAGGCTGCCGATAAGCCAGGTGGTGGACTCGATGAGTCCGATGCTCGCTGAAGCCTCTGCACCCAAATGTCCCACCATAGAGGCGTCGATAAAGAACATCATGACGGTGGAAATCTGTGCCAGCATGGAGGGAATACTCAAGCCTACGATGAGGTTCAGTTTCTCACCGCGGTGCATGGAGCGTCCTGCCCGTATCGATTCCATCAGATATTCTGTCTTTTTGCTATATAACATAATGTTTGTACTGCCATTTATTGTTTTCTGTTGAACTGCCCAGTAGTATGTAGGAACAGTCAAAGCGAGAAAATGGCGATCCCTCCTAAAAGGAATCGCCATTTTTATGATTTGAATGTTAAATTTCTATTTATCCCAAAATACAAGATCTTATCACCTTTAAACAAAACCTCTATCTATTGGGTTGAATTCAGCGGATAAGAAAAAGAGAATCTTGAAAACTCTTTTCTATATCCTGACTTCATTCACTTTTCGTCGTCCTTGAATAACAATCTCTTATTTACCTTTAGATTCTAATACCTGTCGTCCTTGAATAACAATCTCTTGTTTACCTAAAACTAATAACCTATCACAATCTATTACCTAACTAAAAACCTAAAACTTATAATTCTGGTGCAAAGGTACTACTATTCTCGAAATCTGCAATACTTTTGTGCATATTTTTGCGTGAAAATAACATTTTTTTTGCTTATAAGCCCCAAATGTGTGCGAACACATACACTTGTTTATTCTTTGAAACATATTTTTAGAATTCGGATTTCAGGAGTTTTCTTAAGGAGTTTTCTTAAGGAGTTAAGACAACAGCTTTGTGGGCTTGAAATTAAACATTAAACTGAGTCCACTTGAAAAAGTAGAAACTCACATTTTTTGTCTTTGTGACTTGTTGATAATCAATAGCTGGTTTTCGTAAAATAGACTTTTTCAGGTGGACTCAGCTCCTTATAATAAAATAATAAAAAGTCCTGTGCCGAAGAAGCACAGGACTTTCTGTATGGAGGAATAGAATTATTTCTTAATCCATTTGCCATCGGTGTACCAACCCTTGAGCACAATCTCGAATTTGAGCATTGAGTAAGCAGGAATGGTTAAACTGCTGCTCTGGCTGGAACCATAGCCGAGAGTGTAAGGCATGTAAACCATCCAGTGGTCGCCGATATGAGTCATTTTCATCAGGGCAGTGGCAAATCCGTCGACAACGCCCTTCACAATGAAATTGCTGGTCTGAGCCTTGTTGACATCATAGTCGCCGGTGAAATTGTGGTCGAAGACATAGTCGTTCTTCAGCATGCCCTTGTAGCTGACCATTACCGAGTCGGTGTAGAGAGGGCGCACGGCAGAACCTTCGCCCTGCTGCATCACCTGCACCACGATGTTGTCTTCCTGCTCATTGAAGGTAGGAGTGACAGGCTGGTTGTTGAGATCCGTATTTCCCGTCTGGTTCTCCATACTCCAATTGCGGTAGACGTGCCATCCGTTGGCTTCTCCCTCCTGCTTGGCCTTGACAAGAATCTCGGCAAAAGCCGTCTTGTTCTTTGCCTGCCAGTCGTCGTACTCGGAGTCGGTGTTTTCGTCAGTCTCGCTGCATGATGCCAGCACAAGAGCCGACATCATGAGCAGAAACAGATATTTCAAATTCTTCAAATTCATCTATGTGTATTTGATTTTTTATCGTTTAGAAGTCCTTGATCTCCTTGCCAAGCTTCTTCAGTACGCTCGTGATGCTCACACGGTCCTCGATGATGCCGCGAAGTTCGCTGATGGCAACACGCTCCTGCTTCATCGTGTCACGATAACGCAGAGTAACCTTGTGGTCGTTAGGAGTATCGTGGTCTACGGTGATACAGAACGGAGTACCGATGGCATCCTGACGACGGTAGCGCTTGCCGATAGAGTCCTTAGGATCGCCATAGTGGGTGTTGAAGTGGAACTTCAGCTCGTCAACGATCTCGTGAGCCAACTCGGGCAGGCCGTCCTTCTTGTCGAGTGGGAATACGGCACACTTCACAGGAGCCAATGCCTCAGGCAACTTCAGAACCACGCGGCTCTCGCCGTTCTCGAGCTTCTCCTCGCAGTAAGAGTGGCACATCACGCTGAGGAACATTCGGTCTACGCCGATAGAGGTCTCTACATCGTAAGGCACGTAGCTCTCGTTCTTCTCAGGATCGAAGTACTTGATAGAGCGGCCGCTGAACTTCTCGTGCTGAGAAAGGTCGAAGTTGGTACGGCTGTGAATGCCCTCTACCTCCTTGAAGCCAAATGGCATCTTGAACTCGATGTCGGTAGCAGCGTTGGCATAGTGAGCCAGCTTCTCGTGGTCGTGGTAGCGATAGTTCTCGTTGCCCATGCCGAGTGCCTCGTGCCATGCCAGACGAACCTTCTTCCAGTACTCAAACCACTTCATCTCGGTGCCAGGCTGGCAGAAGAACTGCATCTCCATCTGCTCGAACTCGCGCATACGGAATACAAACTGGCGAGCCACAACCTCGTTGCGGAATGCCTTACCTATCTGGCAGATACCGAAAGGAAGCTTCATGCGGCCTGTCTTCTGAACGCTCAGGTAGTCGACAAAGATACCCTGGGCTGTCTCAGGACGCAGATAAACCTTGCTGGTAGCATCGCTCGCTGCACCCATCTGGGTAGAGAACATCAGGTTGAACTGACGAACGTCTGTCCAGTTCTTGGTGCCGCTGATAGGGCATACGATGCCCTCGTCCTCGATGATCTGCTTCAGCATCTCGAGGTTAGGACCCTGCATGGCCTCGGTGTAGCGGGCATGAAGGTCGTCGAACTTCTTCTGATTCTCCAAGACGCGAGGATTGGTGGCGCGGAACTGAGCCTCGTCGAAGCTGTCGCCGAAGCGCTTCTTAGCCTTGGCGATCTCCTTGGCGATCTTCTCCTCGTATTTGGCCATGTGGTCCTCGATGAGCACATCGGCGCGATAACGCTTCTTAGAGTCGCGGTTGTCGATCAATGGATCATTGAACGCATCCACGTGACCTGAAGCCTTCCAAACAGTAGGGTGCATAAAGATGGCTGCGTCGAGACCCACAATGTTCTCGTGCAGCAATACCATGCTCTGCCACCAGTACTGCTTGATATTGTTTTTCAGCTCGACACCGTTCTGACCATAGTCGTAAACGGCTGCCAAACCATCATAAATTTCGCTACTTGGAAACACGAAGCCATACTCTTTGCAATGGCTTACAATCTTCTTAAAAACATCTTCTTGTGCCATGATGAAATCTTATATTTTTCAAATTTTCGGCAAAGATACGCCTTTTTCTCGAATTTTCTTTGTATTTTTGCCTAAAATATATAAAATAAGTATTAAAAGCTATCTATGAGCGACGAAATTAAAGACAAAGACGAACTTCAGAAGGGTGGTGAGCCACAAGATTTGGATGCGGCTGAACAGCATTCCGACTACAAGCCTGTCAACAGGTTTGACGCTTCGGCGGTGCGCCATCTTAGCGGAATGTACCAGAACTGGTTCCTCGACTATGCCTCCTATGTGATTCTCGAGCGTGCCGTGCCTCATATCGAGGACGGACTGAAGCCCGTGCAGCGACGCATACTGCACTCGATGAAGAGAATGGACGACGGAAGATACAACAAGGTGGCGAATATCGTGGGACACACCATGCAGTTTCACCCGCATGGCGACGCCTCTATCGGCGACGCACTCGTACAGATGGGACAGAAAGACCTGCTCATCGACACACAGGGAAACTGGGGAAATATCCTCACCGGCGACCGTGCTGCGGCTTCACGATACATAGAGGCACGTCTGTCCAAATTCGCGCTCGACGTGGTGTTTAATCCCAAAACAACCGACTGGCAGCTCTCCTATGACGGCCGCAACAAGGAGCCTATTACGCTCCCCGCCAAGTTCCCCTTGCTGCTGGCACAGGGAGCAGAGGGCATTGCCGTAGGTCTGAGCAGCAAGGTGCTGCCACACAACTTCAATGAGCTTTGTGATGCTGCCGTACACTATCTCAAGGGCGAGCCTTTCACCATCTATCCCGACTTCCCTACGGGTGGAGCCATCGATGTGGGCAAGTATAACGACGGACAGCGTGGAGGCGTGCTGAAGGTGCGTGCCAAGATAGATAAGCTCGACAACAAGACGCTTGTCATCACCGAGATTCCTTTCAGCAAGACCACCGGAAGTCTCATCGACTCCATCACCAAGGCGGTGGAGAAGGGAAAGATAAAGGCCAGAAAGATAGAGGACGTTACCTCTGCCAACGTGGAAATCCTCGTCCATCTGGCTCCCGGAACCTCTTCCGACAAGACCATGGACGCACTCTATGCCTTCAGCGACTGCGAGATCAACATCTCGCCCAACTGCTGTGTCATCGAGGACAACAAGCCTTGCTTCCTCACCGTGAGCGATGTGCTGCGCCACAGCGTAGACCGCACCATGGGACTGCTGCGCAAGGAGCTGATGCTGCGCAAGGGTGAACTGGAGGAGCAGCTCTTCTTCTCCTCGCTCGAGCGTATCTTCATCGAGGAGCGCATCTACAAGGAGCGCAAGTTCGAGCAGAGCAAGAGTCAGGACGAGGTTGTGGCCTTTATCGCCTCGAAGCTGGAGCCTTTCAAGGACAAGCTCTTCACAGCCGTAGTCGACGGAAAAGGCAAGGTGGAGTATGCATTCCACAGAGAGATAACGCGCGAGGACATTCTGAAACTCCTTGAAATCAAAATGCAGCGCATCCTGAAATATAATAAGGACAAGGCCGACGACCTCTTGCTGAAAATCAAAGCCGAACTGGCGGAGATAGAGAACGACCTCGCCCACATGACAGATGTCACCATCAACTGGTTTGAATATCTCAAGACCAAGTATGGCAAGGCGCATCCACGACGCACCGAGATAAGAAACTTCGACACCATCGAGGTGACCAAGGTGGTGGAGGCCAATCAGAAACTCTACATCAACCGACAGGAAGGATTCGTGGGTACAGGACTGAAGAAGGATGAGTTGGTGTGCAACTGCTCCGACCTCGACGATATCATCATCTTCTATAAGGACGGAAAGTTCAAGGTGACCAAGGTGGCCGACAAGATCTTCGTGGGAAAGAACATCCTCCATGTGCAGGTGTTCAAGAAGAACGATAAGCGAACCATCTACAACTGTGTGTATCGCGATGGCAAGCAGGGCGAATACTTCATCAAGCGATTCAACGTGACGTCGATGACACGCGACAAGATGTACGACATCACGCAGGGAACGCCCGGAAGCCGGGTCATCTATTTCACGGCCAACCCCAACGGTGAGGCTGAAATCATCAAGATAACACTGGATCCAGACCTCTCGAAGAAGCGACAGAGCATCTTTATCGAGAAAGACTTTTCGGATATTATCATCAAGGGACGTGCCGCCAAGGGCAATCTGCTCACCAGGCGAACCATCCGTCGCATTGGTCTGAAGAGTCATGGCCACAGTACCTTGGGAGGAAGAAAGGTGTGGTTCGATCCTGATGTCAACCGTATCAATTACGACGAGAACGGACGTTTCCTCGGCGAGTTTAATGACGATGAATATATCTTGGTGGTTCTCGACAATGGCGAGTTCTATATCACCAACTTCGACCCCAACAACCACTATGAGGACAATATCCTGCGACTGGAAAAGTGGGACGAGCATAAGATATGGACTGCCGTTCTCTATGATGCCGACAACGAAGGCTATCCTTACATCAAGCGATTCACCATGGACGCTGCCAAGCGCCATCAGAACTTCCTTGGCGAGAATGTCAACAGCAAGCTGATTCTCCTTACCGATACAGTTTATCCTCGTATCAAGGTGACTTATGGAGGTGTGGATGCTGTGCGTCCTGCCGAGGAAATCGACGCCGAGCAGTTTATCGCACAGAAGAGTTTCAAGGCTAAGGGAAAACGACTCTCTACCTGGAACATAGGTTCTATAGAGGAAATAGAGCCGACCCGTTTCCCAGAGCCTGCAGATACAGCCGATGCAGCCGAGGGCGATGAGACGACAGCCGATGGCGATGCTGCCGACGGCAAAGTGTCGTCCCGGACAAAGGCAAAATCATCCGACGAGAACCTCGACCCTGATGCCGGCAAGAGCCAGCAACAGATTATCGATGAGCTGACAGGACAGACAAGCCTCTTCGACGATAAGAACTTTACTGCGGAAGACGAAAAAGACCGCGACTGGCTGAAGGATCAATAGGGGAGTTGCTTCAGGAGTTCCAGAAGAAACTTCCTTCCCCATAAAGAAAGCCGCCCCAGAAGCTTAAAGCTATCTGTGGCGGCTTAAAAGAAAAGATTTACCCTGTATTATTACTCAATAGTAATCAAAACTCTGCGGCATTCCTCCTTTGAACAGCCGTTGCTGTCGCCAATGGCCTTCTCCAACTTGATGTCGAAGCCCTTGATGCCTTGTTTCTTCAGGAAGTTGACAACATTGTTCAGACGACCCTCGCTGAGTTTGTAGTTCTTTGAAGAAACTCCGTCCGACGAAGCCTCACCGATGATGGTAAGCTTGTAGTCGCCCTGTTCCTTCAGGGTGTTGATAAACTTCTTCAAGCGAAGTCTTTCCTGAGTCGTGATGTTGGTCTTGTCTACGGTGAAGAATACCTCGTAAGACTTCACCTTCTTCGACTTCTCGCAGTCGTCGAGCAATGACTGCAACTCGGCATTGTCCTTGCGGCAAGCCTTCAGACTCTCAGACAATCCGTCGTATG
This sequence comes from Segatella intestinalis, assembly GCF_029348455.1. NCBI lineage: Bacteria > Pseudomonadati > Bacteroidota > Bacteroidia > Bacteroidales > Prevotellaceae > Segatella > Segatella intestinalis. Next base: position 38,898 of record NZ_JARJVV010000003.1, read on the forward strand.
CACGCTGCTTTTCAGCCAATTGCTTTTCGTAGGCTTCCTTCATTTCGGCCTGATCTCTCAGAGCCTTGTAGTAGCGGGCCTTGTTGCTTGGCATCACCTTGCTGACGAAGTTGAAGCGAAGAACCACTCCTGCACTGTACATTCCCTTAGGAGTCAAGTCCTTGTTGAGAGGCAGATAATTGTATCTGCCGAATACACCTGCTGTCCAGCGAGATGAGAGGTCGTATTCCAACGACAGGGTGGCAGGTATGTACATCGCGTCAACATGTTCGTTGAAGGCATGACTCTTCATGTAGTCGTGGGTGTAGACATTGTAGTAGCCTTCACCCTTGGCAACAGCCATCTCTCGGTAAGAGAAGGTGGTGGAGTTGCGGCTCCAACCGCGCAGATAACCGACACCGACTCCTAACCAAAGATTGAGCTGCTGGGCCTTGCGGTTGTGCCAGAACTCCATGATGTTGAAGTCTACATTCAGGTCTGCCATGGCGTACTGCATGGTATAGCGGTTCTGGAATCTGTCCATCTTGGTCTCCAAGGTCGTAGGATAGGTTTTTCCTGTAGAAGGATCTTTTATCTCATAATCCCTGTTCGTTGTGGTAGAGAGCATGCCCTTGTCTGTCGACCTCAGCATGTCGTACTCTAAGTTCAAACCCAGTCTTACCCAGGGCTTGATATTGTATTTCACTCCGACACCTCCGAAGGGCATGATGTGCTTTCTTTTAGCTATATCGTCCATACCCCTCATGCCATGATACAGAGTTCCTCCTCCCTGGATGTAAACCGACCAAGTGTGAGTACGCACCGTATCATTGTAGGTTTGTGCTTGGAGTGTGGCAGCCGTCGCTAAGACGGCGACTGCCAAGGTTAAACGTTTTATTCTCATAATTGTAACTGCTTTGAATTTGTAATGCGGTAGCATATTGGCATGAGATATTCATGCTCTTTCTGCAGATTCTTACTTATTCGGGATACTCGAAAGATGGAGTTCCTGTTGCATCAGCATCATTTTGCAAGTAAAAGTTGCACTTCAAAACCGACATGATGACTCCATCTTTATAGGTAGTCAAGTTAAGCAATATGTTGCTGACTCCTCCATAGGGGAGGCTATTCTTTCCTTTGGCATCCACGTAAAGGATGTGTAAGATGTTCTTAACGGTTGAAGTAATATTATAATTCATCTGCTCTGGCACTTTGGCTATTCTGATAACCTTCTTGCCGTTGGCGAGTTGCATGGGTTGGAGTGTACCTGCCACAACTTCTGTTGTTGAAACAACTTGCTCGGTATTTACCTTGATTAAGTTGTTGTTCTGTACCGTGCCTGTATAAGCTGAATAGTAGGCGTAGCACAGGATAGTAGGCTTCTGTACCTCAAGCATGTCTGAGATGATTTTCTTCAGAGTTGGGTCTGCTGATACTGCTGCCCACATCGCTGGTTCCATGTATACAGAGGTTTTGTCGGCTGGATCCTGATAGATGCCGTTGTCGGCAGCCATCTTTTCCAACTGCTTGAGCATGGCTTGTGAGTTGGCGTCCTGCTTGTCCTTCAGCTCTTTAATGGCTGTAGTAAGGGCATTCTGCAACTTGGTGTTAGATTTTACTACCTTGCTAACTCCTTTAGCGATAGCAGTGTTGAGAGCTGCGGTCTGTGCGGTGATAGCATCAACCACTCCTGCGATGACAAGGTTCATGTCGGTTGTCTGCTGTGTGATGGCACTCTTTATGCCGTTCTCCAAGCCTGTGATAGAACCCTTAATCTCGCTTCCCTGTGTGGTGATGGCTGTTCCGATAATGCCGCCCTGTTGGTTTACTGCTGCCACAATAACGTCACCGTTCTGACCGATGGCTGTAACGATCTTGCCGCCCTGCTGCTCTATCATCTCCTTCAGAGCAATGAGCTGGTTCTTCATGCCGTTTTCCATGTTGACGATGGCTGTTGTGTTGTCACTCAACTTAACGGTGAGTTGTCCTGTCATGTCATCGATGCTACCCTTTACTGCTGTGTAGCCCGTGGTGATGTTGGTGTTCACGTTGTCGATGGCGGTCTTAAGGTTGCTGAGTTCTGTCTTGATATCGCCAAGTGCAGAGTTGTTGCTTCCAAGTTTGTTCTCCACTGATGTGAGACGGAGATCGAGCGTGGTATTAATCTTATCGTTAACTACCTCAATCTTTGCCAGTCCTGCACCAACGGTGGTGTTGATGGCGTCAATCTTGCTGCCCAGAGTAAGAGTTTGGCTCTTCAACTCTGCTGTGAGGTCGAGGATGCTACTCTTGAGCTGTGCTGCGATGAGTGAGCCGTTGGCGTCGATGGTGAGGCGGAGCAGTTTGCTCTGTGCTTCGAACGTATCGCTCATTTTACCAATAGCAGTCACGATCTTTTTGCCATGATTGTCAATCTTGGTATTCAGCTTGGTGAAACCATTAACAAGCGTAGTGTTGATCTGAGCAAGACCTGCCTGAGTGGTCTCTTCAAGAAGCTTAATGGCACCTGTATTCTCGTTAATTTCTACCTTGATGTCTGCGAGACCAGTCTGTACTGCTAAGGTGAGTGCATTGAGACGTTTAGCCAGACTATTTGATTGGTCGTTGATTGCTTGGATGATGGCATCAGCCTTAGCTACGATGGTAGCATTGAGGAGCTTGCCAGTGGTGTCAATCTGCAGGCGCAGAACCTCTCCATTTTTGTTCATAGCGGTCACAATCTTATCGCCATTTTCGTTCATTGTGGTCTTGATAGCTGTGAAGCCATCGATCAATGTAGCATCTATCTTCAGCAAGCTGGTATTGAGATTTCCTAAGCTACCCTGAGTATTGTCATCGAGGAGTTTGATGGCACCTGTATTCTTGTCAATTTCCACCTTGATGTTTGCCAAACCTGTCTCTATAGCTGTTGTCAGTGCATTGAAACGAGACTCCATGCTTGCTGTCTGGTCGTTGATAGCCTTGATGATAGCATCAGCCTTTGCGATTAAGGTAGCATTGAGGAGCTTGCCTGTGGTGTCGATCTGTAGGCGTAGAACTTCAGCATTTTCGTTCAATGCGGTCACGATCTTGTTGCCATTTTCATCTATTGTGGTCTTGATAGCTGTAAAGCCATTGAAGATTGTCGTGTTGATGGTGTTGAGACCAGCTTTCAGGCTCTCGCCCTGTGCTGTGATGGCACCAGTGTTGTTGTTGATCTCTACCTTGATGTCGGCAAATCCGCCCTTCACGGCAGCTGTCAAGGCTGCTATGCGCTCTGCCATGGTGTTGCCCTGGTTGTTGATAACGTCTACAAGAGCATTGCCAGAAGCCAAGATTTGTGCTGAGATAAGCTTACCGGTGGTGTCTATCTGGAGACGCAAGATTTCGCCATTCTGGTTCATGGCGTATACGATGGCTTCGCCCTGTGCGGTTACCTGACCTGTGAGTGTGGTCAACTGTGCGGTTAAGGCTTCGAAACCATTAAATAAAGATGTGTTGATGTCTTTAAGACCATTCTTTGTATTCTCACTCAATACTGTGATGGCACCCGTGTTGGCATCTACTGCCAACTTAATGTCTGCCATGCCGTCTCTCAACAATGTGTTGAGGGCATCAAAGCGCTCTTTCAGCGTCTTGTTTAAGTTATTGACTGCATCTACCAGTGCCGAGTAGTCATTGATAAATGTGTTTCCACCATAATCGACAGTAGGTTCAGTTACGTCCGTACATGCCGACAAGCTCAAGGCTGCTATGAGCAACATAGGATAAAACTTCTTTTTCATAATTAATTTAGGTTTTAAGCTCCACTTTTCCTTATACACCTTTTAAATATATTTACTTTCATATATCTTATTACAATATAAATATAAAAAAGGGAAGCAGTTAATAAAATAGGTTATTACTTTCGACTGCAAAAATAAGTAAAAACTAATCAATGGGAGTGAACCTCAGTTTTTTGTTGTGAACCTCAGTTTTTTAACGTGAACGTGCGGTGGATTCAGTATTTTTTAACTAAATCCACCGCACGTTCACGTTGATTTTATTCCTTTCAAGCAGTTTTTGTACCTATATTGTGCTTTTATATCATTTTCCCCTCCATACGGATAAGGTTGTTGAATATCCCTATTTGCGGAAGTTGAGTAAAGCGAAAGTCGAGTAAAAAAAGGTAAAAAGTTCAGCTCACATACTTCTCTATCAGGTCGTAGTCGAAGTCTTTGAGTCGCTTTCTGGCATTGGTGAGTCCCCATCTGTTCTTGAAACCGCACAGCTCGGCAGCGGCTTCCTGTCCTATGTTGGCAGAAGAGTCGGACGCCATCAGCCTTTCGTAATGACGGATGCGGAAAGCGTTGACCAGTCTGTAGAATCCCACTTGTGTGATGAAGGTGCCTGCCAGAGTGTGGTTCATCGAACTGACATCGCGCACCACTTCTATTCGCTTCAGGCTGGGTTCCAGATATCTGCGGCTTACGATGGTCAGCACCTCGTTTTTTACCGACTCCCAGTTTTCCTGTTCCATCTGCAGTCGTAGTTTCTCCTTATTATATGTGATGAGTTTTGGCTCATCGGATGTGTCGTCTATAGGGGCTTCTTCTAATACTTGACCATCTGCCGTCTGTACGATTTTCTCAAATAATTCTTTCTCCTGCAAGATTTGCTCCATGTTTTCGTTTTCTATGAAGTCCATATTGTTTTTATTTTGCTCAGAGTGAATCGTTTTGTTGGGGTGCAGAATGCGGCAGAGGAACTGAACCTGCCATGCTGCCATAAATAGGTCAATATATGCTTTGACCATTTGGTTGTCAAGAATAAACAGGACCCACATTATGAGAAGCCCTAAGGCTGGCAAGTGCAATATCTTCTTGGCAAAGGAGAAGGGGAAGTCGGATTCGTTGGAGTAGTTCTGTGTGTGGTAACTATCTACTTTCTTAATAAGCCATTTACACTCCTTGAAGAGATGGATGGAAAGTAGGATGCTGACACCTCCCATGGCAATCTCCCATGTTAACTTGTAGGGGATGAGTAGATTGTTCTGATGGAAAAAGACGATAAATAAAAGCCCACCCAGCAATAGGAACGGGGTGACGAAATAGGTCACTGCCGACCATTGACGCCAAGGTTTATCCGTTTGGAAATAGCGATGGTAGAGTATGGTGAAGCATACGGGATAGTAGAGTATACCGAAGCTACGGGCAAATAGCCAGGTTCCTGGGTCGCCAGGACACAATACGTAAGGCAACTGCAAAGCCGTTGCTGTGTAAAAGAATGTCATCTGTCGGCGAGCAGGGTAGAAGAAGTCGCCCCCCCCATTTGTCGAACGGATGACACATGTGAAACCATCTGACAACGCCACATATCACGCCAGACAATATATAGGTATAGCATGCTAATGAGTAGAAAAACTCTACCTGGGTAAAAATAGTTGGTATATTCATCTGTGATATCATCTTTTTTAGTTAGTAATTCTGGCTTCGCAAGTTGGGAAGTAATTGTAACTGAACTTGCTAAAGTTCTTTGAGGTATAGATTCGCACCATTATCTCAGTTTGCAAAAATAGTAATAAAATTGCGAAAAAGCAAGCAACTTCCAAGTTTTTTGTCTTTTTCTTCTTCTAATTGAAATATAAGTTGTATCTTTGCACTCGCAAATGCGCTTGTGGCGAAATTGGTAGACGCGCTAGACTTAGGATCTAGTGGTTCAGGCCGTGTAGGTTCGAGTCCTATCAGGCGCACACGATAAAATCCTGACTGCTTGCTAAGTAGTTAGGATTTTCTTTGTTTATCGAAGTGTGTCATTAAGTGTCATAAAATAAATATTCAGTTTTTCCTCTTTCGTATTAATAAATTTATTATATTTGCACCATCGTTATACACCAACGAATAAATGGAATTATTACTAACCAACAAATATAGCATTATGAACAGCATTCCATTAGTATTTTGGCTCATTCCAATAGCCAGCGTTGTGGCATTGGGAATGGCATGGTTCTTCTTCCGCACCATGATGAAAGAGGATGAAGGTACAGACAGGATGAAAGAAATCGCAGAGCATGTAAGAAAGGGTGCTATGGCTTACCTCAAGCAGCAGTACAAGGTGGTGACGGCCGTCTTCGTCGTTCTCGCCATTGTTTTCGCCTTCATGGCTTATGTGCTGAAGGTGCAGAATCCATGGGTGCCCTTTGCCTTCCTCACCGGCGGACTCTTCTCTGGTTTGGCAGGATTCTTTGGCATGAAGACCGCTACTTATGCTTCTGCCCGTACAGCCCATGGTGCACGCACCGGACTGGACAAAGGTCTGAAGATAGCCTTCCGGAGCGGTGCCGTGATGGGACTCGTGGTGGTGGGACTCGGTTTGCTCGATATTGCCATCTGGTTTATTGTTCTTAATGCGGTGTACGAAGGAGAGGCCGCAGCCCTTGTCACCATTACCACCACCATGCTGACCTTTGGCATGGGTGCTTCCACCCAGGCACTCTTTGCCCGTGTGGGAGGAGGAATTTATACCAAGGCTGCCGATGTGGGAGCCGACCTCGTGGGCAAGGTAGAGGCGAATATTCCTGAAGACGATCCTCGCAATCCAGCTACCATAGCCGACAATGTGGGCGACAATGTGGGCGATGTGGCAGGAATGGGAGCCGACCTCTACGAGAGCTATTGCGGTTCGATATTGTCGACAGCCGCCTTGGGAGCCACGGCTTTTGCCATGAATAGCGATATGCAGCTGCGTGCCGTCATCGCACCTATGGTTATCGCAGCCATCGGCATCTTCCTGTCTCTCATCGGTATCTTCTTGGTTCGTACCAAGGAAGGCGCTTCCATGAAAGAGCTTCTCCACTCGTTGGGACTTGGCACCAATGTCAGCGCGGCACTTATAGCCGTTGCCACATTCGCCATTCTCTATCTGTTGGGCATAGAGAACTGGCTCGGCCTTTCTTTCTCGGTCATCAGCGGTCTTGTGGCTGGAGTCATCATCGGACAGGCAACAGAATATTACACCTCTCAGAGTTATAAGCCAACACAGAAGATAGCCGAGGCATCTCAGACAGGTCCTGCCACAGTTATCATAAAAGGTATAGGCACGGGAATGATTTCCACCATGATTCCCGTTGTCACCATCTCTGTAGCCATCATGCTGAGTTATCTTTGTGCCAATGGCTTCGATATGTCACTGTCGGCCAAATCTATCAGCACCGGCCTTTATGGCATCGGCATCGCGGCAGTGGGCATGCTGTCGACTCTCGGCATCACCCTTGCCACAGATGCCTATGGACCTATAGCCGACAATGCTGGCGGAAATGCTGAGATGAGCGGATTGGGCAAGGAGGTTCGTGAGCGTACTGATGCGCTCGATGCCCTGGGCAATACGACAGCTGCCACAGGCAAGGGCTTTGCCATCGGTTCGGCAGCTCTGACGGCTCTTGCCCTTCTTGCATCCTACATCGAGGAGATCAAGATAGCCATGATACGTGCCGTAGAGAACGGAAAACAGTATGTAGACGCAGCTGGCAATGTCTTCGATCCTTCGAATGCAACAACAATAGATTTCATCAACTTCTTCCAGGTAAACCTCATCAACCCTAAGGTTTTAGTTGGAGCATTCCTCGGAGCCATGGCAGCATTCCTGTTCTGTGGCTTGACCATGGGAGCAGTAGGCCGTGCTGCAGAATCGATGGTTCAGGAGGTACGCCGCCAGTTCCGTGAGATCAAGGGAATACTCGAAGGCAAAGCTACGCCTGACTATGGTCGATGTGTGGAGATAAGTACCCGTAGCGCACAACGCGAGATGATCATCCCTTCTTTGCTCGCCATCATTATTCCTATCGTTGTGGGTCTTGTGTTGGGTGTGGCTGGAGTTCTCGGACTTCTCACCGGCGGTCTGGCAGCAGGCTTTACCCTTGCTGTGTTCATGTCCAATTCGGGAGGCGCATGGGACAATGCCAAGAAGATGATAGAAGAGGGAAGCTTTGAAGGAAAGGGCAGCGAGAACCACAAGGCGACTATTGTGGGCGATACCGTAGGCGACCCGTTCAAGGACACTTCCGGTCCGTCGCTCAACATTCTTATCAAACTCATGTCAATGGTCAGCATCGTGATGGCTGGTCTGACCATTGCTTTCCTATAATTCGAAGAATACGTAATAGAAATATGTTGAATAAACACCACTCCTTGGCTGATGGCTGCTCCCTGACAGTGATATGCTCGCTGGTCGTGTGGATGTTAGTAGCCGTCTGCCAAGCTGCTTATGGCAAAGATGTCTATCCGAAACAAGCTGTAGAGATAGCCAAGAAGTACATCACCCTGTCTTGCGACGTGAAGGCTCAAGCGCGGGCAAAGGGACTTCGTCCTGCAGCCTTGGCACCTTATTATATTTATAACGATGCACAGGGCAAAGGTTTTGTCGTTGTTGCTGGTGACGATGATATGGGCGATGTGTTGGCCTATAGCACCGAGGGAACCCTCGATACACTACAGGCTAATCCTGGTGTAAAGCTACTCCTGGAGGCTTATCGTCAAACGTATGATGTGCTGAAAGAAGGGCGGGTGATGGTGCAGAGAAAAGCCCGTTCGGGGTTGTTCTCGAAGACCGTATCTCCCTTGTTGAAAAGCAAGTGGGGACAGTCGCATCCGTTTAATGCCCAGACGGGTTATCCCTATAGTGGGTGTGTGGCAACAGCGGTGGCCCAGATGATGTATTACTATCAATGGCCTGCTCAGGGGAGTGGTAAAAACGAATATCGCGTCACCTATTATAATACGATGAAGAGTGCAGACTTTAGTCAGTCGCACTACGATTGGGCGAATATGCTGCCCGATTATAATTATCCTGTATCTGCGACAAAGGAGCAAGAGGATGCTGTAGCCTTATTGATGAACGATGTGGGGGTAGCTTCCTTCATGCAGTACACCCCAGCTTCAAGTGGTACACAAGGTATTTTTGCGTATCAGGCTCTTCAGAAAAATTTCGACTATACTGCGGCTTATGTCACCAAGGCTGTCGAAGGTCCGACTCGTTTTGCGCAGATCTTGCGGCAGGAATTACTTAATGGTTGTCCTGTTTATCTGGAAGGTCGTCCTGCAGGTAATGCTTCAGGTCATGCTTGGGTAACTGATGGGTTTGATGAGAATGGTCTTTTCCACATGAATTTTGGATGGGATGGACAGGGCGATGCCTACTATTCGCTCACCAATCTTAGCCTCTCACAGACGGGAAGCGAGTTCCAAGGCAAGCCCTTGGCCTTCAATCGTGCTATTATGGCCATCTTGGCACATCCCAATAATGGCAAATATCCCGCAATAGAGCGTGGACTTTTGGAGTCATCTCCTCAGTTGATGTTTAATGAGGGTGGGGCTGTTCTTCTAAAAGATGCAGAAGATAAAAGCTTCCTTGCTTCTCAGTCGTTGACCATCGATATGAACTCTTTTGTCAATAAGGGTAAGCCTTTCAAGGGTGATGTGGGCATAGCTGTTTATGATGCTGAGGGTACATGCCGACAGGTGGCTTATACCGACGATCACGCTATAGGCGGTTTTACTCAACGACTCTATGGTGGAAGCGATGCAGGGTTTATGGGAAGCGATTATCTTGTCAATCAAGTTCAGTCTGTAAAAATGAAACTTACAGGTTTGGAAAATGGTTATTATCGGTTGGTCCCTGTATGTGTAGCTCAACGAGAGGATGGTTCGTGGGATGAATTCTTCGCGATGAAGAAGGCTCCCATCATAGAGGTGGAACTATCTGATGGACGAGGTCGCATCTCTGAAATATGTTCTACTGATGTTGTTTTTCAGTTGATGTCGCAGCCCAGGCTCTCAGGTCAAGCAGAGCAGGGTGGAAAGGTATTGACCTTTTTCACATTGAAAAACCTGAATGGTGTGCCTCGCGACTGTTATCTGAGGGTGCGGTTGCTCGACGATAGGAAGGCGGTAGTGCTCAATACTCGTGTGGATGAGTTGACCGAGATAGAGGGCTTTACCGAAGCTGAGATTCCCATCGTTCTTTCTTTGCCAAGCAGCATGACTCCAGGACGTTATGAAGTGCAACTTTCTTTGTCGGCTGATGCGGAAGAAACGATGGTTTATCCCGTCAACCTTATTCACGATAAGGATGCTGCCTATATCGAAGTGCTCAAGGCACAGGAAAAGCCTCTCATGGATCAGGTTGAAGTCTTTTTTGCTGATGACTCGCATGAAAAAATAGAATCAGGCAGCGTTGATGTGTCGAAAATATCTCTCTTCAAAATGGCAGTCTTGCTGCGTACGTCTGAAGGTCGTAACTATGAAGGAAATGTATCAATGTTCTGCGAAGACTTGATGACCCACGAAAAGACGCAGGTTAAGGGCATTGATGACCGGGTGTCTGTCTCGTCGTCCCTGTCTGTGCCTCTCTTTAGTTATTGGTTGCGTAAGGGCGACCTGTCATGGGAAGATGGGCATACCTATCGTGTGATGGTGATGGGTGAGATAGACGGGCAGCAGGTGGAACTTGCTGATCCGCAGTCCGCCACCTATTACCTGCATCGTAAGGGTGATATCCTAACACTCTCACAAGGTACTCCAACGTCCATAGGGACTGTAGCTATAATAGCACCTTCTTTCACCATCAAGCGAGAGGGTGGTAGAATCATCGTGTTGGGGACAGAACTAAAGTCGTTGCGACTATATGATGTGGCTGGTCGACTGCTTCAGCAGACCACGTCAGCCGACGGAAAACATGCCGTCCTTACCCTACAAGGATCAGCATCAGGCATCTCTGTGTTGCGCATAGATGCTGGTAGGCAATGTTTTACCTATCGTCTTCTGTGAGAGATGTATGAAATAAGAAGAATGAAATAAGAAGAAGGAAATAAGAAATCCCCGACAGCAAGGATATCGTTTCCTTCTGTCGGGGATTCTTATGTTTTATAAGGTTACCATCATGAGCGCTATGTCTCTTTCATGAGGGCAAACAACACCTTACTTATTCTGCATTGGCAAGCGCCTCGCGTACCTTGGCTTCTATTTCTTCGAGAAGCTCAGGGTTATCCTTCAGTATCAGCTTGGTTGGGTCGGCACCCTGTCCCAGGTTGGAGCCATTATAGCTGTACCAGCTTCCGCTCTTCTTGATGATGCCATGCTCCACGCCCAGATTGAAAACTTCGCCTGCATGGCTGATGCCTTCGCCAAACATGATGTCGAACTCAGCCTTGCGGAAAGGAGGAGCCACCTTGTTCTTGACCACCTTTACGCGCACCAGGTTTCCGATAACATTATCGCCATCCTTGATGGCTGTAGCCTTGCGGATGTCGAGGCGTACAGAAGCGTAGAACTTCAGGGCATTGCCACCCGTTGTTGTCTCAGGGTTTCCGAACATAATACCTATCTTCTCGCGCAACTGGTTGATGAAGATACAGGTGGTATTGGTCTTGCTGATGGTAGAGGTGAGCTTGCGCAGAGCCTGGCTCATCAGTCGGGCCTGGAGTCCTACAACATTGTCACCCATGTCGCCCTCAATTTCCTTCTTAGGAGTCAGGGCAGCCACAGAGTCGATGACAACGATGTCTACCGCAGCCGAACTGATCAGCTGGTCGGCTATCTGAAGCGCCTGTTCACCATTGTCGGGCTGCGAAATCCACAGGTTGTCAACATCTACGCCCAACTTGGCAGCATAGAAACGGTCGAAGGCATGCTCGGCATCGATGAATGCGGCAATACCTCCAGCTTTCTGAGCCTCTGCGATGGCATGGATGGCAAGTGTGGTCTTACCAGAAGATTCCGGACCATAGATTTCAATGATTCGTCCCTTGGGGTAGCCGCCTACGCCCAAGGCCATATCGAGGGCGATACTTCCAGTAGGAATCACCTCTATATTCTCAATGTGCTCGTCGCCAAGCTTCATGATAGATCCCTTACCGAAGTCTTTCTCTATCTTGGCCATGGCAGCCTGAAGGGCCTTCAGCTTACCCTCGTTGGGGTTCAGGGTTCCTTCCTTTATTTCGTCTTTCTTTGCCATATCTTTCTAATGTTTTATGACTTAGTGACGATAAAAACGGCTTGGTATGAATAGTACCATTCTGTCTTCGCCGTCACTAAGGGGGTATTTTGATAATGATTAGTCAATCTCCAAGTCGCCGTCGAACACCTCGTGCCAAGGCAATCCCTGCTTGTTGAGCTGCTCCATGAATGGATCTGGGTCGAACTCCTCAACGTTCCATACACCTGGTTTCTTCCAGATGCCCTTGAGGAACATCATGGCACCGATCATGGCTGGCACACCCGTGGTATAGCTTACGCCCTGCATGCCGGTCTCGTTGTATGCTTCCTGATGCTTGCAGTTGTTGTAAACATAATAGGTGTGCTCCTTGCCGTCCTTCTTTCCGCGGATGCGGCAACCGATAGAGGTCTCTCCGTCGTAGTTCTCGCCGAGGTCCTGAGGGTTAGGCAATACGGCCTTGAGGAATTGCAGTGGTACGATCTTCACCTTGGCAGTCTTGCCGGAGCCGTCGGCCAATGGAGCCTCGTATTCTATCTCGTCGATGCGGCTCATGCCGAGGTTCTCTATACAGTCGAGATAGGTGAGATACTGCTGACCGAATGTCATCCAGAAGCGAGCCTCCTTGATGGTAGGATAGTTCTTTACCAGGCTCTCCAGCTCCTCGTGGTGCATCAGATAGCTCTCGCGAGGACCGATGTTAGGATAGGTGAGAGGCTTGTGGATAGACAGAGGGTCGGTCTCAATCCATTCACCATTCTTGTACCACAGACCTTTCTGGGTAATCTCACGGATGTTGATTTCTGGGTTGAAGTTGGTTGCGAAAGCCTTGTGGTGATTGCCGGCATTGCAGTCTACGATGTCGAGAACCTCGATCTCGTCGAAGTGATGCTTGGCAGCGTATGCAGTAAAAATGCCCGAAACACCAGGGTCGAAGCCGCAGCCAAGGATAGCGCAAAGACCAGCTTTTTCAAACTTGTCCTTGTAAGCCCATTGCCATGAATACTCAAAGTGAGCCTCGTCCTTGGGCTCGTAGTTGGCCGTGTCCATATAGTTGCAACCGCAGGCTAAGCAGGCGTCCATGATGGTGAGGTCCTGATAGGGCAGAGCGAGATTGATGACCAACTCAGGTTTGTAGCTGTTGAAGAGGGCTTTCAACTGCTCCACATCGTCGGCATCCACCTCGGCTGTCTGGATGTCCATCTTGTAGCCTTTATCGTGGATAGACTTCACCAACTTGTCGCATTTTTCCTTGCGGCGGCTGGCAATCATGAACTCTGTAAAAACGTCCTGGTTCTGGACAATCTTAAAGGCTGCCACGGTAGCGACGCCACCTGCGCCAATCATAAGTACTCTACTCATTTAAGTATAAATGTTTAATGTTATTATTTCTTGTTTTAGCTCATTTTATTTGCTGATATTCATCAGCTTATTTTATTTGCTGACGTCCATCAGCTTATTTTATTTCATTTGCTGATATGCCTAAGGCATTCATCAGCGAATAGCCCAGTATTTCTTGTCGGAAGTTGCCGCCGGGAAGAGGCTGCATGGCAAAGAGAGTGACGCGTTTCTCGTCGTCTACCTTGCGAAGCATGTCGCGCAACTGGTCGTAGGCATCGCCTTCCTCCGAGTTGGGAATGATCATCACTCGTTTCACCTCCTTGGCATTGCAAACCGTGCGGGCTACGTCTACGAGGAAATCGTCTTTGCCCACCATCTTTTCTTCCGTAGGATATGAAGAGATGACGAACTCGCCCAGACGTGGATCCTTGAAGGCTTTGGCGTTCAGGTCCTTCTCATAGTCGGAAGGGCTGAAGTTCTGCATCGCCTTCGATTGCTGGCTGTGTATGAGTACCAGTTGCGTCTCGTGCTCACCTTCTCTTAGTCCACCGTCGAGGGCAATACATACAGCCCACTGAGCCATGTCGGCAGGCTGGATGCGGCGGTTGATCATACGCTCAAAGTTTACGATAAGGTCGAATGCCACCTTGTCGATATAGTCTGCATCAGCGATGATTACATTCTCGCTCCATTTGATGTTGTTGGTGTTCAATGAATTCATACGTGCAAAGATACAAATTATTTTTGTAACTTGTCAAAAGTCTTGGCTAAAATATCAAAACTTTAGGTCGATAGTCATATTTTCGTGTTAATTTTGCAACCAGTAATACAAACAATCAAGAAATGAAAAGTGTTTTAGAGGGTCGTCCTGCCTTAAAGAAGGAAGTGGATAAGATTGCCGAGGTAGCTGGCTATCTTTGGCAGAATGGTTGGGCTGAGCGTAATGGTGGCAATATTACGGTTAATGTGACCGACCTTGTTGATGACGAGATGAAGGCGCTGCCTGCCATCAGCGAAGTGAAGCAGATAGGTACTGTCCTGCCTGCGCTGAAGGGCTGTTACTTCTTCTGCAAGGGAACAGGCAAGCGAATGCGCGACTTGGCTCGTTGGCCTATGGACAATGGTTCTGTCATTCGTATTCTGGACGATTGTGCCAGCTACGAAATCATTGCCGACAATGCCGTGATGCCTACATCCGAGTTGCCAAGCCATCTGTCGGTTCATGCCCGTCTTATCGAGAAAGGTTCCAACTATAAGGCCACAGTTCATACTCATCCCATCGAGCTCATTGCCATGAGCCACAACAAGAAGTTTATGGGCAAGGACGTGCTGAGCAATCTGCTCTGGAGCATGATTCCTGAGACCAAGGCATTCTGTCCGCTCGGACTGGGTATAGTGCCATATAAGTTGCCAGGCAGTCTTGAACTTGCCGAGGGAACTCTGAAGGAGTTGGAAGACTACGACGTAGTGATGTGGGAGAAGCATGGCGTATTCGCCAAGGGTCTTGACGTGATGGATGCCTTCGACCAGATAGACGTACTCTCCAAGAGTGCAAAGATATATATCGATGCCAAATGTATGGGTTTTGAACCTGATGGTATGAGCCAGGAGGAAATGGCCGAAATGACTAAGGCTTTCAACCTGCCAAGATAATTGTTTTTAGTAGTTTTGAAGTAGAAATTGTTTGTTAAGAGGGTGCGTCACAGACTTATGACACACCCTCTTTTTATTGCCATTTTTCTCCCTTGCTTAATTTTTGGTTCGTTATTTTCTTATAATAGATAAAGGAAGAAGACAACGGCCGTAGTTCTGAATCCATCGAAAGTAGGATTATTTACTGAACTTGCTAAAGTTCAATAAAAAATAGGAGAAAACAAATTATGAAACGAATATTCAATCTTTTGGTAGTAGACGAGAGTGGAAGCATGAGTATTATCGAGCGCCAGGCACTGGTGGGCATCAACGAGACCCTGATCACGATTCAGAAAATGCAGAAGACGCATGCCGACTTAGAGCAGCGTGTCACCCTGATCACCTTCGACAGCACGCATACCAATGTGTTCTATGATAACGTGCGTGCCTCTAATGCCAATCCTTTGAAGGCAAAGGATTATAATCCTTGTGGTGCCACTCCTCTTTACGATGCCATCGGAATGGGTATCGCCAAGATCAATGCCTTGACCACCGAGGATGACAGTGTGTTGGTAACTATTATCACGGATGGCGAGGAGAATTGCAGTGAGGAGTATAGTCTGAAGATGATCAAGAATCTTATCGAGAAATTGAAGAAGCAGAACTGGACCTTCACTTTCATTGGTACTGACGATCTGGATGTGGAGAATATCGCTCTTGATATGGGTATTGACAATCATCTCCAGTTCTCGGAAGATGAGGCAGGTACCAAGAAGATGTTTGCAAGAGAGAATAGGGCGAGAGAGCGCTACAACAAGTGCCGTGCGATGGATTGCAAGATGGAAGCGGGTAGTTATTTCGAGGAGAAATAAAGATAAAAAAGAAGAAGTTGACGAAAAAAAGTGAATGGTAAATGCTGATTATTCAGAAAGTTTTTATACTTTTGCAATCAGAATGAATTCTCGTATGAGATTGATTTCTATTTTTTTTGATGGTTAAATTAGCGTTTGCTATTCGGTCATGCAAATTGGAACGTAGGAAATTTCAAAAAGAGCATTAGAAACGACAGATAGTGAACGTCCGCTATATCGTGGGCGTTACTTGTTGTTCTAATCAGCTTTTCCTACGGCTGCAATTTGGACAAGTTTCGTCCACGTGTTTTGTATCCGTAGGTGATGTAGAGAACGATGGCTTCGCAATAACAATCTATCAAGTGAACTAATTTAATAACATTAAAAGCTTAGCTATCGGCATGACGGGCACAACTTATGAAAAAGTTACATTTTTCTTTAATGGCGATTCTTTTCGCCTTGTTTTCAATGGTGTCTTTCACCGCTTGTTCATCTGATGATGATGGACTTTCTTCTGATGACATCAAGACAAATATTGTCGGGATGTGGCAAATGACTCATATTTCTGGTTGGGGATATGATGACACGGAGGATGAAAACCTGATTAAAGTAGACAAGGATATTCCCGAAGAGGATAGCAGGCGTATCCAGTTTAAGGGAGACGGTACCTATAGATGGTATTGGTATTATAATAATGGTTGGCATCCAGAAAGTTCTGCTAATACGTATGAGGTGTCTGGAAATAAAATCATCTTTTATGATTCCGTTGATGAAGATGAAATAGAGACATGTACTGTTCTTTCTTTCAAAAATAATATAGTAGTGTTGGAAGCTACCTTAGAGGAAGGTCCACAATATAAGCAGAGAATTACTTGCAAGCGAGTAAACTAAATCATAATAAAAAAGCAGCATGACAAGTGTCGTGCTGCTTTTGTTTTCCCTTTGAGAAGGGAAAGTGTTTCTATGCGATTTTATTTCTGCTTTTTCCATTCTTCTTTTACTAATTCTGCCAAGTATCCATCGCTTCTGCAATGAATATCCGCGATGCCTAAGTGCATCATTTGATAAATGGAAGATGCATAAAAAAAAACTAAAGCATCTTCCAAAGTAATGCCCGTTTGTTCTGCGAAAATTGATACTATGCGAGCGTATTTCATTTGAAGAATTGTCTTATTAGCTTCCATAAAAGTCTCCTTATTTAATTTCATCTGATTTAAGAAAATGCAAATGTTTGTTTATGAGTTCTTGATTTAAAATGCATATTTGATGATTAGGATGGATAAACTTTAAACGCTTAAGTGCTTCTTCTTTACTGATGTTACCAGAAAAATACAAATCTACAGTGTTGAATACTTTATCATCCGCTATACCTCCTGTAATCATATCGTACTTACTTGACAGTTTGCCAAGTCGGCATAGAGTTACAAAGTCTAACCATTCTTCGTTGTAATCACCGAATTCTTTGATGTTAAATTTATTGTCTAAGTTTTCGTCTAAATTATAATGATTAAGATATGCTTTATCACCTTGATAGAGAAATCGCTGGGCATATTTCTTTGCCTGTTCGATAAGTGATGTGAGATAGAATCCCTTACCGAAATCCAATAAATCACGAGAATGATAAATGTCAGGTGATTCAATGATGAAATTTGATGCGTGATAAACTGTCATTTTAGCGCTCCTCGTTTTTTTAACAAGTTAATCAAAACGTCCATGATATACTCCTTGCTGAAAGTATGGAGTACATCATAGCATGGTATCATGTAGCCGTTTAAGATATTTGTTGATCGTAGCATCTGAAATACCTTGCTGGCACTCATGTTCAATCGATCGGCTAAGTTTCCCACGCAATAGGTTACGAAATCCAATTGATATTCTTGCATTTGCATAATTTTCTTTATTAATGTGGGGCAAAGTTAAGACTATTTTTCGAAAAAACAAATTATTTCTCTTTTCTTCTATACTAAATGAGAAAAATAAGCAGAAAAAATAGGATTATTCTAAAACCTTTTGTATTTTTGCAGAAAAATGGAGGTGGAGATATGAAGGTTTACCAAGATCCAAAGGGAAATATTAATGGATACTCTTGGAATATTTCAAACAAGTTTATTCAAACTGTTGTAATGGGTGGTTGCCTATTAAGATTAATGCTATTCCCTTTTGTGGGATTATATTTGATTTTCCATCCAAATGAAGGTGGAAAATATGCATTTTATAGAAAACTGGTATATGAATGGTTTAGCATTTCCTTAACCTCCTTAAGAGCATTTAATGTGTTTTGGCGATGAAAGTCGGTAAGAAAGTTTCGCTTACAAACAACTATTTCTTGTATTTTTTATCTATTTTCTTTATTTCATTGTTGGCTTTAAATAGTTGATATATTCTTGTCATGTCCTTAGGGAGATAGCTCAAAGCCTTCTCTTTCATTTCTTGCGGAATACCGAAGCGGGCTTCGGCGATGGAGCCGACGATGGCTCCGATGGTATCGCTATCACCGCCATGAGATATAGCGAGGCGAATGGCATCCTCGAAAGATGAGGCTTGCGAGAGGAGATAGAAGGATAAGGGCACGGCATCCATACAGGTCTCATCGAACTTGCCCTTTGGATAAACTCGTGTGTCGAAATCCTCGTAATAGCTGCGGGCGATGGACATGAACCCCTGTATTGTTTCATTTTCATCCTTAGAAGCCTTAGCATTCTCATTTTTCAATCCCTTCGTTTCCTCATTCTCAGAATCCTTAGATCCTTCTGAGAATCTGCTCTTGCGGAAATACCAGATGGCATGAGCTACAGCTTTGGCTCCCTTGATTCCTTCGGGATGATTATGAGTAGGAAGAGCCGTCTTTTCAGCCTCTTCCAAAACCTGCGACAGGTCATCGAAGAGCCAAGCTACTGGCGATACTCGCATTGCAGAACCGTTGCCAAAGCTATTATATGGCTGCGGGTTAAGAGAGCAAATCCACCTTGCGAATCTACCGCCATACGCTCCTTTTGGAGAAGGATAGCGGCGGCACCAATCCAACAGACTTTCCTGATAGTTTCGCCCGTTTAATATCGCATCGGCAATCGCTACCGTACAAATGGTATCATCGGTGAAGTCGCATCCCTCGCCGAACATCTCGAAATCATAATCAAACGTATTGTTGAACTCATATTTTGAGCCAGCAATATCACCAATCATTGCTCCTAACATAGTTACTTAATTGTATTTTTTGTAATAAGATTTGCCTAATTGCCATAGATATTTATCTATCTCTTTTAGATTGTATGCTGTTAATCCATAGCTCTCTTGGAACTTATGTATGATATTGATGAAAATTGGGTAGTTTCGTAAGTCGGAATTGTTGAAATTGTAGAACTTGTCGCGTCTTTTGAAATACAGTAACACTTTCTCTACATAGTTGTCGTAAATAGCATACATAAATGGTTGATGGTGGCTGCAATATTTTGATGCAAATGAGTAAAAGAAATGCTGCTTCTTTTCTTTTCCAACTTCGACGTGGGCAATTTCATCCACTAAAGTTAAATCTCCATTTTTCAGTCTCTTGTCAATATCTGGAATTGATAGTATATGCTTGGCAACAGTATGAATGTCAAATATGTTGGTACTATAGAAGTCATTTAGTGTAGAGCATTTTAGCAGAACATTTTCTATGGTATCGTTCTTTTGGCATAAGCTGAAAAACAATTTGTCAAGAGCTTTCTCTTGATTTACATAATTGTCTAAGCTATCCCACAAGCGAATGTATTTTTCAACTTCGCTTGGGGATGGCTCATATTCTTGTGGTATAGTTTGATTTCTCATCTTTAATCCTCTAAAAAATTCCACTCTTTTAGTTTCTTTTTAGCCAAAGGATGTCCTTCTGAGTAGGCTAATGAATAGTAGCGTTTAGCTTCTTCTATATTTTTATCTACTCCCCAACCTTTCTCGTAAAATTCTCCACAACGATAGTGGGCGTATGGCAAACCACAGGCCTTATACAATTCAAATGCTTTCTTTAGGTCCACTTCAGTTCCGTCTGTACCCTTACGATAGATGTCTGCCAAGTTACTACGAGCTAAGTCATTGCCTTGATCTGCAGATTTGGCAAACCAATATTTAGCAAACTCTACATTTCTTTCAACGCATACTCCGTCATTGAAGAAACAGCCTAAGTCGTTTTGGAGTTCGTCATCTTCAAGGTCATAATTGTTTGAATCATTCTTGACCAGATTCAAAACATCCAATACTGCCTCCTTTGTGTAACCGTAATCTTCTGGCTTGGCATTTGTCTTTTGTACCAATACAAAATTCTGATAATTCTTTGGTATATCAAAATACTTATCTTTATTATTTGTCTTCATATCTTATAATGTTTAAATTATGTATTATTCCAATTCTTTACTCTATCACCTCCCAGAAACTTTCCGGAAGGCTGATTCTCCTATCATTGCCCCTAAATTAGTTGCTAATAATCTAATTCAGTCATGTAGTAATAGCAGAGCTGATAATACTTATTTCCAAACTCGGCGATATTCATTTCTCCCATAAATATCATTTCTTCTCTTGTGAATCCATTTAAGAATCCATTCTTGATAGCCTCTTGCTCGTTTTCATAACGATTCATGAGTTCCCAGAATCGCTTTTGCTCTTCTTTTGTGTGATGTATAAATGCCATAAAAATTATTTTTTAATATTCCAAGTTATACAATTCAAGGCTCCGCCTTGTTTAATGATCTCTTCACTATCCAACTGGTAGATATTACATGATGGATAGTATGTTTTTATTTGCTCCATAGCTTGCTCATCCTCTTCTGTGTTGATAGCTGGCAAAACGATGTTGTTGCCAACTTGCAGGAAGTTGATGTATGCCCAATTTCGCTTATCTGCTCGCTGAACATGATAATGTAGCTTCTCTATCCGAAAACGGGTGCCAAGCCGTCGCTCGAATTCTTCTGCAAGTTCCTGGTCGTAATCAGCATAGTTGGTCATTAGAAGACGTGACTCGTCTATTGGTTTCACTATACCATCAGCATGCCCATATTTCTCATATTTATCCCATGGAAGCATGATGACCTCACAATGAAATAGATGCTCCAACTCATTCAATACTTCTGCTTGCGGATATTGAGCGTTTTCATGAAAAACTTTCTCTGTCATGATGATGCAATCATGGGCTTTTACCACATTCCCGCCATCTATTATCAAATCGGTGGCTTGGATATTGGGTAGCTTCAAAGCATAGCACACGCTCTTTGTATCCGTGATATATTGCTTGTCTGATTCTTTCTTTGTGAGATAATCGGGATAATACCGATATTGCAGGAAATCCTCTTCGGTTAGTTGAATCGGCATGTAGTCACGACACCAGATATCGGCTGTGTTTGATAACAGAGCCATATTGATGTGGACATTCTTCAGTAACTCCGAAAAACGGCTGAAGAATGCGGGATGAACCTTTGGAAGCCATTCTGAAACGAATACCTGATTCGTATCTCTATCTGCTATCATACCTGTATCTTTTTAAATTGCCATGGCCGTGGGTCTTGGATATGCTTCCTGTCTTTTGTCAGGGTGAACCCTTTGTCGAGAAGTTCCTGATGCTCTTTTGCCTGCATCTTCTGCCCGTTTTCATCATATTTCGCCACGTTCTTGCGTACATCAGCTTCTACCTCTGCCTTTTCTTCCCCATCAACCCATTTGATGGAGAAGCCATCGAAGATGGAGGCTTGCGAATAAAGCATATCATATAATAAGGTGGAACGACTGTCGGGTGGATTTCCATCTACCGAAAACTCACGTATCAGCAGGGATGCCCTGATGGCATCTTCGGGATGGGTGCCCTTCTCGAACGTGATGTCGATTCCGGAAACATGGTTGTGCAGGATGCCCAACTTGAAGATGCTCTTGGGAGAACCACTCTTGGGGTTGCGATGATATACGATGGGGTCTTTGATGCCACCCTCGGCCTCTTCGTGATAGTAGAACTCCACACATGTGGGTTGTACTGTTACCTGTTGGACTCCAGCAGTTACCAGGAAGTGACCGGCTAAAGCTATCTGAGCGATTTCCTTGAATTCAGAAGGGATGAATGGGGTGCCCTGATTCCCGAATGGGTGGTCTTCGTTCAGAATTTTTCTCCGTGTATCCTCACTCAAGGAAAAAGATTCTAAAGTTTCTTTCAAGTTCTGCATGATCTTTTCCTTTTTCTTTCAAAACCTATATTCCACTCTTTCTTCAGAAGATTACTCTATCACCTCCCAGAAACTCTCCGGAAGGCTGATGTTCTTCATCCTTTTTGCACTCTCAAACAATGGGGCGATGTCTTCGGCTTCGAAGCCGGCGATGCCGCAACCTATTGGGGTTACCAGGAAATGTAGCTCTTGATGATGCTTGGCATAGGCGATGAATTCCTCCACGTATGGACGGATGGTTTCCACGCCGCCCTGCATCGTAGGGATGGCATAACTCTGCCCCTGCAAGCCTACACCCTTGCCCATGACGGCACCGAAGTGTAATCGGGCAATGCGGGCAGCACCACCACCATGCATGCCAGCCAGATTGCTGCCAAACACAAATATCTCGTTCTCTTTTAATGAATCAATCCAGCGAGGAGTGATTCTTCCCTTCTTCATATCTTCCATATTCTTTTTATTATTAAATATGTTATTGCTAATATCAGCCGATTCCTCGCAGCACATTCTCGAAGCCATCATGCTCGGCATTGACATCTTAGGAGCACTTGAAACGGATGCGTCTTCGTCGCCGAACGACAGATAGCTTCTGTATTCCGAAGCGTCGAAGTATTTCTTGAAATAAGGAATCACCACATCGTGCATCATCTTCTGGCATCGCTGGGTGACGGCGGAGGCGGTCATGCCCAACTGCATGGCTACGTCCTTGCCCTTGAATCCCTCGATATAGAGCATCTTCAGGATGATGCTGTTCTTGCTGTCTCTGCCATAATAAAGATTGCCGATCTCTTCTATCGTTTGATAAAGTTCATGCTCAAACTGGTTGTCGCTTACGTCAAACTTCATCTTCCGGCTTTCCTGTCGCGCCTCAAAACTCTCGAAACGGTGCTCCTTCACCACCTCCTTCAATTTATCCAGCAAGAGGAATCGGAAACCATTCACCATCCAGGTCTTGAGCGACATGCTCGGCTTCCTGTCCTCCAAAGGCTTGAAGCCGTGTTCGCAGAGATAGAGATAGTATTCGTGAGCCAATGAATAAAAGTCCATGCCCGGCTTGTTCTGCAGGTCGTATCGCTTATCGTAGATGCAATAAGCCACCCGGCAGTATCCGTAGTAATACTCCCTCACTATTCTGGCATCAGCATCCTTGAAGCCTTGAAGAATCTCGTCATCAGACAGTTGTGAGAGATTAGACTTCCTTGAAAAATCCTTTTCTTTCCCCATATCGTTTCGATATTCTAATTTGTTTGCAAATATATACCTTTTCTTTGAGAAATAGGAGTTTTTGCTCCAGTTTTCGTTTTTACATAGTATTAAAAGAAAAAAGTAGGGAGAAAATTAAGCTGATATCGAAAAAAAAGGAATTTTAAAGTAGATATTGGGATTTGAAAAATAATATTTGATAAGTTCTTGCATACATTTCAAGTATTACCTATGTCCTTCGAGGGTGCGTCACAGACTTATGAGACAATAGCCTTTTGCTGTAAAACGTAGGACATTTGTCCCTTAACTTCTCTCTAACTTCCCTTAACTTCCCGACAGGCAAAAGTTGAGTTATGATTCTACTTGAAAAAACAAGCAGAAAATATGGAATTATTCTTATTTTTTTGTGGTAAAGTTTACATCGTGATGTATTTTTTTGTATCTATAAGATTTCATATCAGATACTTTTGGGATATATCGTTGAGTATGTGCTCGTACGTAAAAAGTTTTTTATGAAAAAAGTGTCAAAGTATCATCTTTTGGCAGAATGTAGAGATAAATAACTGACATATAATAAGATAGAAGAATGATACATTTTGGATTATCTTACAAGAAGTATCATAGAAGTATCATTAATCTGATAGAAGTATCATAAAAAAGTCATTTAAGTATCACAAAATCGTCATGAGGCATTATGCATAAAAGCAAAGCCGCCGATCTGCAAGGAGTGCCCAAAAATCGCCCGGCTTTTGGGCACTCTGTGAACACCGCATGGGCAATAAATGCCCGACGCTTGTTCTGTTTATGCCCATCGCTTGTTCAGTCGATGCCCGTCGCTTGTTCACTGAGTGCCCACTTGACGGGCAAGACAGACCACCTGATGGTCTCTTACAGAACGGCTTATGTAATTTTATTCCTAATCCAGCTTGTCAATCTTTCTTCTTATTCATAGTTTGTATTGGCATTCTTTACATACTGGAAGAGTAGGTGCTAAAGTTTTTTATAAAACAGGAATAGAAGACACTTCTTTTTTAGTCTTTTAAATCGACTCAAAGCCGAATTTAATGATGTTTCTTGTGATTTATGATACTTCTATGATACTTCTTGTAAAATAAACGAAAAAGTATCATTCTTGTATTGTACAGTATATCAGATGTTTATAAGGATATCGTACTAAATAATGATACTATGATACATTTTCCCGCAAAAAAACAATTATGCGCAAGCAATTATTTTCCGATTTTGTCTTTTGATTGTTCGGGGCTATGAAATGATATTTATGTTATCTCTGTGTTAGTGGTAACTCAAAAAGCTCCAAAACAACCTTTTTCGCTCGTATTTTATGATTATCAATGAAAGGAATAATATTGCGAAATGCTCAACTATTTGCATGGTCCGTAAACATTTTGAGAATATTTTTCCTTTTTCTGAAATTATTCTCGTACTTTTGCAAGCGTATTCACCTATTATATAATAATGTATGGCAAAGAAAGATGTAAACAGATTGAAGATAATGTTGGCAGTAACCAAGCGCTCAAATAAGTGGTTGGCAGAAATGTTGGGTAAAGACCAAGCAACCATTTCTAAATGGTGCACAAACACTTGCCAACCAGACTTGGAAACCTTAATACGGATTTCTGATTTGCTGAAAGTGGATGTAAACGATTTGTTGAATAAAGAATGTATCAAAGAATGATGGACTTTTTATATTTCCTCCAGTTTGCATGTTTCATCTTCATGCTCATCAATGCCCTAATCCTCGGCATCACCCACCTGCACATGAAGTGGGTCAACCGACGCTATGAGTGGTCACGCTGGCTGATACTTGCAGGTATGACGGGACTTGCCATACAATATCTCTTGCAGATGCTCTTGGGTTTTCGTGCGAAAAGCGATGACTTGGGAGCTGTCTTCAATATCTTGGTCTATACCCCATGCTTCACCACTATCTCCATGGGCATATACAACATTGAGGCGACCCATGCCAACCGCCGAAAGATGAACATCGTATGCACTTGCATTTATGCCGCCATCATAGCAGTTTTCTGCATAGGTTACAGCAATAGCGGAAGTCTTAACATCGGCAATTGGCTCTATGCGATGCTCGTATTGTTCGGCGCAAACGTAGCGTATTGCATCTATATGATTATGATTGAGATGCGGAAACGCAAGAAGATGTTGGAGCTGATGACTGGTGACGACATGCTGCCCTACGTGCAATATGCCCGAGCCAGCATTTTCGTCCTGTTCTTCTCTGCCCTTACCATGCCTTTCGCCATCCTCTCCACCACCTTATTATATATAATAGGTCCGTTGGCTTTGCTCTCTATCCTTTTCTTCAATCTGAGTTTCGTGGCATTGGGCTACAATTACGTTCCTACCGAGGAACTCTTGGACAAGGAGGAAGAAGAAAGCGCAGCCCTCGCAGATGAAATAACAGAAAGCTCTGATGGGCAGGATGTAGAGTCTGCCGATAGTAAAGAAACATTGCCATCGTTTTCTCAGGAGCGTCAGGCAGCCATCAAGGAGAAGCTCGACAAGTGGTGCGAAGAGTTGGGCTATAAAGACACCACAGTAAACATGTTCACCCTGTCACGCTCGCTGAACATTTCCAAGAACGAGTTATCACGCTACTTCACATCATGCCTTAATTCCACCTTCCGCATCTGGCTTGCCGAGGTACGTTTCGAGGCGGCAAAGAAGATGATGCTCGACTATCCCGACTACAACAACGATATCATTTCTGCCGAATGTGGCTTCTCTTCACGCTCCTATCTCTATCGCATATTCAAAGAGAAAGAAGGTTGCTCCCCAACTGTCTGGAGAGCGAAAATACAATAAAATCACGCCTTAGGTGTCTACTTCCCCCACCAAGTAGACACCTATTTTGTAGGAAGTAGACACCTAAGTGGGGGAAGTGGACACCTTTTTCCGAAGAAAAACACTATTTTTGCACCATGAGAAATATGATAGAGACTCTCACGAAAGAGGAACAGGCTATTTTTATAGTGGCATTGTTTCTTCTGTTGTTCGCCATAGTCATGAGCTATGCCATGGTTCAAGACTACAGGATATATCTTGATGAGAACTACAAGGCTCGCTACAGCTTCTGTGATTTCATCAAGAGAGAAAGATTCTATATCTATCTGTTTCTCGGACTGACTTTCGTCATCATCCTGGGAATGACAGTATATCTGATGGCAATGAGAGAAAATATGTAAGAAAGTATAATAATAATTTACAGTTATGAATAACAAAAAACAAAGAAACAGGCTATTCACGATGCTGCTGCTCGTGATGGCTATCCTCATGCCTTATGGGGGGGGGCATGGGCACAAACGCAGCCTTCCAAAGGTGATGGCAAAGTAGGCAATCCTTACATCATCACCACAGCTGAGGAATTAGCGTGGTTCCGCGATCAGGTGAATGGCGGAAATAAAAAAATCTGCGCTAAGATTGCAGAAAATGTTGAGGTCATAGACCTAAAGGACTTCTGTCATGCGGCTGATGCCTCTAAAAAGATAGACGAACAGAGTTGGGTGCCTATTGGAAATTCTAATAAACTATACCAAGGCACTTTCGACGGAAATGGAAAGACCATCACCAACCTTTATATCAATGCGAACCAAAAATATATGGGGCTTTTCGGTTATACCTATCAAAGCACAATCAAGAACCTAACCTTTGAGAACGCAAATGTGACAAATACGCAATCTAACACAGGAATTTTGGTTGGTAAGGCAGGATATGGAAGCACCCTTCAAAATATCAAAATATCAAAAACTTGCCAGATAAAAGGAGGTAATTATACTGGCGGCATTGCAGGTGAACTTGATGGTAACGCCTACAACTGCGTGAACTACACCACGGTACAGGGAATAAAATCTGTCGGCGGTCTTTTTGGCAGGTATAGTAGAAAAGGTAATTCCATAACCGCTTGTGCCAACTATGGAAATGTAACGGCATCAAGTGATATGGTAGGTGGCTTGGTTGGCTATTACAGTAGCGGAACGATCCAAGACTGCGCCAACTATGGAGATGTAAAAGGTACATATCGTGTTGCTGGCATGGCAGGTTTCGTAAGCGAAGGCAAGGTACAGAACGTGTTCAGTTATGGCAATGTTTCTGCCACGGACAACACGCAAGAGGTTGGCATGGCTTTTGGCTATTCTAGCAAAGGGGTCACTGAAGGCATGGTGGCATACTATAGTGGCGCAAAGCTGACCGTAAACAGCCAAGAGCAAACTGTAAAAGCCTTCGGAAGCGGCAATCTTTCAGAAGATAACGCAACAGGATTTACAAAGGACCAACTGAAAAGCGGTGTTGTTGCCTATCTGCTCCAGCAAAACGCTTCGAGCGAAGCGAAATGGGGACAAAATCTGGCTAATGATGGAGACAGTTATCCCGTCATTGGTTCGGAACATACAGTTTATTCAGATAATTCACTTGTAAATTGTATGACGTACGAGATAGTCTCAGGTAGTTTCACCAACAATACTACCAGTTCCGCAATCAAGTATCAACACGGACAGACAATAAATCACCACGTTGCAACAGACGCTACTTGTACAGAGGCGGCAACCAAGGAATATTGGCAATGTCAGGACTGCCTTAGGACATATTCCGACAGCCAATTGACAGAAGAATTGACTGATGTAACAATTGCAGAGAAGCCTGCCCTTGGACACGACAACAATGAGGATGGCTATTGCAAGCGTTGCCAGCATTATGTGGCTGTAAAGCCTTCACAGGAAAGTGGGGTGTACCTGATAGCCAAACCTTGCCATTTGGCGTGGTTCCGTGACTATGTGAACGGAACTATTGTGGACGAAGGCGAAGTATCTGGAACTACTCACCCTTATGCATCTGCCATGTTGACTGCGGATATCGACCTACAGAACTACTGCCATGCGGCTGAAGACGGCAAGGAACTCTTGAGTTGGCTTCCAATAGGCAATGACAATAATCGGTGGAAGGGAAATATGGACGGTCAGGGACACACCATCTCCAATCTCTATATCAAGACAGCACAAAACCATGTGGGGCTTTTCGGCTTTACTGAAGGTGCGACTATCCAAGACCTTATCTTTGACTATGCCAAGGTGGAGAATGTGAGCACTACAGGCACGAAGACAATGTACACTGGTATCTTGGCAGGATATGCATACGCATCCACAAATTCTCCAGCACATATAAAGGGCATTAAAACCACAAACAATTGTACTGTAATAGGACAAGAAGATACTGGCGGTATCGTTGGAAGTGCCAAAATAAATCTCGAAAACTGCGAGAATCGCTCCAGCGTGAAGGGTACAAGGCTTGTTGGCGGAATTGCAGGTAGTTGCACTGAAAGAAACATCAAGCGCTGTACCAATTATGGAACCGTTGAAAACGATGGTAGCTATATTGGTGGAATCATAGGTTATGCTTATGTAACAAGTATCGAAGATTGCGCCAACTATGGCAAGATTACAAGCACAGGTTGGTATGCCGGTGGCATAGCAGGAAGTACATTGAAAAACAGCAGTATCCAGAATGTGTTCAGTTATGGAGATGTGACGAATACAAATGGCTCTTCAGGAATCATTATAGGTTATGTAGGTGGTACACTAACCGCAAAGGGTATTGTAACTTACAACAAGGAGGCTTTGCTGAACAACTCATCTGAGAACATCAAAATAGTTGGTACAGGAAGTCTGGCTTTCGAAGACGGAAAGGAAGAAGCGAACGTGGTCAAGGCATTCACCAAACAGCAGATAAAGAGTGGCGAGGTGGCATTGGCGTTAAATGACAATAAAACTTCTGGCGATTTGGCTTGGTATCAGAAACTTGGTGAGAATGGTGATGCTTATCCTGTGTTGAAATCTACTGGTGACAATACTGTATATCATGGTAAGGAATGTGACAAGATAACTGATGTTTATACCAATGATAATAGCATTTTCGGTGAGGATGGAGCTGTTCCACACGTATTTGAGATGGCTGGACACCCAGATGCCAATGGACTCTATGGGGATGTATGTATCAACTGCAATGCAAACAATGAGAACATAAAATACATTAAAGACTTCTGTGGC
Organism: Segatella intestinalis; assembly: GCF_029348455.1. Taxonomy (NCBI): domain Bacteria; kingdom Pseudomonadati; phylum Bacteroidota; class Bacteroidia; order Bacteroidales; family Prevotellaceae; genus Segatella; species Segatella intestinalis. The sequence continues at coordinate 68,103 of NZ_JARJVV010000003.1, forward strand.
ATCCTTGGCAACAACCTGAAACTGATCTACGCTGATGGCAAGTACACTGCCGAGGCAGTGACGCTCACAGATGGCGAGGCTTATAATAGCCCGGTAGATATAGAGGTGGCTGACTTCAAGTACATTCGTACATTTGATGCCTACAAGTGGCAATCACTCTATGTGCCATTTAGGATGAGTCTTGAACAGTTGACAAGCAATGGCTTAAACGTGGCAACCCCAGTGGACATCGAAGTGGTCAATGAAACTATTACGCGACTGAACGTCCAGAAGTTGAAGTCTGGTTCCTCTAAAGCAAACTATCCAAGCTTGATCATGTGTGAGAGTGATGGAGAAAAGACCATCGAGTTGGCAGATGTCACGCTTTCTGCATCGAAGGAAAAATTTATCGACTGTATGAGTATGACAAGAAAATATGTTTTTAATGGTGTTTATCAAGCCAATAAAGACCTTGCGTCTAACTCGGAGGATGCTATCAATTACATCATAAAAGATGGTGGACTGGTCTTGCGAACTGACGATGATGTGCCTGCGCCACAAAGTTGGTACATGAATGTAACTATACGCGAGAATCCTTTCGGAGGTGCAGATGAACCTTTGTCTTCCGATGCTAAGACTATGCCTATTTATGTGATAGGTGAAGGTTATGCTACTGGCATAGAGAATGTGAATACCGCAGAGGAACATATTCTGCATGGCATCTACGACTTGCAAGGTCGCAAGTTGAGTCAGGAGCCAGAAAGCGGCATCTATATCAAGGATGGAAAGAAGTACGTGAAATAATTGACTCAACTTGCGAAACATTCGCTACATCGATATGTACTTTTTGACATTTACTCCATCACCTCCCAGAAACTCTCGGGGAGGTGATGTTTTTTATCACCTTTGCCTCCTTGAACAGTGGGGCGATGCCCTCTGGGTCAAAGCTGGCAATGCCGCAACCGATGGGTGTTACCAGGAACTGCTTCTCGGGATGCTGACTCCTCTGTTCTCATATCATTTGCGATATTGTTTTAATTGTTTGCAAATATATAGTTTTTTGAGGAGAAAAGGGCTTCTTTGCCCAATTTTTCTCCTATTTAAATATTATAAGATTCAAGTTTCGCAAGTGTTTTAGGAGAAAAAAGCGTGGCTATCCGATAGAAGAACTAAGAACATATCGGTAGAAAATCCTTGTTAGCAAATCGGTATCCACAGTGTTGCAGCTCATTAAAACTTATATATAGGCAAAATCTTGACCTTATAACCATTTTTCTCAATTATTCTTTCCTCATTCATCGTGACAATGATCAGATTGGAGCATTTGAGTTCCCCCGCACATTCAATGATGCTATCTACTTCCCGCTTGAGCGTTCGTTCGGATGAGAGGTCATAACATACTTGTATAAGACTTTCTACATGAGCACCCTGCCTTGTAACAAAATCAGTCTCCTTGTCATTACGGGAGCGATAATAGAAAAGTGATGTTTCTGCATGATATCCCCTGCGAACCAACTCTATAAAAACCTGATTCTCCAATAACCTGCCTAAGTTCTCACTCACACTAAAAGCCTTGGCTTCTACAAAACCATTGTCAACCACATATACTTTTTGTGGAGCTTTCTTCATTACTTTCAACTTGTTGTTGTAACGTGGCAGATAATACAAGAGATAGGGCTCACTTAAATATCCCATAAACTTCTTGGTGGTTGCTACGCTTGAAAATCCCAGCGTTTCTGCCAGTTCGTTGGCACTGAATGGATTGCAGAAGTTAGAAACCAGATACATGGCCAGGTTGTTCAAATCCTCTACATTGCGTACTTTATGACGCTTGGCAATGTCTTTCCAAATGATGGAATCAAAGAGTGTGGAGAGATAGTTTTGGGTCAGGCTTCTTGCTGCTACAGTCTCTGGATAGCCACCATGGTGCAGATAGTCTGCAATAAGCGAGAGGTCTGATGCGCTGTCTTTCATCTCTGATACTTCCGAAAGATTTCTGTGGTTCCAGATAAAGAATTCAGAAAGACTGAAAGGCAGCATCTCTATTTGGATATATCTGCCTGTGAGCAATGTTGCCATTTCGCTACTCAGCAATTTGGCGTTGCTTCCCGTAATAACCATGTTGATTCCCATGCGGTAAAGTTTGGAAACCCATAAATGCCAACCATCCAGATTTTGAACCTCATCAAGCAGAAGATACTCGAAGTTGGGATAAACGGCATGTAATGTTTCCCAAACCAAATCATCGTCCCATGCACTCAGGAGTTTGCCGTCATCAAAATTCAGATAGGCAAAGTTCCTGCCTTTCAGCATCAGCAAAGCCTCTGTCGATTTGCCAGTTCTTCTGGGACCCGTTATCAACTTGATTTGCTTGCTTGCCAACAGTTCATCCTCATCATATTTGGTATGACGTGTAAGGTAAGGACGGGAAAGCAGAATATCCCGTTCCTTTTTCTGGTTACTGATAATTGTTCTCATTTCTCTTCAGATGAATTGATTAAACCGAGACAAAGATACAAAAAATATTCATTCTATCCATCGTATTGAATAAAAAAGTGCTGATTTTATTCAATACGATGGATAGAATGAATAAAATCAGTACTTTTATTCCTCATATTTCAGTTTCTCAGCATCTTATTGTTTTAAAATATCTTAATATTCCACTTTATGCTCAATGTTTATTTGGTCGTATGTGTCGAAAAGTGTAATAATCCGACTGTTTTATGTGTCTAAAAGTGTAAAGATATGAAGAGAAAGATAGCAGGTAGGCGAATCGCCATTAACCCATTGTATGCTATCTCGAATTTGTACAAATGAGCGAAAATACAATAAAATCACGCCTTAGGTGTCTACTTCCCCCACCAAGTAGACACCTATTTTGTAGGAAGTAGACACCTAAGTGGGGGAAGTGGACACCTTTTTCCGAAGAAAAACACTATTTTTGCGCCATGGGAAATATGATAGAGACTCTCACGAAAGAGGAACAGGCTATTTTTATAGTGGCATTGTTTCTTCTGCTGTTCGCCATAGTCATGAGCTATGCCATGGTTCAAGACTACAGGATATATCTTGATGAAAACTACAAGGCTCGTTACAGCTTCTGTGATTTCATCAAGAGAGGAAGATATTATATCTATCTGTTTCTCGGATTGACTTTCGTCATCATCCTGGGATTTATAGTATATATAATGGCAATGAGAGAATATATGTAAGAAAGTTTGCACAAGAATAGTAGACGAGTTGTGGATGCATAGCTTGAATTAATTATAAACAAAAATAAATCATGGAGAAAAGTAAAAGTATTGTATGGAGGACGCTCCTCGTCCTCTTTATCGTTTTCCTCTGGGGGGGCGAATTGAGTGCTTATGCTGCTAAGAAGGCATGGGCAAAGTATGACAATTCAGTCAAGTCTCTCACCTTTTATTATGGTGAGAAGGGCGAGTTGGGCGATGGAGAGTATGAAATGAATCGCTCTCAGGAACCTGGGTGGATTACTGAGCATAAAGCTGATATTGTCAGAGTTGTATTTGATGTCTCGTTTGCGTCTGCACGTCCTAAGTCTTGCAATTCTTGGTTTATGGAATGTGAGAAGTTGGAAGCGATTGATGGAATAGAGAATCTGAATACTTCTAAGGTTACAGACATGTGGAATATGTTCTATAACTGCAAAAGTCTTACTTCTTTAGACTTGAAAACTTTTGATACTCACAATGTCTTAAGCATGTCATACATGTTCTTTGGTTGCAATAATTTGACATACTTGAATGTTTCAAGTTTTGATACAAGCAATGTGGGAAGTATGATGTGGATGTTTGCTGGTTGTTGGAAATTGACAAACTTATCTGTTTCAAATTTTGATATGCATCGTGTGAGATATATGACCGGAATGTTTTCATCATGTAAAGGTCTTACACATATCGACGTGTCTAAGTTCAATACAGAGAACGTGAAGAACATGCAAGCTGTATTCCAAAATTGCGAAAACCTTTCCTCTTTGGATCTATCAGGATTTAACACTTCGAAGGTTAAGGATATTGCTTGTATGTTTGCTTCCTGCAAGAGCCTTACATCCTTAGATTTGTCTAATTTCGATACTCAGTTGGTTACTCAGAGCACAAGTTTGTTTTTTGAATGTCAAAAACTTGAGGCAATTTATTTGGGAGATAAGTTCTCTTTGGAGGGGCTGAGCAAACTCTATGCAAGTGTGAATATGTTTGGTGACTGTTCGGCGACGCTCTATTGTTCGCCCGCAACTTATTGGGCTTCAAAGAACTGCTCGAGAGTAAAAGAAGCAGGCCAAGCCGTGAAGCCATACGTCAGCATCAACAAGACGTCGGAATATGGCACGCTCTGTGTGCCAGTGGGCAGTAGCCTCGTAGCAGGCTGCTTCACAGGTTTCGACAAACTCTATCAGGTGAAGAATGCAGATAAGAACAAGGGTACGATTACCTTGACTGAGGCGAAGAGCATTGAGCCAGGAGTGCCTTACGTATATCATCGCTATCTCGAAGGTGTGGACTTCGAAGGCAAGAATGATATGAGCGTCATTACATTCGAGGTGGATGCAGCTGCTTCATCTTCAGTTACTGCTCCTAAGAACGAGGGAAGCCTCTTGAAGGGAACCTTCGAAAGCATGGTGGCTAAGGGTGGCAGCTATATCCTCCAAACCGATGGCAACTTCCATCCTGTAGCGGCAGACAATACGACCTTGAAGGTGGGTGCTTATAGTGCTTATCTCGACCTGAGTTCTACTGAAATCGGTGGAGGTGATGACGGATTCGGCGAAGCCAAGGTTTACAGCATGGTATTCGAAAATGGTGAGTCTACGGGCATCGACCGCATCAACGGCGATGGCTCTAACAAGGGCATTTACGACCAAGCCAACCTACAGCCTAAGGTTTACTTCGACTTGATGGGTCGCAAGGTGGCTGCTCCTCAGAAGGGCGAGATCTACATCGTGAACGGCAAGAAAGTAGTGTATAATAAATAAAAAGATAGAAAATAATGAAGAAATATATCAAGCCAACAATAAAATTGTTGGAAATAGAGAGTGAGGGGGTATAATGGCTGGTGATGAGTAGTAACTCACACATACAATATATATAATGTGTTCAGATGCCGAAAGGCAAAAGAGGGTGTGTCATAAGTCTGTGACACACCCTCTTTTGGGGTTCATGTTCCTTGCCGATGGGCAGGGGGAACAGAATATTTGCTGAAAACAATCTTACACGAGTGTGGCGACAATTTCCTCGCGAGTGCCAGGGAGCATGTCGATGACTGGAATCTCGGGCATGGTGTAGCAGCCTGGCTGCAGACGGAAGGTGGCGCGAGCCACGTTGACCAATACCTGAGCAGTGAGAGCAGGGTTGTTGATGCTCATGTTGAACTCGAAACGCTGGTTCTGAGTCTTGCCCGAAACGCCCTTGCGAACGAGGTTCACACCATGGCCCATGTCCTTGACATCATCGACTGAGGCTACAGCAAAGACGTGGGTCTCGTCGTGAGCGAAGTAAGGGTCGGCCTTAATCTCGGCAGTTACGTCCTCGAGCTTGGCGCCTTCCTCCAACTCTACGTACACCATGCGGCGGTGAATGCCCTCGCCCAATGGGATGGTGACAGAGAGAGCCTCCTTGACACCCTGCTTGCTGCGTACGCAAACAGAGTGGCCCATGCTCATACCAGGACCGAAGTTGGTATAGGTAAGACCCTTAGGAGCAAGGCTTTCCATGAGCACGCGCACTACTGAGTCAGAACCTGGATCCCAGCCAGCAGAAATGACGCTCACCTTGCCTGCCTTCTTGCAGTTTTCCATCTGGCTTGTACGATAGTCGAGGATGCCGGTATGGATATCGTAGCTGTCGACGGTGTTGATGCCGAGAGCCACCATCTTGGCAGAGTATTCTGGGCAGGAACGGGTAGGAGTGGCGAGGATGGCTACATCCACGTTCTTCAGCTTGGTGATGTCGTCTACTACATCATAATCAGCCAGTTCGGCTGGTTTGTTCTTGTCGCCCTGACGGCGTACGATGCCTGCAATCTCAAAATCGGGAGCTGCCTCGAGTGCCTCGACGGTGAACTTACCGATATTGCCGTAACCTACTACGGCTGCTCTAAATTTCTTCATTGTATTCTTTCTTTTATTTGTTGTTTGTTCAGTTTCCGGTTGCAAAAGTATAGCTTTTATTCGAGAAAACGAACGTTTTAATAGTTTTTTAACTATAAGAACCGACAAAAAGTTGTAAAATCATAGCTTTTAGGTATGTTTTTGTAGGATAGTGTAAGGATGGTGGGGTGAGAATGCTTACAGATTGAAAGAAGGAGGGCAAATGCAGGAGTTGAATTCTTGAGCTTCTCTAACTTCTTTTAATTTTCTCATTTGCAAAAGTGGAGCAAAAACATTTTCCCCCTCTTTGGCAATAATAGCGCCGAATGTGCGTTTATTATATAATCGCATGCGCATGGGCGCGATGACGAGAGATGTGAAATCATAAAATTATTAACGACAATCATGATTGAATATATACATGGCGACCTGACCGAGCTGACGCCGACACAGGCCGTTATCGAGACCGCGGGCGTGGGTTATGCGCTCAGTATCTCGCTCAACACATATACTGCCATACAGGGTAAGAGAGAGGCTAAACTGTACGTTCACGAAGTACTGGTGACAGGTGGAAGAGACGACTCGTTCACCCTCTATGGCTTTGCCTCGAAGCAGGAGCGAGAGCTTTACCGTCTTCTCATCACTGTATCGGGTGTGGGAGCCGGCACGGCGAGGATGATTCTCTCGTCGATGTCGCCACGCGAGCTGTGCAACGTCATCTCCACTGCCAACGAGGCGATGCTCAAGGGCGTGAAGGGCATAGGACTGAAGACTGCCCAGCGCATCATCATCGACCTAAAGGACAAGATCGTAAGCATGGGAATAGCCGACGAGCTGCCTGCCAACGGAGGAAACGTGGACATGGTGAACAATGACGTGAAGGACGAGGCGGTGAGCGCACTCACCATGCTCGGATTCTCGCCAGCGCCATCGTCCAAGGTGGTGGTCGACATCCTGAAAGAACAGCCCGACCTGAAGGTGGAACAGGTGATCAAGACGGCTCTGAAACGAATAAAATGACGAAAAAGAAGAAACGAGTGTAGATGTTGATAAGACGAAAATATAAATATGCCTTTCTGTTGATGGCATTACTGATGGTCTCGGTCATCGGCAATGCCTTTGGCTTGTCGTACTGGCAGGACAACAGGACGCGGCAGCGAGCTGCACAGAACCGCAATGCCAGCGCAGCCAGTAGGAAGCAGACGGCTGCCACGACGAAAAAGGCTGCCACGGCAGCAGGAAAGCCCGGCATCACGGCCCAGCCCATCCTCGCCGACGAGGACACCATACCCGACTCGCTGCTGCACACACGATGGCCCGTACAGCGCACACAGCCCATCAGCACGGGCGACCTGTATCAGAGTCCGTTAGACCTGCAGCGCCCCGACAACATGAAATATCACGTGGAGTACAACGACACGCTGGACCGCTACGTCATCGGCAACAAGCTGGGCGGCGCATGGCTCTCGGCTCCCATCATGATGACGCCTGCCGAGTACATGGCATGGAGCGAGCTCAACGAGCGACGTGCCTACTACCGCAAGCAGAACGACGAGATATACAAGGCCAAGGGAAAGGAGAAATTTGACTTCACCGACATGCACTTCGACCTGGGACCTGCCGAGAAAATCTTCGGTCCCGGAGGCATCCGAGTGCGCACGCAGGGAACTGCCGAGCTGAAGTTTGGCATCAACAAGAAGAGTGTGGACAACCCCTCGCTGCCCATCCGCAACCGCAAGACCACGATGATGGAGTTTGATGAGAAGATCAACCTCAACGTCAACGGAAAGGTGGGTGACAAGGTGAACATGAATCTCAACTACAACACCGACGCCACCTTCGACTACGACGCGCAGAACATGAAGCTGAAATACGACGGCAAGGAAGACGAGATCATCAAGCTCGTGGAGGCAGGCAACGTGTCGTTCCCCTCCAACTCGTCGCTTATCCGCGGTGCCAGCAGCCTCTTCGGTGTGCGCACCGATATGCAGTTTGGCAAACTGAAGCTGCAGACCGTCCTGTCGCAAAAGAAATCGTCGTCGAAGAGCGTGTCGTCGAAGGGAGGCGTGCAGCTCACACCCTTCGAGATCAATGTGGCCGACTATGAGGAGAACCGACACTTCTTCCTCTCGCGATACTTCCGCGACCACTACGACGCATGGATGCAGAAACTGCCCAACCTCACCACTGGCGTCACCATCAACCGAGTGGAGATTTGGGTAACCAACAAGACTGCCACCACCACCAACACCCGAAACATCATAGCCCTCACCGACCTGGGCGAGACCTCGAAGATAAGCAACCCCATGTGGGCGGCTGCAGGAGCGGCCGTGCCCTCCAACAGAGCCAACAGCGAGTACGACGCCATGGTGAACCAGTATGCCGCAGCACGCGACATCGACCAGGCCGCCACCGTGCTCGAAGGAGCAGGACTGAAGGGCGGCGACGACTTCGAGAAGCTGGAGAGCGCCAGACTGCTCTCCTCGTCGGAATATACGGTGAACACTGCCCTCGGCTACGTGTCGCTGAGGAGCGGACTGCAGACCGACCAGGTGCTGGCTGTAGCCTACGAGTACACCTACGGCGGTGTTACCTATCAGGTGGGCGAGTTCGCATCCGACATCACCGACACCCGACAGGGACTCTTCGTCAAGTCGCTCAAGAACACCAGCAACAACCCGCAGCAGGGCAACTGGGACCTGATGATGAAGAACGTGTATTACCTCGCATCGCAGGTGGAGAAGGAGAAGTTCCGACTCGACGTGAAGTATCAGAGCGACTCTACGGGCGTCTACCTCAACTACATTCCCGAGGCTAAGGTGAAAGACCAGCCCATCATCAAGGTGCTGGGAGCCGACCGACTCGACAACAACAACAATCCCCACAGCAACGGCTACTACGACTACGTGGCTGGCTACACCGTATCGGAAGGACGCGTCTTCATCCCCAAGGCCGAGCCTTTCGGAAGCTATCTCTACACCTATCTCAAGGGCAAGGGCATCGCCGAGGAGGTGGCGAAAAAGTACGCCTTCACCGAACTCTACGACAGCACCAAGACCGTGGCGAAGCAGATAGCCGAGAAGAACAAATTTCAACTCGTGGGACAGTTTCGCGGAACCTCCGCCAACGTCATCTCCTTAGGCGCATACAACGTGCCACAGGGTTCGGTGCTCGTCACGGCAGGAGGTGTGACCCTCACCGAAGGCTCCGACTATGCGGTGGACTACAATGCCGGCGAGGTTACTATCCTCAACCAGAGCATCATCGATGCTGGAACACCCGTCAACGTGTCGCTCGAGAGCAACACCGACTACGGACAGATGCGCAAAACCATGTTTGGCGTGAACTGGGAGTACGACTTCTCGAAGAACTTCCAGATCAGCGGAACCCTGCAGCACCTCACCGAACAGGCCCTCACCACCAAGGTGACCATGGGCGCAGAGCCTCTCAGAAACACCCTCGTGGGCTTCAACCTCAACTGGAAGCGCGAGAGCCAGTGGCTCACCAACATGCTCGACAAAATACCGTTCTTGCACCTCACGCAGCCATCCTACATCTCGTTCACAGGCGAGTTTGCCAAACTCTTTGCCGGACAGGCCAGCGGAACGCAGGACAACGCATCCTATCTCGACGACTTCGAGAACACCAAGAACACCATCGACGTCATGTCGCCCACATCGTGGGTGCTCTCCAGCGTGCCCTCGTCAAACTTCCGTCAGGACTACAACGACAAGACGGGGCTGACCAGCGGATTCCGACGCAGTCGTCTGGCTTGGTACACCATCGACCCGCTCTTCACACGACGGGGCAGCTCGCTCACACCAGGACACATCAAGAGTGACCTGGCACAGCTGTCCAATCACTATGTGCGTGAGGTCTATGTGCGCGAGCTCTTCCCACTGCGCCAGCAAAGCTCCTACAGCGGAGCCACCAACACGCTGAGCGTGCTCAACCTCGCCTACTATCCTGCCGAGCCAGGTCCTTACAACTTCAACCCCGACCTGCAGCCCGACGGAACCCTCGCCATGCCACAGCAGAACTGGGGAGGCATGATGCGCAAACTCGACACCAACGACTTCGAGCAGGCCAACGTGGAGTACATCGAGTTCTGGATGCTCGACCCCTTCATCTACTCGCGCGAGCAGGCCGACGCTTCCCAGTATGGCGGCGACTTCTATATCAACCTCGGCGAGATAAGCGAGGACATCCTGCGCGACGGAAAGAAATTCTATGAGAGCGGAATGCCCGTGGACGGAACGTCAAACTTCACCTACACACAGTGGGGAAAGATTCCCGCCCAGAGCACCGTGACCTATGCCTTCGCCACCACGAAGGGAAGTCGCGCACTGCAGGACGTGGGATTCAACGGACTCAACGACGAGGAGGAACGCGACTACTACAAGAACGCCTATCTCAGCCAGATACAGGGCAAGGTGAACCAGGCGGTGTTCGACAGCATTTACAATGACCCTGCTCGCGACGACTACCACTACTACCGTGGCAGCGACTGGGACCAGATGAAGGCACCTATCCTGTACAGATACAAGTTTATCAACAACCCACAGGGCAACTCGCCCGACAGCGACAGCCGCACCGAGAGCTACGACACTTCCTACAAGTCGACGCCCGACGTGGAGGACATCAACCAGGACTTCACCCTCAACGAATACGAGAAATACTATCAGTATCACGTGAGCATACGACCAGAAGACCTGCAGGTGGGCTCCAACTTCATCGTCGACAAGCGAAGCTACACGCCCACACTGCGCGACGGCAGCAAGCCCACCGTCACCTGGTATCAGTTCCGCATTCCCGTAGACCAGTACGAGAAGAAGGAAGGCAACATCAACGACTTCTCCAGCATACGCTTCATGCGCATGTTCCTCACCAACTTCCGCAAGCCCATCGTGCTGCGTTTCGGCACACTCGACCTGGTAAGGGGCGAGTGGAGAACCTACGACCAGCTGCTGGGCGCTGCCAACAGCGGCACGCTCGAGGCCAGTGCGGTGAGCATAGAGGAGAATGCCGAGAAGACACCTGTCAACTACGTGCTGCCACCGGGCGTACAGCGCGAGCAAGACCCCACGCAGCCACAGCTCGTCGAGGCCAACGAGCAGTCGCTCAGCCTCGTGGCCAAGAACCTGAGCACGGGCGAGGCCAAGGCGGTGTACAAGAACACCACCCTCGACCTGCGACAGTACAAGCGCATGCAGATGTTTGTTCACGCCAACGCCCTGGAGCAGGACGTCACCTCGCTGCAGGACAACCAAGCTTCGGTGTTCATCCGTCTGGGAAGCGACTACAAGAACAACTACTACGAGTACGAAATACCGCTGAAGCTCACACCGGCACGCAACAACTACAGCCGATACAGCTACGAGGACTGCCGTGCCGTGTGGCCCGAGGAGAACATGCTCGACGTGGCGCTCACCGTCTTCACCGCACTCAAGAAGGCGCGCAACCAGGCCAAGTCGCAAGGCATGGCTTCCTTCTCGGCACCCTATTCGGCCTACGACTCCAACCATCCCAACAACAAGATCACCATCATGGGTAATCCTACACTCGGAGAGGTGAAAACCATGATGATAGGCGTGCGCAACAACGCCGGAGAAATCAAGAGTGTGGAGGTGTGGGTCAACGAGCTGCGTCTGCTCGACCACAACAGCAAGGGCGGATGGGCTGCCAACGGAAACCTCAATGTGCAGCTCTCTGACCTGGGAAGCGTCAACGCCACAGGTAAATATCAGAGCGAGGGATTCGGCGGTCTGGAGGACGGAGTGGCAAGCCGATCCACCGACACCTACAGTTCGTACAGCGTCACCACCAACCTCGAGCTCGGAAAGTTCTTCCCCGACAAGGCCAAGGTGAGCATACCTTTATATTACAGCATCACCAAGGAGAAGACCTCGCCCAAGTACAACCCGATGGACACCGACATGGAACTCAAGGACGCACTCGACGCGGCTGGATCGCGACACGAGCGCGACTCCATAGAGAGTATCGCCGTGACAAAGGTCACCAATACCAACTTCTCCATCTCCAACGCAAGGGTAGGAATCTCCACCAAGCGTCACCCCATGCCATACGACCCTGCCAACTTCTCCTTCTCCTACAGCCACTCGCACCAGCGAACCACGGGCGAGACCACCGTTTACGAGAAAGAGGACAACTGGCGTGGAGCGCTCGACTATTCGTGGACTCCGGTCTACAAGGCGTGGGAGCCGTTCAAGAAGATAAAGAACCGCAGCAAGTGGCTCGACATACTGAAGCGATTCGGACTGAACTGGCTGCCGCAGAATGTGGCGTTCAACACCGAGATGACGCGCAACTACTACGAGCTGCAGGAGCGCGACATGGAGTCGACAGAGAACACGCAGTTGCCGCTCTCGTTCAGCCAGCAGTTCCTCTGGAACAGAGAGTTCGCCGTGCGCTGGGACCTCACCAAGAACCTGCACGCCAATTTCCGAAGCGCTACACACGCACAGATAGAGGAGCCTTACACACCCGTCAACAAAGACCTCTATCCCGACCAGTATCATGCCTGGAAGGACTCAGTGTGGACAAGCATCAAGCACCTCGGTACACCGCTCGACTACAATCAGACGTTTACCGCATCCTATCAGTTGCCGCTCAACCTGCTGCCCGTATTCGACTGGGTGAACGCCGACGCCAACTACAACTCGACCTATTCCTGGAACAAGGGAACCGACGACGAGGACGGTAACAACTACGGAAACACCATCAACACCAACCGCGACGTGACACTCAACGGATCGTTCAACCTGGTGAAACTCTACAACCATGTGCCCTTCCTCAAGAAGGCCAACCAGCGCTTCGACCGCGAGCCGTCAAGATCGCAACTGCAGCGCAAGAAGCAGGATAAAGCCAAGCAGAAGCAGGAGGCACAGCGACAGAAACAGGAGTTGCAAAAGGTGAGAAAGGAAGCCGAGGCTGCCGGAAAAGACCCCGACGAGGCTGAGAAACAATGGCGGAGCAAGCAGAACAAGAAGGCAGAGCAGCAGAAGAAAGCACTGCCCAAGAACCGCCGTGCCTTCGAGAAGGAAGTGGTGCTCATGCCCGACACCATCATCAAGGTGAACCACGGCAAGAACAGCAAGCGACTCATCGTTACCGCCAAGACTGAGGACGGAAAGGTGATGAAACTGAAATACAAGAAGGTGAACGCCAACCAGATAAAACTCATCTCGAAGGTAGACACTGCCACCAAGGTGAAACTCACCGTGCTGCCGAAGGAACCGCTCGAGAACCAGGGCTGGTACAAGACCATGCAGGCTGTGGCACGCACGGCCATGATGGTGCGCAACATCAGCTTCACCTATCGCAACAACTATCAACTCACGCTGCCAGGATTCCTGCCCACCATCGGCGACGCCTTCGGACAGACCAAGCAGGGCGTACTCTCGCCAGGCCTCGACTTCGCCTTCGGTATGGTGGACGACAGCTATATAGACAAGGCACGACGCAACGACTGGCTCTTGGTGAACGACACCATCGCCACACCTGCTGCCAGCAGCACCACCAACGACCTGCAACTGCGCATGACGCTCGAACCGGTGAGAAATCTCAAGATAGACCTCAACGCCTCGCGCACCAAGACTGTGCAGAAGAGCATGCAGTACATGTACGAGGGAACGCCCACCACGGAGAGCGGAACCTTCACCATGACTACCATCTCGATAGGCTCTGCCTTCGAGGGAATGGGCTCGGCAAGCAGCGGCTACAAGAGCAAGACTTTCGAAAAGTTTGTCAACTCGCTCGAGTCTTACCGCAACAAGGTGGAGGCGCGTTATGCCGACGCAGTCTATCCGGCAGGGTCGGCTCTGGCTGGAGGCAAGTTTGATGCTTCGCGCACGCCTGTCAACAAGTACAGCGGCGACGTGATGATTCCGGCGTTCCTTGATGCCTATACCAGCATGGGAGGCTCGTCGCTCTCGCTCTTCCCCGCACTCAGCCGTCTGCTGCCCAACTGGACTGTCCGTTACAGCGGACTGGGCAAGCTGCCCTGGCTGCGCGACCACTTCAAGAGCATCAACATCAACCACTCCTATAAGAGCATCTTCGCCATAGGAAGCTACAACACCTACAGCACCTTTCAGGAGTATATGAACGGAATAGGCTTCATCGACGACACGGCGACAGGCAGTGTCACACCGAGCAGTATGTTCAATATCTCGCAGGTAAGCATCAACGAGTCGTTCTCGCCACTCATGGGTGTCGACATGACGTTCAACAACAATATGACGCTCAAGGCTGAGTATCGTCAGACGCGCGTACTGAGTCTCAGCATGACGAGTGTGCAGGTGAACGAGGCGCTCAGCAAGGACTGGGTCGTAGGAATGGGCTATCGTCTCAACAACCTCAGCCTTTTCGGCAGGGGAAAGCGAGCCATTAAGTCGAAGGGAAAGAACAAGAATCAGAGCAACGCGGCCGCCAGCAACCGCAACTCTGGAACCAACCAGAACCTCAACCTGCGTCTTGATTTCAGCTTCCGCCGTCAGGCTGCCATCGTGCGCGACATAGCCTCTATGGTGAGCAGTGCCAGCAGCGGAAATAAGGCGCTCAAGCTGAGTTTCTCGGCAGATTACACCCTCAACCGGCTTCTCACCATGAGCTTCTACTACGACCGTCAGACCAACACTCCTCTGCTCTCGAGCAGCAGTTATCCCACCACCACGCAGGACTTCGGTCTGAGTGTCAAGTTCTCGCTGACGAGATAAGGATGTTTCGGGTAGATAGTGAAGTGAAAGAATAGGGGCGAGATTGCATCTTTGCAATCTCGCCCCTATATATATAAGGTGTAGCGTTTCGTTAGTTCTTAAACTTCCGTGGAAACTTACCATCCAGGATTCTGCTGTTCTTGTTTCTCCTCAGTAGTAAGGGCATGTCCGTTCTTCTGTATTCCATCGAGATAAGTCTGAGGAATAGGACGGAGCACCATGTAGTCCTTGATGTTGGCTGCGGCGATAGAGTTGAAAGCACGTGCGCGGGCAACGAGTGTCTTGGTGCGTGCCAGGTCTTGCCAACGCTGGAATTCGCCGCAAAGTTCGCGTGTACGCTCGTTGAGAACTAAGCAGAGCATGCGGTCGTAGGCAGATGTATAGCCGAGCTTGCGGATGACAGCTTCGTCTTCGGCAGGCAGATTGTTGATGTCTGTTATCTTGAGACTTGTAGGAGCTGTGGTTTCGGCTATTCCGTTTGACTCGTAGTATGAACATTCTGCCATATAAGTGTTCTCGCCGTTGTCCTTGTAGCCTGGAGCTCCAGACTTGTAGGCAGCGCCACCATCGACGTGATGCTCACGGTCTTCGCCCTGTTTGTATGCGGCACGGTCGCGCAGCGTGTTGATGTAGCCCAAGGCTTCTTGATATTTGCCCTGGCGAACTAAAGCTTCGGCAGCGATGAGATAAGTTTCGCCCACTCTTGCCAAGATGCCGTCGCGTGTTCCTACACGGTCGGTCACGCTCTCACGATAGCCGTCGATAAACTTGCTCAGTGAGGGATAGAACTGTGTGAAGTCAAGCATCGCATTGTCGCCAGCCTGGTTCTTGTTGGCAGGATAAGCCACAAAGACTGTAGGAATGGTCTTGCCTGTCTTGGAATAGACAACCTCGTCGTTCATTCTAACGTTGGAATATCGTGTGTCGCCAGGCTTGTTGATGACGTACATCACTCCGAGGTCGCCCTTCTTGTAATAAGTGCTGTTCTTTGGGTTGTTGACAGCAGCCTTGGTCTTGAAGCTCTTCCAGAAACGGGAGTCGTTGACTTTGTCGTACGCATCGTAAGTGTAGTAGGAAGTGCGCAGACGCTGATACTCACGCTCTCCAGGAATGTCGCGCTTCATGTAAGGCAGATCCTTGTAGATGGAGATGTAGTAAAGGTGAGTCTGGTTGTAGCTGTTGCCTGTATTGCCCGACTTGTCTGCGTTGAACTGGGCTGCGAGGATGATCTCATCAAGCTTCTCGTTGGCTCCGTCAGGACCAGTGTAGTTCCAGAGGTCAGAATAGTTGGGCGCAAGGGCATGGTGGCTGATTACTTCCTGAGCATAGGTGAGACAGTCTTTCAGGTCTTGTTCCTTGTAACTTGCGTTCCAGTCGTCGTTGCGCTCGCTAACTCTTGAAAGCAGAGTCTTGGCAAGGAAGTGGGCAGCGGCATCTTTGGTCATCTGGCCAGTTTTGGTTGCTGTGGCGGGCAACAGTGTGTAAGCCTGTTTCAGATCTTCTACGATCTGTTTGTAGCAGTCTTCTGCCGAAGCACGTGTAAACTCGCGCTGCGGTGTGGTGCTTGGTGTGAGCTTGAGCGGCACGCCGCCAAACTGTGCAACAAGTGTATAGTAGTTGAAGCCACGCAAGAAGTATGCCTCACCTAAATGTTCCATGGTGGCCTCGCTGGTGAAGCCGCCTTCCTTCACGTTCTGTATGAGGGTATTGGCATTGCTGATGCCTACATACATCTCGTCCCATAGATCTTCGGGCTTGGTAGAGTTGCTTGTTACAGTAGGACCATAGTTTCCGTCGTAGCTGTTCCACGAAGCGTTGGATCCGTCTCCTCCCACTGTGAACTCGTCAACTCCATTCTCTGTGAATGCTATACAGTTTTCTTTGGAAAAATGATAGCGTAAGTTCTCGTAGAGAGCTACCGACAGGTCGGCTACTCCTTCTTCTGTCTTCAGATATTCTGTGTTACGCTTGGTCGTAAGTTCCTCATTGAGGAAATCGCTGCACGAAATAGTACTCATAGAGAGAGTTCCTAATATCAGTGCGTTCAGTATATATTTATTTTTCATTGTTAGTTTCCTTTCTTTTTTAGATTTTTAGAAGTCAAGATTCAAGCCGATGGTCCAGCCGCGGTTCCAGTTGGAAGTATAGGCCTGTGTGGCATCGAGTTCGAGGAACTTCACTGCCGAGTAGATTCTAAATGGATTCTTGGCCTGTACATAAACGCGAAGGTTGCTCACACCGAGATGGCTGATGAGTTTCTTGGGGAATGTGTAGCCGAGCGAGATGTTGCGTACCTTGATGAATCCGCCATCCTTGTAGCCTGCAATTTTGTAGTAGCTGTCGCCGCCACCGATGTTGTAGATAGGCTTCTGGTATTCTGAATGGTGGTTGTTCTCATTGTAGTAGTTGATGGCACGCTGCATGTAGCGTCCGCCCTGCCACTCGCCGCCTGTGCTCACCTTGTAGCCGAATCGGCCGTAGAGCATGAAGCTGAGGTCGAAGCCTTTGTAGGTAAAGGTGTTGGTCATACCCAATATCCAGTGTGGATTGGTGTTTCCTATCACTACGCGGTCGTTGTTAGGATCGATGCGGTTGTCGCCGTTCTGGTCGACGGGGCGAATCATACCTGCCGAGAACTTGTTGCCGTTTTCATTGAACTTGGCCATGAGCTCAGCATCTTCTGGTTGCCAGATACCGCCAAACTGATAATCGTACAGCGAGTTGATGGCCTCACCGATGAATAGGTTGTTGTTGATATCGTCTTCCTTGCCATTGGCGAGCTTGTCGATCTTGTCTTTCTGATAAGAAACATTGAGCGATGTGGTCCAGCTGAAGTCCTTGTTGGTGATGTTGACTGTGTTGAGGGTAATGTCGATACCCTTGTTGGAAGTCTCACCGATGTTTGCCCATGTGTTTTTGTAACCATTAATAGATGGAATGCTCATCTGCATGAGCAAGTCTTTGGTCTTAGATGTGTAAATATCGATGACACCACCGATGCGTCCTTTAAGGAAGCTGAAATCAATACCGAGGTTCCATTGTGTGGTTTTCTCCCATCCCAAGGCGGTGTTGGCCATTGGCAGGTTGCCGTCAGCAACGATAGGCTCAGAAGGTGCGTAACCTGGCTGCAGGCTGCTGCCGAAGGGGTAGAAGAGCGAAGCCACGCCACCCTTGGTCTGGTAGGGATCGATGGCAGAGTTGCCTGTCACACCGACGCCAAGGCGAAGTTTCAACTGGCTGATCCAACTTACGTCCTTGAGGAAATCTTCTTGTTGCATATTCCAGCCTAAGGCTGCACTGGGGAAGAAAGCCCATTTATGGCCGTCAGCAAGCTGTGAGGCGCCATCCCATCGTCCGCTCAATGTAAGCAGATATTTGTCGGCGAAGCTATAGTTTGCACGTATCATGTAAGAGAGCAACTGGCGTTCTACGAGGTCTGTACCCCAGTCGGAAAGCTGTGAAATCTGCGATTTGTCCAAAGCATTCCACATAGAAGGCTCGTAAGGAATGCCGTTGGCTGCTAAGCTGGAACCTTCCTTGCGGTACTTGGTGGCACTTTCGAGCAGGGTGAGTCCGAGCGAGTGCTGTCCGAAGTCGCGGTTGTAGTAGATCAGGTTGTCCATGGTCCACGATACGTTGGAGTTGTTGGCGTTGGAGGCATGGTTCTGTCCCTGGCTGCTGGTTGACTCCTTGTCGCGGAATGTTCCTGTGCGGCGATAACGGAAGTCAGGACCGAAGTTGAGGCGATAGCGAAGACCATTGAGAGGTTCCCATATTTCGCCCAAGTCTACCTGTGCGTAGAGGCTGGCGATGACGCGGAACATACGGCGCTCGTTGGTACTGTGTTTCCACTCGTCGGCGATATTTCTTACCATATCGTCGCCACCAGGGTTGGTGATACGGTTGCCGTCCTCATCGTAGGGTTGTGCATAGGGGAATTCGCTTGTGGCAGCATAGTAAAGGTTGGATGGCAAGCCCTTGAGCAGCGAACCTTGTGAGCTGGCTGTAGAACCATATTGCTGCAGACCGTAAGAACCATTGATGTTGGCTCCCAGGTTAAACCATTTGGCAGGCTTGGCGTCAACGCTTATCTTGGAAGAGTAGCGGCGATAGCTCTGTCCGCGGATAGTTCCCTTGTTGTCGAGGATTCCGAAAGAAAGATAGCTTTTGATTTTGTCGTTTCCTCCGCTCACGCTGAGTGTGTGTTCGTGGGTAATACCGGTTTGTGTTACCATGTCCTGCCAGTCGAATGTAGGCACTTTCGAGCCGTCCCATGTTCCACCTTCCCATCCTTTCATGATATTGTTCCATGCTGTAGGATCTGCTTCAGCCTTGAATATCTCTCGGTCGTTCTCTATCGTAGGTTGGTCGGCACGTGGATATCTGTCAGGGTTCAGATAGTAGTACGACCATCTGCGCCATTCTATGTATTCTGCCGAGTTCATCTGTCGTGAGTAGTCTTCGAGAGTTTCGAAGGTCATGGTGCCGTTGTAGCTCACTTTGGCTTTACCCGATTCGCCCTGCTTGGTAGTAACGAGCACAACACCGTTGGCTCCACGGCTACCATAGATGGCTGTGGCTGAGGCATCTTTCAGAATGTCGATGCTCTGGATGTCGCGAGGGTTGATGGTCTCAATGCCGCTTTCCGACATCAGTGGAATTCCGTCCACCACATACAATGGTGAGTTCTGGGCATTGATGGAGCGCACACCACGCACGGTGATGTTGCCGATTTCTCCTGGTCGCTCGTTGCTTGTGATGTCCACACCGGCAGCCTTGCCCTGCATGGCTTCAAGGGCGTTGCCCACAGGTCGCTCGTTCATCTCTTTCTCTCCCACGCGGATGAGGGCACCTGTTACGTCGCTTTTGCGCTGAACTCCGTAACCTACCACAACCACCTCGTTGAGGTTCAGTTCGTCTGGCTGCATCTGAGCCGTGCCTCCTGCTCGTATAATCTGGTCTTTGTATCCAGTGTAGGTGATTTTAAGTTGTGTGCCTTTAGCCACACGTAAAGAGTAATTTCCGTCAATGTCGGTCACGGTTCCTGAGTTGCCTTTCAGCACGCGCACGGTTACGCCAATAAGAGGCTCACCATTTTCATCGATGATGCGGCCTGTGGTGACATTGTCTTGTTGTACACTAATGTTGGCATTCTGCATTCCGCTTGCTTGTATGGCAATCGGTGCTGGGAAAAGAAGTCCTGTGGCAAGAGCCAGTGTCGATGTAACACGCATCATGTTGCTGTTGCATCTGTTTCTCTGTTTACACTTCATTTGCTTGTTGTTAGGTTTAGGTGAAATAATTATGTTGAATGCTTCTTTCAGAAAGAAGTATTGTTTTAGTTATTGTTTCTAATTGCGTACAAAAGTAGCTTGAAAGAACTTGATTTAGCTTGATTTTCTGACATATCACCCTTATTTTTTGATAATGTTACTCAACTTTCGCAAATGGGGAAGTTATAGAACATGCGAAATTTGAGTAAAAACAAGTTAGGGGCGAGATTGCATCTTTGCAGTCTTGCCCCTATATATAATAAGGTGTACAAAATATCAAAAATAGTGTAGGTTGTAGATTTTTAGGACAGTCAAGACTTAAATTTTCTTCCGGTTAAAACATGTTATACATAGCGAGATTCCAGCCAGGATAGCTCCCACAGCGCACACTCCCGTCCATGCATGGTGTGTCCATGCCAATCCGGCACAATAGGTGCCAAAGGAACCGCCTATAAAATAGGTAGTCATAAATATGGTGTTGGCTCTGTTGGAGGCTTGAGGCATCTCCTGAATGCAGCCACTCTGATTGCTTAGTTGCAGACATTGCAAGCCTATATCTACCAAGATGATGGCTACAACAAGTCCCATGAAAGTGTCGCCAAACAGACAGGCCGCAGCCCACGCCACAAGCTGCAGGCATGCACCATAAAAACTTATCTTTCTTATGCCCCAGCGATTGACGAGTTTGCCCAAACCGCTTGCCGCAATAGCCCCAGCTATGCCGCACAGTCCTAACGTGCCTACCATTTCGCTGCCAGAAAAGAACGGAGCTTGTGCCAACCTAAAGGCAAGGCACGACCAAATGGCCATCATGCTGCCAAAACTAAAGGCGGCACGCATGGCATAAAGGCGTATGCGTCCATTGCTCCTCACAATATTGAATACGCTGGCCATCAAGCCCCTATATGTGCCCACATAGTTGCTCTTTATCTGTGGCATAATCTTAAGCGTAAGAGCCATGCACAGCACCATCACAAAAGCTGCGATGAAGAACATTTCGCGCCAACCCAACCATTCGCCAACATAACCGCTAACCACTCTCGATGCGAGAATGCCGGTTAGCAATCCCGACAGAACGACACCCATATTCCTGCTTTTGTTTTTCTTCTCGGAATATTGTCCTGCAATCGGTATGAAAAATTGTGGAATAACGGAACAGGCTCCCAACAAGAGGGAGGCTCCCCAAATAAGCCACACCTTGTGGGCAACAGCAATGACTATGGCCATCATGGCAGCTATGGTCATGTTCACAACAATTATGCGACGGCGTGAGTAGAGGTCGCCCATAGGGATAAGGAAGCACAACCCAAGTGCATAGCCTGTTTGTGTGACAACGGTTATGAGGTTCGCCTCATGCTGGCTCACTCCTATGTCGTGACGTATCATTTCCAAAAGAGGCTGGTTGTAATAGCAATTAGCCACGGTCAATCCCGCTATAACAGCCATTGCGAGCAACAAACTGCGCTCTATGCCTTCATTTTCTTTAAGTTGTTTCACCCTAATTGACGCAACACTATATTTTTATCTATTTTATAAGCACCCTGAGCAACCATATGTTGCTCGGATTGGACCATGTCAGAAATTTCGCTTGTCTTCGTGTTGCAATTAAAAGACCAATAAAACTCTGAATGGTATGGCAAAAGTACAAATAAAATCCGAGAATCTCACTCCTTTAGGAGGCTTTTTTGATGATGGAACAATTAAGTGACGGTCAAGAGTATGATTTTGGTCATCAGCTCATTGAGGCGTATAATAATCCAAAGTTGTCAAACAGGCTGCACGGGCTGTAGGCAGGTTTGAGAAAGGTAAGAAAATAAAAATGAGGGTGCGTCACAGATTTATGACACACCCTCCTATTGGATAGAGTTATCTCAGACAGAGAGATTACAATGTAGACTTGATGGTCTGTGTGTTGCTTCCCTGTGTCAGCTTGAATACATACACGCCGTGGGGCAGGCTTGACAGACTGATGGTCTCGCCGTTGCTATTGATAGGTGCAGAATACATCAACTGACCAGTGAGGTTGTAGACGGCTACACGAGCCTGACCCTTGTCGCTGCCAATGTAGAATGTGGCGGTGCGAGCCTGGCGGTCGGTTATGATGCGGTACATAGACTCAGTGGTCTTGACATCATCGATGCCTGTTGTGCCGAGCAGTTGCTTCAGACCCTTGATGGCATTGATACGGCCATAGCCCCATGTGTTGTTGGGGAAGATTTGTCCTGTTGGCATATAATCGTCATTCTGGACAGCTGTGTTGCCGATGACTTCAAGCACCTGTTTAGGTGTCAGGTTGGGGTTGGCCTGCAGCCAGAGAGCTACGACGCCTGCCACGTAAGGCGAAGCCATAGAAGTACCTACGTCGTTGGTATAGAGATCGTTGCCAGTGCGGGCAATGACATTGGTGTCGTCGCTCCATCCTGAGCAATATCTTGAACCTGCTGACACGATGATGCAGCCAGGAGCTGTTATGTCGGGTTTGACGCGACCATCGGCAGTAGGACCGTAGCTTGAGAAGGCGGAGTGCTCCAGGAACTTACCCGTCAGCTCCTCGTTGAGGCCGTAAGCATTTTGTGTGCCCTGCAAATTGATGGGCTGGTACTGTACCTTCGAGTTGAACGAACCTACAGAGATGACATCAGGACTCTCGCCGCCCAGCTCGCCTACTGTGCAGTTGGTGTCGCCGTCGGTCCAGCCACGCTTGTTGAAGCTGGTGAACTCGCCAGAGGCGGCATTGTTCCACATGTGTACGGTCTTGCCAGCCTCGCCAGTCACCACAACACCGATGGCAAAGCCTGTGTTAATGGAAGTGGCACGGCTCATGAGCAGCACGTTGGTGCGACCGTTGACAGGGTTTTCCTGAAGCGACAAACCTACTTGAACCACTACGCCACTGCCGTCGGGGGCAACCCAGTCCACTTCTTTCTTACCATCGTTGGAAACTTCGTCAGAAGATGCGATAATCTTACCGTTGAATGTGTTTACGACAACAGCCTTAACGGAAATTTTTGAGTTCTTCTCGGCCCAGATGTCGACGTAAGCCTGCTTGTAGGAACTGTTGGCCTGTTCGCTGCCATAGTCAAACATGGTTTTCAATTGCTTGTTGGTGGCGGTAAAGGTCTTGCTGGCGTGCAGTTTGTCAAGACCTTCGTTGCCTGCGGCACCAACGATGATGCGGCCCGGACCAACCAGGTTGGCAAACGAGAGATCGGTGTCGGAGCTTCCGTCGTGAGGACCCATGTGTGAGCCGAGGCTGATGTTGACAACAGCAGGCTTTCCTACGCTCTTGGCATAGTCGAACACATACTTGATTCCATCTACAATCTGTGCATTGGTGGTCTTGAAGCTCACGAACACGAGGTCGGCATCGGGAGCCACTCCGTAGTAAGGTGTGCTCTTGTCGCTGCCCGAGGCAATGCCCGATACGTGGGTGGCATGGAAGCCACTGGTCAGGTCATATTTTGCAGCTCTTATCTCGGCTGTGGTTTTGTATTCAGCTCCATAGCCGAAACCTTCGGGAGCATTGCCAGTGCCGTGCTGATCCCATACGCGCTTGATGCGAGTGTCGCTCTTGTCGGCATTGAGAAAGTCTACATGGTCGTACTGGAATCCGTTGTCCACGATACCGATGACTACGCCTTTGCCGGTGTAGGGACCGTTATTCTCTGTCATTTGGTGACAGTCGTCTACGCCCAACAGTTTGCGGGCGTTGTCCATCAGCAGTTTGGCCTCAGTACCTACCGAAACCGAAACAACCTCATCGAGATTGGAAATAGGTTCGATGGCAGACAGGGGCATGTCGGCAGTGACGAGTGTCTCGCTGATGCGCGAGTTCACTTTGGCTCCCAGAGCCTCTATTTTGGCAATGGCATCCTGCGACTTGACGGTGATGAATGCGCTGACAGTCTGTGGGGTAGCATTTGCAGCCTTGGCTTTCTTCTGTGCTGTTCTTGCTTCGTGAAGCATCATGCTTGTGCTTGGCGACAGCTTCTGCGCAAAGCTGAAACTGCCGACAAGCAGGAATGATGCCATAAGAATGGCTTTCTTATTCATTTCTTAATTCTTACTTTTTCTTTTTAATCTGTTTATTAGTATGCTTCTACTGCTCCGTTGTAATTGAATACCAAACGCTCCTTGTTACCAGCACCATTTGGTGTATTTTTGTTGGTATAAGTGTTGACAACATCCAGTGAGATTTCATAGTTGCCGGCAGCGTCTTTCTTGATGGATAATGTACCGTTGTCTGGAGTGTTGTTAAATCCACCATATTTGGCATCTGGAGAATACAACTGTACGTCTGAGTATTTCACCTGGAAGTTGTCGCCGTCTTTCAGTTCAGCCAAATTGATGGTTCCAGCATTGATGAAACTCTCATCTACCTGCAGTGTTACCTTTTCGCTTCCATATTTGCTTGAGAACTCACCTCCATAAAGGTAGAATGTGTAGATGTTGCTCTTTTGCTTAAAAAGCACCTTGCAGATGTCCTGGTTTATAAGGATGCTTCCGTCAGGGTTGTACAACTTGTAGCTGTTGCTTACCACAGCAGGAGTCATTCCTTCGAGGCTCTCTACGGCAGTGGTTGTACCGTAATACTCCAACTCGATGGTACGGTTGTCGTCGAAGGTGGCATTGATCTTGATGTAGAGCTTGCCGTCCTTGTCCTTTGCGGTGGTGATAGTGCCGGCCTTAACCTTCTCGTAG
Source organism: Segatella intestinalis (assembly GCF_029348455.1). Taxonomy (NCBI): domain Bacteria; kingdom Pseudomonadati; phylum Bacteroidota; class Bacteroidia; order Bacteroidales; family Prevotellaceae; genus Segatella; species Segatella intestinalis. Next base: position 92,897 of record NZ_JARJVV010000003.1, read on the forward strand.
GTGACGCGTGTGGCGTAGTCGATGTACTTCAGGGTGTAGCTGTCGGCATCGGCAGCCAGGTCGATAGTTCCATTGTAGAGCTTGGAAGCCGAGATGCTTACTGCAACGCCAATCTTGCCTGCCAGCAAACCGTCGGCTGTGGTAGCCTCGACATCACCGAAGGCGAAGGTTGTTGCCGCACCTACAGTGGCTGGGTTGAGCACGAGGGCAGAAGCAATGTTATAGGTCTTCACGTCGTTCACATTGGTGGTCTTGATGCTGTTGGTGGCAGTGTAAATCTGGGTGAACGCGCTGTTGGTCCACTTGCAACGCAGGTCGCTGTAGTCGGCAGTCTCAGCCTCAAGTGTGATGGTGACGTTCTTCTTGAACTTGTCGAATTTAGCCTGGAGCGTACCAGTCAGCTTAGGAGTCTCGCCATTGTAAGCCACCTTTACGTCCTGAGCGTCGTCAGAGCCAAGCATAATATTCTGACCCATGAGACTCTTTGGAATGGTCAGCTCGAATACAGGTTTTGTATCGTTGTCGCTGCCATAGAGTGCGAACTCGTATGAGCCGTTGACATCCTGCATGGTTACCTTGCTGAGATCCTTTACGTCGTCGTTGTATGCCCACTGGTTGCTGAGGGTTGCGAGAGCCTCGTCGGTAAAGGTGACGTTCTCTATGCTGTTTACCTTATATACTTTGGTTGTGCCGTCCTTCTGATGAACGGTCATCACGCGTCTTGTCTGTGCGAATGTGGGGAGCACTGTTGCGAGGCAGAGTGCAGCTGTAGCTATATACTTTTTCATTTCTTTACGATTTTTGTGGTTTTGTTGTTTGATTTTACGATATAGATGCCGCTTGGCAGGTTGGCGGTGCTGGCTGCCTTGGTGCCGTCGATGGTCTGCATGAGTTGTCCACCAACAGAGTATATTTCGGTCTTGCCGGTAAAGTCGGCCTTGATGCCTTCGATGCCAGTGATGGAAGATGGTTCGTAATTGTATTCCATCTCCTTGTCGAACTCGCCCGTAATCTGGAAGCCCTTGCCGTCGAAGAGGTTGATGACGAACTTGTAGTGTGTGTTGTCGGTCTTGCTTACGCCCACGGTTCCTGCGTAGACTGTTGCCCACTTGTCAACTACCCATGGCAGACGGGTGGCAGGGTCTGGATTCTTGCGGAAGTGATGGTAGCGTGTGCCTGTGCGCTCGCCGTTGTTGTAGAAGTAGCCGCGGGTCATCATGAATGGAGCATACATGTTGGTCCACAGATGGCTTTCCTCCATGAGGGTGTAGGTGCCTTCGGGAAGATACTGGCTGCCTTCGGCTGCCTGGAATTCCATGCGCAGCAGATCCTGGTCACCAGTATAGTCTTGGTCGTCCTTGCCGCTTGGCGAACCGAGGTCGACAGAGAATACCTGAACACCGTTCTGCACACCGAGCGAGTAGATGCGTGACTTCTCCACGCGGTCGAACTTGAGATGTACATCTTCCTCGAGGTTGGAGTCAACGTCCTTGTCGTCTTTCTCCGACTTATCGTAGTAGATGAACGAGATGCCCTTGGCTGTGCCTGTCACCTTGTGTCCGCGGTCGGTGGTGCAGTCTACGGTAATGTCGAAGGTTCCCTCTTTCTCGCCGTCGGCGATGGTGATGGTTCCGTTGGTGATGTAGCAGTAGTCGTAGTCGGTGTCCATTCCTGTCACGGCCTTGCGGCGCTTCACGTAGGTTCCCATTACGACAGTCATGCCGTTGTAGTCGATTTCCATACCTGGGAAGAAAGTGCCTACCTTGAAGTTGCGTGCTACGGTATAGGTGCCTGGCACGACAGTGGCGGTCTTAGGGTCGCCAAAGAGACGGTTGTAGAGGTTGATGACGAGGTCGTGTCCCTTGCCTGTCATTCCGCCAGTCTCGGTGTCGTACTCTCCGTCGTAGAGGTTGAGTACCATGTTGCCGGTCTTAGAATCCATGAGGTTGCCGTAATAGTAGCCGATACCGCCATGGAAAGTGGTGTTGATGTCTGTCGAAATCTGAGGATATACATCAGAGCTTCCCGCTGACATATTGTTGAATACCATATCGCCGACGTACGAATACTGTGTACCGTTGGCATCGCAGAACGAGAGCGTGTAGGTTACGTTTCCGTCGTTCTCTGCCTTGCTCACGGTGATGTCGCTTGTTATGTCCACACCGCCGTCGCTGTTGCCCTTGTCGTCGAAGTTCTCCACGACAGTAAGCTCGGGATTGTAGTACAAGTTGCCTTCAGAGGCTGCGAAGGTTCCTGCAGGCAGGTCGATGCCTGTTCCTTCTGGCGCATAAAGATCGAGTTCGGCTACAGCAGCGCTTTTGGCATTGATCTGTCCTTCGTTGGCATTGTAGCTTACATCTTCCTTGTCCGAAAGAATCAAATAGTAGTTTTCGTATCCTTCTACTCCTGAGCCGGCAGCAGGATAGTAAGCCAGCAGCACACTGTTGTTGATATTGGCGACAGCTTGTGCGGCTGCGGCAGCTTTTCTTTTGCCAGCTACGGCAGCGTCAGCGCCACGCTTTTTGATGAGCTGAAAGGTAACGCGCTTCTTGACTGTTTTCTGCTGTGCCAGTACAGGCATGGCTATGAAGGCAAGAAGGCATGTGAATAAAAGTAAAGTTTTCTTCATTATTTCTTGATGATTTTAAAGGAATGTTCGTTGGTCAGATTCAGAATATACACACCCGGTGCGTAAGAGGCCACATTGATGGTGGCGTTTCCGCCGCTTACCTTCTGTCGCTGTAGCAACTTGCCGTTGGCATCGTAGAGCACAGCTTCGCCAGCCGCTGAGCCGCTGATGCGGATAGTGGCGTTGTCGGTGTAACTAAAACTCATGGTGGAAGGATTTACCTTTTCCTCAATTCCTGTGGAAATGGCTGTGAAATAAAACTCGGTTACATCGCTCTGTGGATAGTCGGTGGAAATCTCATTGGATGTAATCTGCAACTTGTCATCAGAAAAAGCGATGACGGGTCGCGTACTTAACTTGAACTCTGCCGTCTTGGAGTCGGCCATCTTTAAAACCAAGAATTCTGCTTGCTCAGTCTCGGCTGCATGAATAAGCCCAAATGGGGGGGCAAAGCAACAGAGCAGAGCAAGGCTCAAAACTCTCTTTCTCATGTTGATAATCTCTTTAGAGGGAAAATTAATAGTATAAGTATTCTCTATGTGAACATTGTTTTGTCTTTCGTCTCACCCTCGTACATATTAACGAATGTCAAATAAATGTGCTGCAAAGGTAGTTAATTTTTTTAAAGCATGCAAGAAAATACAGGAAAAATAGTATTTCTTGTACCTGATTATCTTACGTTTTGTTATAAAACGCATGTTTATTGTAATGAAATGAAGATGATTGTGCTACAAAAGCGAGGTAGTGTGGCAAAACAATAGATATGGATGAATAGTGTCTGTTGCTGTGTTGTAAAAACAAATTAGGGGCGAGACTGCTAAGTGCAGTTCGCCCCTATATATATTGTTCTTAAGTAACTTCTCTAACTCCTCCGAGCAGCTTCGACTCCTCTGCTTATTTCTTGTCGTAGGCGTGGACGGGATAGTCGATGGTGTAGTGGAGACCACGGCTCTCTTTGCGCTCTATCGCCATGCGGGTGATGAGATAACCCACGTTGATCATGTTGCGAAGCTCGCAGAGCTCCTTGCTTACCTTGACACGCTTGAAGAGGTTCTCGGTCTCTTCGTACAGCAGGTCGAGTCGGTCCCAGGCACGTTTCAGTCGGAGGTCGCTGCGCACGATGCCCACGTAGTTGCTCATGCATTCGCCCACTTCCTTGACGCTCTGTGTGATGAGCACTTTCTCCTCGTTGGTCAGTGTTCCCTCATCGTTCCATGCAGGCACCTTTTCGTTGAAGTCGTATTCGTCGACATGCTCGATGCTGTGCTTGGCAGCTGTGTCGGCATAGACCACAGCCTCGATGAGCGAGTTGCTTGCCAGACGGTTGCCGCCGTGCAGACCCGTGCACGAACATTCGCCCAGAGCATACAGGCGGTTGATGCTCGAACAGCCGTTGAGGTCGACCTTGATGCCGCCGCACATATAGTGGGCTGCCGGACGTACGGGAATGTAGTCTTTGGTGATGTCGATGCCGATGCTCAGGCACTTGGCATAGATATTGGGGAAGTGGTGCTTGGTCTCTTCGGGATTCTTGTGAGTGACGTCGAGGCATACGTGGTCGAGTCCGTGCTTCTTCATCTCCTTGTCGATGGCACGTGCCACGATGTCGCGTGGAGCCAGACTCAGTCGCTTGTCGTATTTCTCCATGAAGCTCTCGCCGTTGGGCAGGCGCAGGATGCCGCCATAGCCACGCATGGCTTCGGTGATGAGGAAGGCAGGATGAGTCTCGCCTGGGTGGAAGAGGGCTGTGGGGTGGAACTGTACGAACTCCATGTCGGCCACTGTTCCCTTGGCACGATAGACCATAGCCTCGCCGTCGCCCGTGGCGATCACGGGGTTGGTAGTGGTCTGATAGACAGCTCCGCAGCCGCCTGTGCACATCACTGTCACCTTGCTCAGATAGGTGTCCACCTTCTGGGTCTCGGGGTTGAGCACATAGGCTCCGTAGCAGTTGATGTAAGGAGTGCGGCGTGTGACGCGTGCGCCTAAGTGGTGCTGTGTGATAATCTCGACAGCGAAATGATTTTCCTTGATGTCGATGTCAGGATTGTTGCGCACGGCTTCCATCAGTCCGCGCTGAATCTCGGCTCCCGTGTCGTCGGCATGGTGCAGGATGCGGAACTCGCTGTGTCCTCCCTCGCGGTGAAGGTCGAACTTGCCGTCCTGCTGCTTGTCGAAGTTGACACCCCACTGCACCAGCTCCTTGATCTGTTCAGGTGCTTTGGTGACAACCTGCTGCACGGCTTTGTAGTCGCTGATGTAGTCGCCAGCAATCATTGTATCCTGGATGTGTTTGTCGAAGTTGTCCACTTCGAGGTTGGTGACTGAGGCGACGCCTCCCTGTGCGAATGATGTGTTGGCTTCGTCGAGCGATGTCTTGCAGATCATGCACACTTTACCTTTCTGCGCTCTGGCCACTTTCAGAGCGTAACTCATACCGGCAACTCCTGCACCGATAATCAGAAAATCATACTTATAAACCATTGAGTTTACTTTAAACTAATTTAATGGATTTTATCCTAATTGTTTGCAAAAGTAATAATTTATCTTTAAAGTGAGCATTAAAAGCCATATTTTTTGTAATTTTGCAGTGTTTTTTTGTAGAAAATGACAATGAGAGACAGAACATTTCATAAGCGTATCACGCTTCCAGTGCGTTTGGGCATGGGGCTTTTCACGGCTTTGGCCGTATATTTCTTTTGGGTCAAGACGGCTATTCTGGGCATCTTGGTGGCTATCGTCATCGTGGGAATGATAGAGCGCATTCTGCATACCACGTACACCATCCGCCGTGTGAAACCCATCGACCGCGACGAGGAGATGGACTTCCTTATCATCGACGAGGGACGTTTCTCCACGAACCGCAATGTGCCGTTGTGCGATGTGGTGAGGGTGGAGAGCATACGGTGCTTCTTCGGTCTCGACCACTGCCTGCTCATCGAATACGGAGCTGGCAACATGGTGACGGTTCAGCCCGACAACGAGGAGGGAATGAAAAAGGCAATAGCGGAGAGAATTGGGGAAAGGTCTTAACTCCTCAGCGACCGCAGGGAGCGATAACTCCTTAACTCCTGAAAAAAAATAAAAAGAACATTACAAGATAAAAGAATGAAATACAGATATATTTGGTTGCTCTGCATGGTGGCGATGCTTTCGCTTCCTGTAGGAGCACAGGACGTGAAGAAGAGCGCTGCGCCTTTGGTGGCGGGCGAGGAGGAAGTAGTAGAGGACAGGGACGAAAGCGAGGCGGCGGCAGACACACTCTGTGCCGACTCCTTAGCTGCCGACTCGTTGGCTGTCGATCCCATCACAGCCGGCAACTTGCGCCTGCCTTGGCCCGAGAATGTAAGGCAGGGGCTCGACCGTCTCTTACAGAACGATATGTTCGAGACTTCGCAGGTTGCCATCATGGTGTGGGACTTGCAGGCCGACTCGTGCGTCTATCGCCATCGCGAGCGTCAGCTCATGCGTCCTGCCAGCACGATGAAGCTGCTCACAGCCATCACAGCCCTCGACAGGTTGGGCGGCTCTTATCAGTTTAAGACGCAGCTCAAGTACACGGGCAAGATAGAGGAGGGTGTGCTCCAGGGCGACGTGTACTGCGTGGGCGGCATGGATCCGCGATTCAACAACGACGACATGCGGGCTTTTGTGAGCAGTCTGCAAGACATGGGTGTCGACACCATCCGTGGCAGCATCTATGCCGACCGCTCGATGAAGGACGCCGATCTCCTGGGCGAGGGCTGGTGCTGGGACGACGACAATCCTGTGCTTTCGCCTTTGGTCTTTGCCCGAAAGGACGGGTTTATGGATCGTTTCGTCGACAGGCTGAAGGATGCAGGCATCGTGCTCGAGACCGACACGCCTCAGGTGAAACGCTGTCCTGAGAGCGCCTTTTCGGTGTGCACGCGCTTCCACACCATGGATCAGATCATGCACAAGATGATGAAGGAGAGCGACAATCTCTATGCCGAGAGTATGTATTATCAGATAGCCGCCTCTACGGGCAACCGTCCTGCCAGCGCCAAGAGTGCGCGCAGCGTGGAGCGACAGCTCCTGCGCAAGCTCGGACTGGATGCTTCGCGCTGCAGGTTGACCGACGGCTCGGGCCTCTCGCTCTACAATTATCTCAGTGCCGAACAGGAATGTCAGCTCCTGCGTTATGCTTATCTCAACGAGAACATTTATCCTCATCTTCGTCCCTCTCTGCCCATTGCCGGCATCGACGGCACGCTGAGGAAGCGAATGCGTGGCACTTCGGCAAGCGGCAACGTGCGGGCCAAGACGGGCACGCTGACAGGCATCATCACCCTTGCCGGCTATTGTACGGCAGCCAACGGGCACGACCTGTGTTTCGTCATTCTCAACAATGGCATCATGCATGCCGTCAATGCCCGCCGTTTTCAGGACAGGGTGTGCGCATTGCTGTGCCAGCCGTAATTTTTTTAAGGTAAAAAGGTAAAAAAGTAAAAAGGTAAAAAAGTAAAAAGGTAAGTAAGAACTTGCTGAAGTTCAATAAGTAAATAAAAGCCAGTGGATATGGTGTCGAATACTACTTTTTCTTATGCGATTCTTTCATGGTTTCGCGATAACGGCAGGGCTTTGCCTTGGCGCGACACCACCGACCCTTACCCCATCTGGCTGAGCGAGGTGATATTGCAGCAGACGCGTATCGCCCAGGGATGGGAATACTGGGAGCGGTTTATGCGCCGTTTTCCCACTGTCGAGGCTTTGGCTTCGGCGAGCGAGGACGAGGTGCTGAGGCTCTGGCAGGGCTTGGGCTACTATTCGCGTGCCCGCAACCTGCATGCCGCCGCCCGTCAGATAGTGGCATTGGGACAGTTCCCCTCCACACTCGAAGGCATCAGACAGCTGAAGGGAGTGGGCGACTACACCGCAGCAGCTATTGCCTCCTTTGCTTTCGGCATCAGGGCGGCAGTGGTGGACGGCAACGTGTATCGCGTGCTGTCGCGCCACTTTGGTGTCTCCACCCCCATCAACTCCACGCAGGGCAAGAAGGAGTTTGCAGCCTTGGCTCAGTCGCTCCTGCCTCCTTCCGAGGTCTCAGCCTACAATCAGGGCATCATGGATTTTGGCGCCTTGCAGTGCACGCCTCTGTCGCCCCGTTGTTCCGATTGTCCGCTGATGGAGAGCTGTGAGGCTTTCCGCACGGGCAGGGTAGAGGAGTTGCCCGTGAAGCAACGCAAGCTTCAGATCAAGACGCGTCGTCTCGCCTTTATATATATAAGGTGTAGGGAGTCGGCTTCCTCGCAGGCGTTTACCGCCATCCATCGCAGGGGCGAGGGCGATATCTGGCAGGGGTTGTGGGAGCCTTTCAATGCCTCGCTTCCCGACGGCACCCGTGCTGCCACGCCTGCCGAGTTGTTGCAGCAGTTGGACTGCGGTGCACCAGATGCTCATCTTCGTCTTCTGTCGCAGGGTGTGAAGCATGTTCTCACCCATCGCATTCTTCTTGCCGACTTCTATCTTCTCGAGGTTTCTCGTCGTCCGCTCCTTCCTCCCGATTACATCTGGATTCCCGAGCCGGAAATAGACAGTTATGGTGTTCCCCGCCTCATAGAGAAGATGCTGAGCGAGGTTCATGAGGAATAATTCTTTGACTCAAGTTTCGCAAGTGGTTTAAGTACGGGCTGAAGGCCCAAAAGCTTCCAGAAGCAGCACGCCCTGAAAGGGCAGAAGCTCTTAGCCCAGGGCATCGCCCTGGGTACAATGACAATCAGAAAGGCGCCCTGTAAGGGCAAAAGCTTTGTATATTGTCCGGTATTTTAAAGCTTTTGCCCTTACAGGGCGACAGGTTTGCTGCCGTAATTACCCAGGGCGATGCCCTGGGCTAAGAGCTTCTGCCCCTTCAGGGCGTGTGGGAAAAACTTGCAAAAATCGAAAGTTTCTATCATGTATGCGCGAATGGAGTGCTACTTTCTGTATAAAGGAGGTAACGTTTTGCATTATGACAGCAGGAAGCCATGAAAAAGCACGAAGATGAAACCACGAAACACGAAAACAAGAGCAAACTATCATGACGTGAGCTTTCAATGGTGATAAATTGTAATTAAAACACTACTCATATATAGCAAACTGTAAGAATGAGTATATTTTTAGATTTATTTTGCATGAAAAAATACGGATAAGAAAACAAAATGTCGTATCTTTGCACACGAAAAGAAACAAAAAGTTATTGAAACGGCGGATAACATAACAAAAAGTCAAACAATAACAAGAAGTGGAACAAAAAGGCAAACAACAACGCAATATGAGAAGAACTGTTCATTTCACCAAGATGCAGGGAGCCGGCAACGACTACATATACGTCGACACACAGCTCTACGACATTCCCGATCCCGAGAAAGCCGCCATAGCCTGGAGTGCTTACCATACAGGAATAGGCAGCGATGGACTGGTTCTCATAGGCAAGCCCCACGACGGCAGACGTGCAGACTATTCGATGCGCATATTCAATGCCGACGGCTCCGAAGCCATGATGTGCGGCAATGCCAGTCGTTGTATCGGAAAATATCTCTACGAGAAAGGACTCACCCACATGGACACCATTCGGTTGGAAACCCTTTCGGGTGTCAAGATACTGAAACTGCATATTCAGGATGGCAATGAGGTGGAATCGGTGACGGTAGACATGCTGAAGCCATTACTCCAGAACCAGGAGCAGTTCGTAGGCCCTTCGGTGCTTGTCGCCGACGAGCGCATCTTCGAAGGCACCTATGTCTGCATGGGCAATCCTCACTTCGTAACCTTTGTCGATGACATCGACACCATCGACATCGCGCATTACGGCAGGCTGCTCGAATACAACGAGGCATTTCCCCAGCGCTGCAACATCGAGTTCGCGCAGCTCACCGATGCCGATACCATCCGCACCAGGGTATGGGAACGGGGCAGCGGCATCACGATGGCTTGCGGAACAGGCGCCTGCGCCACGGCTGTGGCAGCCTTCCTCACAGGACGTGCCAGCCGGAAGAGCAACATAGTGATGGATGGCGGAACACTCCAGATCGAATACAGCGAGGCCGACGACCATGTCTACATGACAGGCCCGGCAGCCTTCGCCTTCGAGGGAGAAATTCCCCTGCCGGGGAATGAAGAATGAAGAGTGAAGAACAAAAATTACGGCAAACTTAAATATACATAATAAAAGGAGAATAAGAATATGGCATTAGTAAACGAACATTTCCTGAAGCTTCCCGGCAATTATCTCTTTGCCGACATCGCCAAGAAGGTGAACGCCTACAAGATAGCGCACCCCAAGCAGCGAGTCATCAGTTTGGGCATTGGCGACGTGACCCAGCCTCTCTGTCCGGCCGTTATCCAGGCCATGCACAAAGCAGTGGAAGAGATGGCAGTGCAGGCTTCCTTCCGAGGCTACGGTCCTGAGCGAGGCTACGACTTCCTGCGCGAGGCGATTATCAAGAACGACTTCCTGCCACGCGGCATCCATCTCGATGTCAACGAGGTGTTTGTCAACGACGGAGCCAAGAGCGACACCGGCAACATACAGGAGATATTGAGATGGGACAACAACATCGGCGTCACCGACCCCATTTATCCTGTCTACATCGACAGCAATGTGATGATAGGACGCGCGGGCGTCTTCGAGAACGGACGCTGGAGCAATGTGGTGTACATGCCCTGCAATGAAGGCAACGACTTCACACCCCAGATTCCCGACCACCGTGTAGACATGATCTACCTCTGTTATCCCAACAATCCCACCGGCACCGTCATCACCAAGGACGAGCTTCGTAAGTGGGTGAACTATGCCATCAAGAACGAGAGCATCATCCTCTACGACGCAGCCTACGAGGCCTACATCACCGATCCCGAGATACCACACTCCATCTACGAGATCAGAGGCGCCCGCAAGGTGGCGATAGAGTTCCACAGCTATTCCAAGACGGCAGGCTTCACGGGTGTGAGATGCGGTTATACCATCGTTCCCAAAGAACTGAAGGCCAAGACGCTGAGTGGCGAGGAAGTAGCACTCAACCCCATCTGGGACCGTCGCCAGTGCACCAAGTTCAATGGTACCAGCTACATCAGTCAGCGCGCAGCCGAAGCCATCTACACCCCCGAGGGCAAGGAACAGGTGAAGGCCACCATCGCCTACTATATGGAGAACGCCCACTACATGAGGGCAGAGCTTCAGCGCCTCGGTTTCCGCGTCTACGGCGGCGAGAATGCACCTTATCTCTGGGTGAAGACCCCTGGCAACACCCCCAGCTGGAAGTTCTTCGAAGAGATGCTCTATGGAGCCAGCGTGGTGTGCACCCCGGGCGTAGGATTCGGTCCTTCAGGCGAAGGTTACATCCGTCTCACTGCCTTTGGTGAGCACGATGACTGCCGCGAGGCGATGCAGCGAATCGCCAAGTGGATGGGGAAAGAATAATCAGTAAAATAATTCAACATAAAATATATAAAGGTATGAGCAATTTAAGATTTGAAGCCGTATCAGAGGCTTCCAAGAGAAAGCCAGCTGAAGTGGCAGCTCCCGGTGAGCGACCCAGTGAGTTCTTCGGCAAGAAGGTATTCAACCGACAGAAGATGTACAAGTATCTGCCAGCCAATGTTTATGAGAAACTGGTAGACGTAATCGACAATGGCGCACGACTCGACCGCAACATCGCCGACGCCGTGGCCAAGGGCATCAAGCAGTGGGCCGACGAGAATGGCGTAACCCATTACACACACTGGTTCCAGCCTCTTACCGAGGGCACAGCCGAGAAGCACGATGCCTTCATCGAGCACGACGGCAAGGGCGGTATGATCGAACAATTCTCAGGCAAGTTGCTCGTACAGCAGGAGCCAGATGCCTCCTCATTCCCATCAGGCGGTATCCGCTCCACCTTCGAGGCACGTGGCTATTCTGCCTGGGATCCTACATCGCCAGTATTCATCATCGACGATACACTCTGTATTCCTACAGTCTTCATCTCCTACACCGGTGAGGCACTCGACTACAAGGCACCATTGCTCCGTGCACTCCATGCCGTCAACGTGGCAGCCACCGACGTATGCCACTACTTCAATCCCGATGTGAAGAAAGTCATTTCCAACCTGGGTTGGGAGCAGGAGTACTTCCTCGTCGACGAGAGCCTCTATGCAGCCCGTCCCGACCTGATGCTTACAGGCCGCACCCTGATGGGTCACGACTCAGCCAAGAACCAGCAGATGGACGACCATTACTTCGGAGCCATCCCCGAGCGCGTACAGGCCTTCATGAAAGACCTCGAGATACAGGCACTCGAACTCGGCATCCCTTGCAAGACACGTCACAACGAGGTAGCGCCCAACCAGTTTGAGCTGGCACCAATCTTCGAGGAAACCAATCTGGCTGTCGACCACAACATGCTCCTCATGAGCCTGATGAAGAAGGTGGCACGCCATCACGGATTCCGTGTCCTGCTGCACGAGAAACCCTTCGCAGGCATCAACGGATCGGGTAAGCACAACAACTGGAGTCTCTCTACCGATACCGGCATCCTGCTCCATGGTCCAGGCAAGACACCAGAGGACAACCTTCGTTTCGTAGTCTTCATCACCGAGACCCTCATGGGCGTATACCGTCACAACGGTCTGCTCAAGGCATCCATCATGAGTGCCACCAATGCTCATCGTCTGGGCGCCAACGAGGCACCACCAGCCATCATCTCCTCCTTCCTTGGCAAGCAGCTCACCGACCTGCTCGACCATATCGAGAAGGCAGATAAGAAAGACCTCTTCGTCATGGCTGGCAAGCAGGGCATGAAGCTCGACATTCCTGAGATTCCTGAGTTGATGATTGACAACACCGACCGCAACCGTACCTCACCATTCGCCTTCACCGGCAACCGCTTCGAGTTCCGTGCCGTAGGTAGCGAGGCCAACTGTGCCTCAGCCATGATCGTGCTGAACACCGCAGTAGCCGAAGCTCTCACCGACTTCAAGAAGCGTGTCGACGCACTCATCGCCAAGGGCGAGGACAAGACCTCAGCCATCATCGACATCGTTCGTCAGGACATCAAGGCCTGCAAGCCTATCCGTTTCGACGGCAACGGTTACAGCGACGAGTGGGTGGAAGAGGCTGCCAAGCGCGGACTCGACTGCGAGAAGAGCTGTCCTAAGATCTTCGAGCGCTATCTCGACCCAGCATCCATCGAGATGTTCGAGAGCATGGGTGTGATGAAGAAGAACGAGCTCGAGGCCCGCAACGAGGTGAAGTGGGAGACCTACACCAAGAAGATACAGATCGAGGCCCGTGTGATGGGCGACCTGTCCATGAACCATATCATCCCTGTCGCCACCCACTATCAGAGCCAGTTGGCAAAGAATGTGGAGAACATGATCGACATCTTCGGCGAGGACGAGGGCAAGAAGCTCACCGCCCGCAACATCAACATCATCAAGAAGATAGCCGAGCGCACACAGATCATCGAGACCGGTGTCGAGGAGTTGGTCAATGCCCGCAAGGTGGCCAACAAGATAGAGAGCGAGCACGACAAGGCAATCGCTTACCACGACACGGTGGCTCCAAAGATGGAGGAGATCCGTTATCAGATAGACAAGTTGGAGCTCACCGTAGCCGACGAGCTCTGGACGCTGCCTAAGTATCGTGAGCTCCTGTTCATCCGATAATGCCGTAATATTTCAAACGGCTGCACTCCGCCGTGCGTAGCGGAGTGCGCTGTTAACTCTTCATCAGATACAGAACAGAAATTGAACGATCAATCTATTTCTTTTATTGGTTGTTTAAGTTTGCGCGGAGTGTGGTTGTGAAATCGTGCTCCGCTTTTTTATGCCTTTTTGTTCCTGTCTGTCAAAGATGGCTTCCAAAGTCGAAAATGACTAATGACTAATGACTTAATCTTGCGAAAGGTCATCAAAAGTTGAGTTTGACCAAAATGACCATGACCAAAATGACCACAATACAAAAATCAGGCTTGACTCAAAAATACTCTTGACTAAAATTATTCTCCGTCACCAGTGCCGCCGCCTTCGGTGCTGCCGCCAGTAGATGGAGAAGCAGGCTTGCTGATGTCGACGTTGTCCTTGCCCTGCTTGATGGCCTTGATGACGGCTGGCTGAGGTGTCTTGCCCTCCTTCTTTGCCTGGTTGATGCGTGACTTTGCCTGGTTGATTTCGATGAGGTTTGCGTTCACGCTGCGCTTTACGATGCTGTAATTAATCATAGTTCTGTAGGTTTTAGAAATGATAGTTTAATACTTTGTCAGCTGCCCGATAGTGCCACCTTTTGGGTCTTAATAGATGACCGGCGCCTGTCGTCTATTGTGACCGCCCTTGGTCGTAATAGATGCCTCCTGCGAGGCTCCCTGGGCACTTTCATTGGTTGACGGTGCAAAGAAAATGCAAACGAGCGCAATGAAAGCTTGCTTTCAAATTGCCGAGTGCTGCTTTTCTTCTGCAAAGATACGACATTTTTCGGCTGTTTGTTCATTTGTAGAATGACTTGTTAAGGGAAACAGGTCAAGAATGACAAGAAACAGTACTGTAAGTTGCTGTGTATGTGCGGAATACGTAAACCTTGAATTTTGGCGTACAACTTTCCTTTTCATGAACTATCAAGATAGCACGAAAAAGAAAAAGTGTCATTTTGTGTCATTGTCATTTTGTGTCATTTTTGAAATTCAATGTCATTTCCGCCGCTATATAATAAATAAATATAAATATTTATTTATTATATAGAGCACTTTTCTCTTTCAAAAACGAAAATGACACAAAATGACAATGACACAAAATGACTTATTTACATAGCGTGAAATTATTTTTTTATTTTGATTTTGACCGAAATGACCATGACCGGATTTGATAGGAATCACCTTAAACAAATTAAGATAAAATAAATTACATTTTATCTGTCAATCCTCTTGCAAAAAGCAAGGAAATGGTGAAGAGTAGGAAACTGTTTCTCCCTCTCCGTTATGCAATGATGTTTGCTGCGCCAGGATGAAAAAATGAACAAAAATCAAAGGTCTTGTAGTGTTTATGCAGATTTTATCTGTGTATTATGGATATTTATCCATAATATAATAGAATGATGTTCATGCATAAAAATGCAAAATAAAGCCCCAGAACGAAATGTATAAATATACAATCACAAAATAGCAAGTTTTAAGAGTGAATATGTAGTAAATAAAACTTACAAAATGCAAAAGATGAACATGTTTTTATATTTACTGAACTTTAGCAAGTTCATAAGTTATCACTCCCTTCGGTCGTTAGAAGTTATAACCAACAGTCTTCTTGGTCAAGAAGAAACTACTTTTCATGCTATGAGAAGAGGAGAAATAACCCCTCTGCAGCCCATGAGGGGGGAATGGTTTATTTTGTAAACTAAAGTTAAATATTTGTTTTTGATGCAAAAAAGTTTGGTTTATAAAATAAACTATGTTATCTTTGTGCCCGAAATCATGTGTGTGAAGAGTGATCATGCTAGCTTAAAGCAAGTGAGAGTCGACCTCCTTGCTTCTCTTTTTACACTCATGGTTTATAAAATAAACTAAGTGTTCAACCGGACTCCTTTATTATATAAGGAGTCGCAAACTAAAAGAAAAATGGAAGAAAAGAAGATTTCTGAGCAGGAGAGCCTTGAGCTCATCAACCAGATGATAGAGCAGACAAGAAGGGATTCGACAGTAGGTTCGGGCAATACGTTCCTGATTTGGGGTTATGTGTGTATGGTCGTGTCGCTTGCCGTCTTTGTTGCGGCATATACTGGTCCTGGAGCCTGGGGATGGCTTTACTTGGGCATTCCCGTTATGGGTGGCGTCGCCACGCTGATAGCTGGAAGAAAGAAAAAGAATGTGCCTTCTACGTACACCTCGAAGAGTATCAACAGTATCTGGGCGTGCCTGGCAGGTGTGTTTGCCGCCTATGCCGTTTACAGTCTCGGGTATTGGGCCGAGATGGAAGGCTGGTCGGGAATGTTTCTGCTGGGATTGTTGCTGCCCGGTATAGGAACCTACTGCACCGGCACCATTCTGAAGGAAGAGCTGCTGAAGCTGTGCGGCTTGATAGGTGTCATGATGGGAGTGGGCTTCCTGCATGACTTATGCACGGGCGCAGTGATTAGCCTGGCATGGCCGATGCTGATGGCGGTTTCCTCGGCGATAACGCTTGTCGCGCCAGGACATTATCTGAACTATCAATCAAAAAAACAGCGTAAATGATGCAGGAACTGAATCCTCTATTACACAGTCAGTTGAGACTTGCCATCATGTCGGTGTTGCTGAGTGCTGAAGAAGCCGACTTCGTGTATCTGAAGGAGAAAACGGAGGCTACAGCGGGCAACCTGAGTGTGCAGTTGGACAAACTTGCCTCGGCTGGCTATATCGAGAAGGAGACTGACGGCTCGGGCTCCAAGCCGAGAACAGTCTGCAGAATGACTGAGGCTGGCCGACAGGCCATGCAGGAATATGTAGCGGCGCTGAAGACTTATTTCTCGGGTCTTTGATGCTGAGAATGAAAAAATGCTGCCATCTGACGGGTTCTCTGACCTGACCGATGACAGCATTTTGTGTTGGGAGGGTGTTATTGTTTGTCGGGCGAATCAGAACTCTCTTTGTCTATTTCGCGGAAAAGGCCGAAGAATCTGTTGCCAGCCCAGATGATGCCGGCAATCAGGGCTATGGAGACTAAGCCCCTCAAAAATCCACTCAGCAAACCAGGCAGACTGTCCCAGAACGGAAGATAATGTACTCCGAACCCTACAGCTATGGACAACACCAATGTGCCGACGATGAGGAGTTTCTCGTTCCGGATAGTGGGCGAGGGGGCTTCTACTTCTACCAGGTTTCGCAACTTGTATATCTTGTAGGTAAAGAATATGCAATTCAGAACCAAAAGGGCTAAGCATGTTATCATTCCGCCTAAGAAGATGCTCTCGCTCTCTATCCATTCCGCACAGCCGGCCCATATAAAGAAGAGTGCATAAACAACAGACTGCAGGCGACCGCAAAGCGACAGGCAGCGTACTTGCCGGGCGTTGACTATCTTGACGAATGGCAGATCGGAGGCCGACGGATGATAGCTGTGACGGAAGCTGAGACCTGTGCTGACTGTGCCGCAGATGGCGATGATAAGACAAGAGTGCCATTCCTCGGCTGCGACATGAGTGATGTTTACGATGGTGAGGAGCCAAATGGCAAGCAACAGGATTCCGATGACGTACTCGAAAATTCTGACACTTGCTGTGCGATAAATCTTGACTTGTGCGAAGATGCTGTCCTGCTCCTCGTCATCGCTGGCACTGAACAGGTCGAGCGCAAAATGCAACAGTTTGTTTTTCATTTGATTCAAATTTTATTTAACTTCTATAACTTCCATGCATGCGAAACTTCAGTTAAGTATTCGTTGCAGTTTTCTGTTTCTTAGGCAGTCTGCCTGCTTTGCGCAGCGCTTCGGAGATGATCCATTGCAACTGGCCGTTGGTGGAACGGAACTCGTCAGCAGCCCATGCCTCAATGGCACTCATCGTTTCCGAATCGATGCGTAATATAAAACTCTTGGTAGTTGTCTCTTTTTTAGCCATGCTGTTAATGATTCAATGTACCCGTATTCACCACAGGCTGGGCGGTATCGTCACCACAGAGCACTACGAGCAGGTTGCTGACCATGGCAGCCTTCTTGTCGTCGTCCAGCTCGACTACTTCCTCGTCGCTCAGTTTCTGCAAAGCCATCTTCACCATCGAGACAGCGCCTTCCACAATCTTCTCTCTGGCAGAGATGATGGCCGAAGCCTGCTGACGACGAAGCATCACGGCGGCAATCTCCGGAGCATAAGCCAGATAGTTGATGCGAGCCTCTACTACCTCGATGCCTGCCATCGCCAAACGCTCGTCGATGCGAGCCTCCAACTCCTTGTTAATTTCGTCACTTCCATCACGAAGCGTTTTCTTGCTGCTGTTGTCGTCCTCGTCCTCGTCGTAGGCATACTGTCCTGCCACCTGTCTGAGAGCTGCATCTGCCTGAATCTGAACGAAACGGCCCAACATGTTCATCACCTGTGCGGCAGAGGCTCCGACGCCAGCCTGGCCGACAGAACCTTCTGCCATCGTCTGGGTGTCGATCTCGAAAATGGCTTTATAGGTATCTTTCAGTTTCCATACCAATACCATGCCGATCATGATGGGGTTGCCCGTCTTGTCGTTCACCTTGATGGGTTCGGCATCGAGGTTGCGCACTCGGAGCGAGAGTTTTTTCTGACTGATAAACGGATTCAGCCAATAGTAACCTGGCTGGGTAAACGTACCACGATACTTACCGAAGAAAAGCAGTACGCGTGCCTGTCCCGGCTCTACGAGGATAAAACCGCAAACGCAGATGATGCTCAGGATGAGGAGCACTGCGCTGCTGATGCCGCATACACAGGCCTGCCATGTTTCTTCTGACAGGCAAGTCAATACAAACATTCCTATTCCTGTCAGGAAGACGAGAAGGTTGATTACTAACATCAGGATGCCATTTATGGTCTTGCCCTGAAATGCAAATTCCTTATTTTCCATATTTTACTGTTTATGTTGATATCATTTTGATATCGCAAAAATATGATATTAAAATGATATCACAATGGTAGAGACGAATGTTTTATAATACTTTAACAAGAAAAGGCCGCTGAGACGATTCTCGGCGGCCTTTTTTTATGGGAATTACTCCCCCCCCTTATTCTTCCTCTTCTTCCTCGGCGTCGAGGGGAATGGGTTCTTTCTTTCCGAAGTCGGGGTCGATCTTGAGGAAGGCGGTGACTACGAAGGTGATGGTGCAGCACGCCATGACGATGATGAAGAACAGGCGATAACCCACCATGTCCTTGAGATAGCCCGAGAGCATGCCGGGAAGCATGAGGCCGAGATAGGAAATGCCCGTACAGATGGAATAATGGGAGGTCTTGAACTTGCCCTGGCTGTAGAAGAGCATGTAGAGGGTGAGGACGGTGAAGCCCAAGCCATAGCCGAACTGCTCGACAAACAGACAGGAGGAAACCACGATGAGGTTGGAGTTGAGCGAGTAGCTCAGGAAGATGTAGACAGCATCGGGCAGTGTGATCGCCATGACCATGGGCCACAGCCACTTCTTCATGCCGTCGCGGCTCACCAGGATGCCGCCGATGATACCGCCCAGGAGGAGTCCGATGAGTCCGACGGTGCCATTGGCGAAGCCATATTCCTGGGGCGAGAGTCCCAGTCCGCCCTGTGAGTTGGGGCGGAGGATGAAGGTCTTGGTCATGGTGTTGAGCAGGGCCTCGGGGAATCGATAGAGCAGGAGGAAGAGCATGACGCAGATGGTTTCCTTGACGGGAAACTTCTGGAAGAACGTGCCGAACATGTTCTTCAGCTCGTGAGCCACTTCGCCCACGCTCCGTTCGGTCTGCACATCGTCGGCAGGACGCGGCATGAAACGGCTGTGATAGAGCCACAGCGCGATGAAGATGCCTGCCAGGCCATAGAATATCAGCGCCCACGAGAAGCGTATCTGGTTGCGGAACACTACCTGCAGGACGCCTGCCAGCGACACTAAGACGCCGTTGACGAAGATGATGGCAAGTCGGTAGAAGGTGTTGCGCAGACCCACATACTTGGTCTGGTTGTGCCCGTCGAGCTCTATCATGTAGAATCCGTCGGCAGAGATGTCGTGCGTGGCGCTGCAGAAGGCGATGAGGAAGAAGAAGCACATCGTGGCCTGAAACCAGAATGCCGTGGGGATGGAGAAGGCGATGCCTGCCAGGGCTGCTCCGATGAGCGCCTGCATGGTGAGCACCCACCAGCGCTTGGTCTTCAGCAAGTCGATGAACGGACTCCACAGGGGTTTGATGACCCATGGCAGGGCCAGCCAGCCTGTGTAGAGGCCCACCTCAGAGTCGGTGAGTCCCATCTGCATGTACATTACGACAGAAAGACCCGTGACAATGATGTTGGGCAGTCCTTCTGCAAAATATAAGGTTGGAATCCAAGCCCAGGGACTCCTGCTGTTTTTATTTGTTGCCACTTTTTTTGAAATGTTTTTTCAGGAGTTAAAGGAGTTAAGGAGTTATCGCTCCCTTCGGTCGCTGAGGAGTTAACCCCTTAACTTCTCTTATTTATATACTTTCTTGATTTCGGCTCCCTGATAGTAGTGCAACAGGATGGCGTCGTAATCGAAGCCTTCCTCGCCCATGACGGCGGCACCTATCTGGCAGAGTCCCACACCGTGTCCCCATCCGGCTCCGATGATGTCGAAGCGCTGCGGAACGCCTTTCTCGTCGATGTCGCATCTGTCGACCACGAATGCAGAGCTGTAGAGATGGGTGTCGCTCAGGGCACGGCGTATCTCGAGTTCCTTGCCGATGACGAATGTCTTCTCGGTGCCCACGATGCGCAGCTTGCTGATGCGTCCGCTCTTGCCTCGCTCTTCGGCCTGAAGGTCGAGGATGTCGCCGAAATTCATTTTCAGTTTCTCGTCGAGCAGCTGCTTCAGCTTCTCCTGGGTCAGCGTCACATTCCAGCGGTAGAAGTCGGCTGTTTCCTGGTCGTAGTCGTTGAGCACCTGCGAGAGTATCTTCTTGTCTGTGGTGTTGCAGAAGGCAGGAGGGTTGGAGCGGATCCAGGCATCGGCAGCAGCCTCGTCTTGCAGCGAGGGCAGTGGGGCTGGGGATGCGGAGCCGACAGACTTCACGCCCTGTATGATGTCGCGCACGCTGCTGAGATAGTTTTTCGGTGTGTCCTCCCAGCAGTACTGGAACTCCTCGGTGACGCCGCCGCAGCACTTCGAGAAGCGTGCGTCGCAGATGTCGTCGCCGTCCATCAGGATCTGTCCCTTGGTCTGCCGGATGGCTTCTGCCACATGGGGCGAAGTCTCCTTGGTGATGCCCTGATAGCGCTGGCAGTGGTCGTCGGCGCAGACGTCGAAGATGGTGTGGTCCTCGCGGTCGTACCAGCGTATGAGTCGGTCGTCTTTCTTGACAAAGGAGAAGAAGTTGTTGCCCGACTCAGCCACCTCGCGGCGCTTCTTCATCTGTGCCAGGAGCCACGAGCGGGAGATGACGGCATGGGCCTTGAGCAGCTCGAGGCTCGACGTGGCGCTCATCTCGCTCGAGATGACGCTCTCGAGGTATCGCTCTACGGGCAGCTCGTTGATGGCGCATATCTTGTCCGACTCCACTACAAAGTGCAGGGTGCCGAGGAAGGTCTGTGTCTCCTTGCGTTCCCAATGGAAGTTGACGCCTATGGTCACGTCGCTGAGCGAGAAGGAGGCGTCGGCGCTCTGCGGATGGAAGGTGAGCGAGCTGTACTGGTTGCCGTTCCACAGGATGCCGCCCTCGGAGAACGCCACTTCCTGTTCGCCCGTCACCATCTCGCCCTTGGCCAGGTAAGGCTTGTTGAGCGAGAAGTGAATCTTCTGTCCGCTCACGATGCCCACGTTCACGTTGGGCTGTTTGCCCTTGCCGGCAAGCAGCTGGAGCGGATGCTCGTGAGCGGTCGCGGCAGAGGCCTTGAGATTGCTGACGATGGCTTCCATCTTCTCTGCCGAAATGCCGCACTCGCGCAGCAGGGCTGTGGCTTTGTCGAGGTTGATCTTGCTGAAGTCTTCCTCGCGCGGAGTGATGATCAGTCCTGCCATGTCGAGTGCTCCTGGCGAAACCATCATCTGGGCCTCGCCTTCGGCGAAATAGGCGTCAGGGCGGTGCTTCTCTCTCGGGATGACGACGCTGATAAACTCGTCGCCTTTTCGCCAGGCGATGATGTTCATCATGGGCTCGCTCTCGTCGCCACGCATCGGCATGGAGCGATAGAGGCGATGGAAGAGTTCCTCGTCGCTGTCCTCGCTCTTCGAGATGATGACGAAGGCAGGCACGAGGAAGTCGCGCAGCACGGAAATCTTCTCCTCGTCGTTGAGCGAGATGACGTCGGTGAGGTTGCGCGAGAGGCGTTGCCAGTTGGTCTGCAGGGGCAGCACGCCGCTTGTGCCAGCCTGGAAGTGCAGGTGGTCGGGGGCTGAGGCGCCACACTTAGGACCGTTGTAGAACACCATCAGCTCGCTGTGGAGCGACAGCAGTCTGTGCATCTCGCCATAATGGCGGTAGATGGACTGTGGCTGGTGCTTGGTGGCGGGAATGGTGAAGTGGACCGGCAGGATGGGGAAGGGGTTGACCAGGAGCTGGAAGTGGTCGTCTATCTGCTTGGTCATCTGTTCCTTGGGGCGGTTTCGCTCGCACAGGAAGCAGGGGCGCTCGCCGAGTGTGTGCTTGTCTATCTTGGCGCCTGTGCTGACGATGC
Source organism: Segatella intestinalis (assembly GCF_029348455.1). NCBI lineage: Bacteria > Pseudomonadati > Bacteroidota > Bacteroidia > Bacteroidales > Prevotellaceae > Segatella > Segatella intestinalis. Next base: position 114,803 of record NZ_JARJVV010000003.1, read on the forward strand.
GTGCAGGATTGAACTGCACCTTCAGCTGGTCGGAGAGCTGGCGCACCTCTGCGTGCTTGAGGTCGCGGAAGCGGTGGCGTGCGTCTTCCCACATCTCCAACTGTCGGTTGAAGAAGCGCGAGATGCTGCTGTCCTCCATGATGTCGGCCTTGCCCTGCAGCATCTGCTGTCGGGCCTTGAGCTCCATGGTGCGCAGGCGGTCTTTATATAGGTTGTTGGCATTCACCCGCTCCACGCTGAGGGCTGCGTCGCTGTTGCCACCCCAGCGGCGGCAGAGATAGAGCTCGTCGTAGATGCGGCCTATGCGGTAACGGCGCGAGAAAGCCAGTCCCAGGGCGTAGTCTTCGCCATAGGAGGTGTTGGGGAACTGTATCTGTCGCACCAAGGGTGTGAAGAAGGCGCGTGGTGCTCCCAAACCATTGATGCGCAGGGCGTTGTTGCAGCCGTTGTCTTCGGTCCATTCCTTGTGGTCGATGAGTCCCGGGGGCAGGGTGTTGAGGTCGAAGTCGCACATGCGGTACGAGCCGATGATCATGGCTGCCTTCTGTTCGTGGAAGGCGTCGACGATCTTCTGCAGTGTCTTGGGTGAGGAATACAGGTCGTCGCTGTCGAGCTGTACGGCGAACTTTCCGCAATGGTCGCTGTTGACAGCCACATTCCAGCAGCCGCCGATGCCCAGGTCGGTGCGGCCGGGCACTATCTGTATCAGGCGCCCGTCGTCTATCGAGTCGAGGATTTCACCGGTGCTGTCGGTGGAATGGTTGTTGACCACGATGACATTATAGGGGAAGTTGGTCTTCTGGGACAGGGCGCTCTTCACGGCGTCGGCAATGGTCTTCTCGCGATTGAACACGGGAATGACGACAGAGGCCTCGCAGGCGAAGTCCTGCTCATCGAAGTCGGGCTGGCGGTAGAAGTTGGTGTCGACGATGGCTCCCACCTTCTCGAGATGGGCTGTGCAGGCACGCTCCATCTCAATCTGTACCTCGCGGTTGCGCGGATTGACATAGTCGAACTGTTTCTCGCCGCTCTTGCGGGTGTCGAGCTCGGCCTCGGTGTAGAGATATTCGTTGAGATGGAATATCTCGCCCTTTCTGCTCAGATACAGGCGCAGGTCGTAGAGTCCGGCATACTGATAATCCACACGGTCGGTCTGCGCCACATAGTCGAGCAGCGCCTGCGACTTGATGAGCCACAGGCTGCCGAAGTCGAAGTCATCGCGGAGACTTCCTGCCTGATAGTCGATGGCAGGATGCTTCGTCAGGGCGCCTTCCTCCAAGGAGTAGTGGTCGCTGTAGACCATCACCGCTCCCGTGTCGTCGGCAGTGCGCAGAAAGCGTTCCAGGGCATAGAGCCCCCAGCGCACCGACGTCATCCTGGTGCACAACAGCAGATAGTCGGCATCCGTGTTCTCGGCTATGCTCATCACCGTGTTGGATGACTCCATTCTGTCGATTACTACAAAGGTACAGCCTTCGGGCACTTGGTGCTGCGAGGCAAAGTCGCTGCTTACCAGCAGATTGATATGTTGAACCGTCTTGTTCTCATGAAGCTCGAGCAGTGTTTCTTCACCCTTCTCCAAGGCTTCAAAAGGCAAGAAAAGGTCTATTTTTTCTCTCATTTTTGCTTATTATCTTAAAATATGTGGCAAAGATAACAATTTTTCAGCAAAAAAGCGTATCTTTGCACTATGAATAACGAAAAAAAATATCTTCTCGGTCTGACACTCGCCGAACTGAAGCAGGTGGCCAAGGATTTGGGCATGCCTGCCTTCACCAGTGGACAGATGGCAAAATGGCTCTATCAGCAGCATGTGAAGAGCATCGACGAGATGACGAACATATCGAAAGCCAACCGTGCCAAGCTGGCTGAAGAATACGAAATAGGATGCTTCGGATATTCCGACGCACAGCACTCGGTAGACGGAACCATCAAGTATCTGTTCCCCACACGGAGCGGAAAGTTTGTCGAGACGGTCTACATCCCCGACAAAGACCGCGCCACGCTTTGTGTATCGTCACAGGTGGGGTGCAAGATGAACTGCCTGTTCTGTCAGACAGGAAAGCAGGGGTTTGAGGGCAGTCTGCCTGCAGGCGACATCCTCAACCAGATATACTCGCTGCCCGAGGTGGACAAGTTGACCAACATCGTGTTCATGGGGCAGGGCGAGCCAATGGACAACCTCGACAATGTGCTCCGTGCCACGGACATCCTGACTGCCGACTATGGTTGGGCATGGAGCCCCAAGCGCATCACCGTCAGTTCGGTGGGCGTGAAGAATAAGTTGAAACGATTCCTCGAGGAGAGCGAGTGCCACGTGGCCATCTCCATGCACGACCCGATACCGGCAGAGCGTGCCGAGCTGATGCCGGCAGAGAGAGGAATGGGAATAGAACAGGTGGTGGAACTGTTGCGCAACTACGACTTCTCGCATCAGCGCCGACTCTCGTTCGAATACATCGTCTTCAAGGGGCTGAACGACAGCATGCAGCACGCCAAGGCCATCATCAGGCTGGTGAAGGGGCTCGACTGCCGCTTCAACCTGATACGCTTCCATCAGATTCCCGACATCCCGCTGCAGGGAGTGAGCGACGAGAAGATGGAGCAGTTCCGCGACTATCTGACCCAGCACGGTGTGTTCACCACCATCCGCGCCAGCCGTGGACAGGACATCTATGCTGCCTGCGGACTGCTGAGCACATCGAAGAAGATAGGAGAGATAAGACAGCATGAGAACGAACTGGCTTAGTGCCGCGCTGTGCTGTCTGGTGCTGACACTCGTCGGCTGCGATGGCATGGGTGGAAGAAAACCCGCAAGCACCGGGCTGCCCTACGAGGTGGTGCTGGAAGGCGACAGCGACAGCATCGTGACCCGGATGATGACGGCCGATATGCCGCATCTGCCACAGCCCGAACCGATGTTCAGCCTTATACAGGTGAGGAAGGGAAAGGTGCGCGGAAGCTACCAGCTGGTGAGAAACCGCATCGTGGTGGACATCAATGCCCATAACAAAGGCTATGCCGTGAAGATGAGGAAAGACGTGAGTGCCGTGCCGCAGACCGTCGTCTACATACAGGCACAGTCGGTTGAGCAGCTTCGCCACAGGCTGGACGGCGGGAAGCTGAGGAGCCTCTTTGACACATCGGAGCTACGGCATCTTGCCACCGTCGTGCCACAGAATCCCGACAGACAGAAGGAGATGAGGCAGCGCTTCGGCATCAGCATGAGGATTCCTGCCTCGATGAATGCCGGTAAGCAAGCCAAAGACTTCGCATGGCTCACCGACAATGCCAGCACGGGAATGCAGAGCCTGATATTCTTCAAGACCAAGAGCCACGGCCGGAGCCGTGACGACCTGAAGGCCCAGGCCGACAGCGCCCTGAAGCGAAACCTGCCCGGCGAGACCGACGGCATGTACATGCAGCTTGCCGACATGAGCCAGGCCGACAGACAGGGAATGAGGCGGGGACTGTGGGAGATGAAGGGCGACGCCATGGGCGGACCCTACGTGATGAGGACACGGGGCAGCATGGCTGTCATTGGCTTCGTCTATGCGCCCGAAAAGAAAAAGAAAATACTAATCAAGCAGCTCGAGGCTGCTCTTTCTACAATAAAATAAGAATCCAAAATGGACAACAAGAAAATCAGGGTGGCTATCACCCATGGAGATACCAATGGTATCGGATATGAACTGATCTTTAAAACCTTTGCAGAGCCCGAGATGCTGGAGCTTTGCACGCCTATCGTCTATGGCTCGCCCAAGGTGGCAGCCTACTACCGCAAGGCCATGAACCTGCCTGCGCAGTTCTCCATCATCCAGAAGGCCGAAGACGCCGAGGAAGGACGCATCAACCTTCTGGCGGCTGTCGAGGAGGAGGTGAAGGTGGACATGGGTGTGCCTACAGAGGAGTCGGGACAGGCTGCGGTGAAGGCTCTCGACAGAGCCATGACCGACTTCAGAGACGATCTGTATGATGTGTTGGTGACAGCACCTATCAACAGTCAGAACGCATTCATCGAGGGCTTCGCCTTCAAGGGACACAAGCACTACATCGAGACCTGTCTCGGTGAGGGAAAGAAGGGACTCAGCATCCTCGTGGGCGATACGCTGCGTATCGCTTCGGTGACAGAGAAACTGCCGCTCAAAGAGGTTGCTGCACAGATCACGGTAGAGAAAATCGTAGAGAAGGCAACCCTCTTCCAGCAAACCATCAAGCGCGACTTCAACATCAGCAATCCACGTATCGCCGTGCTGGCACTCAACCCCAAGAACAATGAGGAGACAAGCTGCGGAAACGAGGAGAAGGAAATCATCATTCCTGCCATCGACGAGCTGGCAGGCAAGGGCGTACAGGCCTTCGGACCTTATCCTGCCGACGACTTCTTCGGCAATGGCGACTTCAGAGAGTTTGACGGTGTTCTGGCCATGTATCACGACCAGGCTACAGCTCCATTCAAGTCGATCAACGACGGACGGGGCGTTATCTATACAGCAGGAATGCCTGTCATCCGAACCAGCGCTGATATCACGCCCGGATACGAGATTGCAGGTACAAATACTGCCGATGAGTCTGCCTTCAGAAATGCCGTCTATCTGGCCATCGACACCTTCAGATATCGCAGCAGTTACGACGAGGCTTGCGAGAACCCACTGCCCAAACTCTTCCACGAGAAAAGAGACGACAGCGAGAAGGTGAGATTCGCTATTCCAAAGAAGAAAGCAGATTCGCCAGAGGTTAAACGTTAAAAAAGGACTATTTTCAAGCCAATATTGCAGTTAATTCAAAAAAAATGCGTAATTTTGGCAGCTAAATGAATACATCTGAACTTCAGAAGATCAAATTGAGGTACAATATCGTAGGCAACAGCGACGAATTGAACCGAGCTCTCGATGTCGCCCTGCAGGTGGCACCGACTGATCTTTCTGTGCTCATCATCGGAGAAAGCGGCGTGGGAAAGGAAATCATTCCGAAGGTCATTCACGACAATTCTCCACGCAGACGGGAGAAGTATTTCGCCATCAACTGTGGAAGCATTCCTGAGGGAACCATCGACAGTGAGCTCTTCGGTCATGAGAAAGGTTCGTTCACCGGAGCCATAGGCGAGAGCGAGGGATATTTCGGCATCGCCAATAAGGGAACCATCTTCCTCGATGAGGTGGGCGAACTGCCCATCGCCACACAGGCAAGACTGCTGAGAGTGCTCGAGACGGGAGAATACATACGCGTGGGCGGACAGGAAGTGCGCAAGACGAATGTGCGCATCGTGGCGGCTACCAATGTCAACATGAGAAAGGCCGTCAGCGAGGGACGCTTCCGCGAAGACCTGTACTATCGCCTCAACACCATACCCATCATGATGCCGCCTCTGCGAGAGAGGGGGAACGATATCCTGCTCTTGTTCCGACTCTTCGCCATGCAGATGGCTGAGAAGTACAAACTGCCTAAAATTGTGCTTACCGATGACGCCAAGGCCATCATGCTGAAATACAAATGGCCTGGCAACGTGAGACAGCTCAAGAACATTACCGAACAGATGTCGGTACTGAGCGAGGAAAGGGAAATCGACGCACAGACGCTGCTCAGGTTCATTCCGCAAGACGAGGAGACCACACAGTTGGCTACCATCGCACCAGGGCAGGGAGGAACCCACAGCTATGAGAGTGAGCGCGAACTGCTCTACAAGATTCTCTACGAACTGAGGGGCAACGTTAGCGACCTGCGGCGCGACATGAACTCGCTGCGCAAACAGCTCGACGAGGCACGACAGCTCAACGGAGCCAAAGGCTTTGCCGAACCACAGCCCCTGACACCCATAACCCCCATAAGCTATCCAGCCCCTGTCGAAAAGGAAAGCGAGGCGTTGCACCATCCATTCACAGAGGATGCCGAAGTGGAGGAAATACATGAGGCGGAAACGCTCAACCTCAACGACCTGGGCAAGCAGATGGTGGAGAAAGCACTGGAACGCAACAACGGCAACCGAAAGAAAGCTGCCAAAGAACTGGGAATATCCGACAGAACTCTGTATCGACGCATCAAGGCATACAAGCTCGGCGACAACGACGAGGCTGAGGACGACGATGGCGACGATGTGAAGAAATAAAAGAAGCCAAGAGGCTAAGACGACAAGAAGAAAATAACAAAATGAAGCATCTCTTCAAGCATATATATATAATAGGTGTAATCTTCGCCATTATCGCCACCACGGCTGCATGCTCGGTAAAGTATGCCTTCAATGGTGCCAGCATCGACTATACCAAAACCAAGACCATAGAGCTTGCCGAGTTCCCTATTCGCAGCTCCTATGTCTGGGGACCTATGGGACCGATGTTCAACAATCAGTTGAAGGATGAGTTCGCCAGCCACACCCGACTGATACAGGTGAAGCGAAATGGAGACCTCAAGATAGAGGGAGAAATCACACAGTACAGCCAGCGAAACAAGTCGGTATCGAGTGAGGGATACTCTGCACAGACTGAGCTGTCGATGACTGTCAATGTGAGATTCACCAACAACAAGAACCATGCCGAGGACTTCGAGCGCCAGTTTACCTCTACCAAGAGCTACGACACAACGCAGAGTCTGAACGCCGTACAGGAAGAACTCGTCACACAGATGGTGAAAGACCTGGTGGAACAGATCTTCAATGCTACCGTGGCCAACTGGTAAATGAGTAAAGGGTGAAGAATCAAATGCCGACACTCTGTATATAAAGATTAGGAAATAAAATATAACGCGAAATTATAACGTGGAATTAAGTAGACTGATACAACATCCTGAGGAGATGAACAAGGAGACGCTTTACGATCTCCGGGCACTGTTAGCACTCTATCCGTACTATCAGACAGCCCGCCTTTTGATGTTGCAGAACCTCTACCTGCTCCACGACCCGAGTTTCGACGAGGAACTGAGAAAGGCTGCTATCTATATCACCGACCGAAAGGTGATATTCAGAATGGTGGAGGCGGCTCACTATCAACTCAAGAAGGAAACCAATCGGGAAGAGAAGAAGGCAGAAAATGCCAACAATGCTTCCGACCGAACTTCCGACTTGATAGACAACTTCCTCGAGTCGATACCCAATGATGCCGAAGAGGAGAAAGACGCGGCACAGAAAAACAAGCGAAAGCCTACGCCTGCCGACGCTGCCGTCGACTATGTGGCTTATCTGATGGAGACAGAAGATGCGGAACAGGAAAAGGACAACAACTCCTCTCGCACGCTGGCGCTTATCGACGACTTCATTGACGATGGAGGATTCCAGTTGCCTAAGCTCGATGCTACAGCTGATGCTGAGCTGGAATACAAACCTGCCATAGATGACGACGAGGTCAACAGCAACAGCGAGACTACAGAGAACAGCGGTATCTTCACCGAAACACTCGCACGCATCTATATCAAACAGGGCAAGTACGAGAGAGCGCACGAAATCATTGAGCGACTCTATCATAAACAACCCAACAAGAGCGCATACTATACTGACCAGATGCGATTCTTGGAGAAACTGATAATAAATAGTAAAAATAATAAATAACAAAAATCAAAAATGGCTTACACATTATTTGTAGTTTTAATCGTCCTGGCTTCATTGCTGATGATCTTCATCGTGCTCATCCAGGAATCTAAAGGTGGTGGACTTGCTTCCAACTTCTCTTCAACCAACTCTATCATGGGAGTTCGCAAGACTACCGACTTAGTGGAAAAATTGACATGGGGACTCGCTGCAGCGATGGTTTTCCTCAGTGTTGCTTGTGCTTATGTGGCTCCTCAGGCTATCGGCGACAATAGCGTGATGGAAGGTGCTACACAGGAACAGACAGCGTTGCCTGCTATGCCAGGTGCTAACAGCGATGCTGCCAAGAAGGTTGCGCCTGCTGCTCAGAATGCTGCTGAAAAGGCTGCTCCTGCGGTGCCTGCAACTCCTGCAAAGTAATTTTTTAGAAAAAAATGCGGAATTTGTTTGGTTATTCCAAATAAATTCCGTACCTTTGCACTCGCTTAAAAGAAATAACTCTTTTTAAAGCCAAATGGTGGATGTAGTTCAGTTGGTTAGAGCGTCAGATTGTGGTTCTGAATGTCGTGGGTTCGAGTCCCACCTTCCACCCAAGATAAACCCTGTAAATCGTAAGATTTGCAGGGATTCTTGTTTTTTATACCTGATACCTTCGTCTACTGTCGGAAAAGTTTTGTATTTTTGCAACAGCAATGGAATCTTCAACTAAAACATACAGCAAATGAAAATTATCGTATCAGAAGAGATAGAAACAGTTTGCCCCAAATTCGTAGGGGCTTGTGTGGAAGCCAATGTACAGAATTCGCCTTATTGCCAGGAACTGTGGGACGAGATTAACGCCCTTGGCGAGAAATACAGAGACACGCTGACTACAGAGTCGCTGAAGGAAATGAGTGGCATTGCCGCCACAAGGAAGGTTTATCGTGCCTGCGGAAAAGATCCTTCGCGCTATCGTCCTGCTTCCGAGGCGCTCATCAGGAGAATGCTTCAGGGCAAACAACTCTATCAGAGAGACACGCTCGTCGACCTGGTCAACCTTGCCAGCATCGCATTCGGTTACAGCATCGGAGGATTTGATGCCGACAAGTTTGAGGGCGATACACTAACACTGGGCGTTGGCAAGGCCGGTGAACCTTACGAAGGAATAGGAAGAGGAAACATCAATATCGAGGGACTGCCTGTATACAGAGACAGTCTGGGAGGCGTTGGAACGCCAACCAGCGACAATGAGCGCACCAAGATGATGTCAGACACCTCTCATCTTGTGGTGCTTATTAATGGCTATGATGGAAACGAACAACAGGTGCGTGCCAATGCCGAATACATACAGTCGTTGCTCAAAAAATACTGTAAGAGCGATGGAAGTTCTTATTTCATATATAAGTAACGGGGGGCTTTCGCAAATAGGGAAGTTAGAGAATTAAACTTCTCTAACTTCTCTAACTTCTTTAACTTCTCTAAATGAAAATATACTTCAGTACGAATAAAATCGCCAATACCCACATGGTGATGCTCAACTTCTTGAAGCTTCCACACAGTGCGTTGATAAGTACATAACTGATCATACCGCACAGGATTCCGTCGGAAATGCTATATGTGAGCGGCATCATCACGATGGTGATGAAGGCAGGAATCGACTCGGCATAGTCGTTCATATTGATATCCTTGATGGGCGACATCATAAACAAGCCCACGATGACGAGCACAGGAGTGGTAGCGGCAGCAGGAACTGACAGGAACAGGGGAGCGAAGAACAATGCTATCAGGAAGCAGACTGCTGTGACAAAAGCCGTGAGACCTGTCCTACCGCCCTGGGCTACGCCTGATGCACTCTCCACGTATGTAGTGGTGGTACTGGTTCCGAAGCAGGCTCCTGTCACTGTTGCCACAGCATCTGCCATGAAAGCCTTGTTCAGTCCATGTATCTTGCCGTTTGGGCTCATCATGCCTGCCTTGGTACATACGCCAACCAGGGTGCCCATAGTGTCGAACATATCGATAAAGAGAAATGTCAGCACAATGATTACCATGTCGATAGAGAAAATGCGGGAGAAGTCAAACTGACAGAAAATAGGGGTAATCGAAGGAGGAATGTCTATCAGACCCGTAATCTTCGTAATGCCCATAGGAATACCAATCAGCGTGGTGGCGATGATGCCGATAAGCAGACTTCCAGGCACTTTCTTGATGACAAGCACACTGGTGATGACGATGCCTATGGCACCCAACAGGGCCGAGCCTTCTGTTATTTTTCCTATCGTCACAAGAGTGGCGGCATTGGCAGCTACGATGCCTGCATTCTTCAGACCAATGAAGGCGATAAAGAGGCCGATACCAGCACCAATGGCACGTTTCAGAGAGGCAGGAATGGCATCAACCATCAGCGAACGAATGCCTGTTGCTGACAGGATGATAAAGATGAACCCCTCGATAAGTACTGCCGTGAGCGCCATTTGCCAGGGATAGCCCATGGTGAGGCACACAGTGAAGACGAAGAAGGCGTTCAGTCCCATGCCGGGAGCCAGTCCGAAAGGTTTCTTGGCATATATTGCCATGATGAGTGTTCCTACTACAGCAGCCAGTACTGTGGCGGTGAATACTGCGTGTGTATCCATGCCCTGAGAGGCAAGACTACTGAAGATGTTGGGGTTTACGGCCAGGATGTAGGCCATGGTGAGGAAGGTGGTAATACCTGCCACAATCTCTGTTTTCAACTTGTTTTGAGCTGGGTCAAAACCGAATAATTTTTTCAGCATGATTTTGTTGTCTTTATTTTTACGTTTTTCTAACATTTCTCTAAGTCCACAAATCGGAATGTGAGTTTGCCTTCGTTATGTGTCTCCTCCTTCACTTTCTTCCATCCTGCTTGGTTTAAGCATTCCACCTCGTTGGCTGTGAGAGGAAAGAAGGCATCTGCCTGTTGTGGCGTATCTTCTACGATGGTGAGGTACAGACGAGTTGCAAGACTGAGGGCTGACCGATAGAGCATGGCTCCGCCGATGACGAACACTTCTTTCTCGCCTTGGTCGCGGCATCGGGAAAGTGCTTCTTCCAAACTGCGGCACACCTCGTATTGAAGTGCTGATGCATGAGACAATTCTCTGTTTTTTGATTCTGCTTCATTCGCAGATGTCATCTCTGCACTCTGTTCCTTCTTCATTGTCTTGGAGACGATGATGTTGCGCCTGTTGGGCAAAGGTCCGTTGGGCAACGACAGATAAGTCATCCTGCCCATGATGACGGTATGTCCCGTGGTGAGCGTCTTGAATCGCTGCATGTCCTGCCTGATAGGGTAGAGCAGATGGTTGTGAAAACCGATGGCGCCATTCTGGGCAATGCAGGCGATGAGGCTTATTTCTTGCTGTTTTACCATGTGATGACAGGCTTGTCGGTTTCGGGTACGTGGCTGCTCTTTATCTTCCATTCTTGTGGGTAGAGATTGTTGGCACGGTTGCCGATGTTCTTCTCCCAGCCTAAAGGAATTCCACGATAGGTGACGAGCACATAGCCGCGCGGTGTGCCTTCAGGCAGATTGACAGCCTCTTTGCGCAGATAGCGCAAGGCATCGGTATAATTGAGTTCTACCTGTGGGAAAGTTTGGCGTGACAAGTCGATAGACAGCGCCAGACTTTGTGCAGGGATGAGTGAGGCTTTAATGGTTCCTATCTCAATGCCAGCGTGCAGAACTTTGAGGTTGGGAGATGCGCTGTCAAAGATGTTGCTCCATGACTCCGATATGGCGTACAGATGATCGCCTATGCGTGCGCCCTGATAGGATTCTGGATGATTGATCCAGTCCTGGGGGATGTGTAAATAGGGTGAGTTGCCCCTGCTTTTTCCCTTTATTTTTTTTCTGCTCTTGTTATATCTGTCGGATTTGATATCGAGTGTCTCTGCATCCTCGTTCTTTCGCATGACGGTGAGGAAGAGTCCTTCGCCGCGTGTCTTGCCAGGCAGAAAACGATATACAGGGAAATTGTGGTGAGTCAGATTGCCCGTGATGCCCCACGCCTCGTCAATATCGAGTTCTACAGGTTCTGCTCCCTTCATGTAGATGATGTGGGCTGCGTTCAACTCGTCCTCGAGTTTGTTGAAGGTGCAGGTAGAGTAGATAAGCAGTCCGCCAGGTTTGAGGCAGGGCCAAATGTCCTCGATGATGCTGCGTTGCAGAGAACTGCAGTTGTTTACATTGTCAATGCTCCATTCGCTTATTGCCCCGTCGTCTTTGCGGAACATGCCTTCTCCCGAACAGGGCACATCAGCGAGGATGACATCAAAGAGAACGCCAGCCTTCTGGAAATCCTTGGGGTAGTTATTGGTAACGATAACGTCGGGGTGTCCGAACTTCTGCATGTTCTCTGCGAGAATCTGTGCTCGTGTGCGCATGGGTTCATTGCTGAAGAGCAGACTGCCGTCGGGAAGGACATTACGCACGGCTGTAGACTTTCCGCCAGGTGCAGCACAAAGGTCGAGCATGACAACAGGCTCGTGAATGAGTTGTCTTACCACGAGGTCGACAAACATGGAAGAGGCTTCCTGGGCATAATACAGACCGGCATGGAAGAGTGGGTCGAAGGTGAAGTTGGGCCTTTCTGTAAGGTATCTGCCATAGTCGGGACACCAGGGCACAATAGAGGCAGCCGTTTTTTCCGACTCATTATGTGTCTTCACTTCGGCTTCAGCATCTGTGCTGCTATTGTCGGCAAGATGCGTTCCCTGTGGCGCTTTGAACCGATTGAGTCTGATACTTGTTGGCGGCTCTGAATGACAGATGGCGTCGGAAAGTTGCGCAAACATTTCCTCACCCATCAGTTCCTGGGTTTGCTGTATAAACTCTTCTGGTAATATCTTGGTCATGATGTAGTGTTATTGCTTATTGTCAGAAGTCGATGTCGAAGACGTCTTCTGCATTTTTGTTTTCTTTCTTTTGTTTGGGCTGAGGCGGATTCTTCAGATTTCCCTTCTCGTCGAAGAGTCCGTAGGTAGTACGCAGCACGATAAACTCGGTGCGTCGGTTCAGCTGGTTGCATATTTCCTGATGCTCTTTGGTCTGCTTGGTGATAAACTCGGTGGTGAGCACGTCGCCTTCCTTGAGCCATGGATATTTCTCGGTCATCTTCTTGCGTACTGTCTTCGGCTTTTCCCATCCGTAACCTCTTGGCGTGAGCCTGTCTTTGGCTATGCCGTGGGCGATGAGATAGTCGACTACAGCCTGAGCCCTTCGTTGCGAGAGGCGCTGATTGTATTCGGCACTTCCCTTATAGTCGCAATGGGCTCCCAACTCAATGGTTACATTAGGGTTCTCCTTGAGCAGCGCTGTGAGCTCGTCGAGAGCCTTGGTGCTGGCAGGTGTAAGGGTGGCTTTGTCGAAATCGTAGAAGATGTTGTCGATAAGAACCGGGGCTGTGATAGAAGCCAAGGGGAACTGCAGCACATATTCCTTGCTCTCTTTGGCGGTGTCGACACGCAGTTCTTCCTTGTGATTGAGGAATCCCTTGCACGATGCCATCAGCAGATAGTCCACATGAGGCTTGATGGGAAGAGTGAAAGAGCCGTCGCCCTTGACAGGCAGTTTCTTGTAGGTTCCGTCGTTGCCCACCACCATTACCTGTGCGGCAGTAAGCTCATAACCGCCCATCTCGTAAACCCATCCCTTGATGGTGGTAACGATTTCGGGGTTCTCGAACGAGTAGATATGGTCGTATCCGCGTCCGTCTTTACGGTTGGACGAGAAGAAGCCTCGGTTGTGAGGTCCCTCGAAGGTCATTCCGAAGTCGTCGCCCTCTGAGTTGAGTGGATAACCAGGATGTTCTATCTTGTATTGGCGTGTCTTGGCATCTACTTTGGCTATGTAGATGTCGAGTCCGCCCATTCCGGGATGTCCGTTGCTGCTGAAGTACAGGTCGCCATTGGGACGGAAGGTAGGAAACATCTCGTCGCCAGGAGTGTTGACAGGTTCGCCAAGGTTCTCTACTCCTCCCAGTCCGGCAGCCGTAAGTCTGACACGCCAGATGTCGAGTCCGCCCATTCCTCCAGGCATGTCGGAAACGAAGTATAGCCATTCTCCATCGGGCGAGATGGCAGGATGGGCATAGCTGCTCAGTGTGTCTTTCGTCACTTCCAGCATCGTGGCTTTTCCCCAAGCCGCATCCGAACGTGGTGAGGTGGCTATCTGTGCATAACGTGGCGATGAGGGGTCGGTGACACACTGGGTGAGATACATTTCCCTGCCATCGGGCGTAAAGCAGCAGGCTCCCTCGTCATAGTCGGTGTTCAGTCCGGTGCCTATGGCCTCGGGTTTGCTCCATTTTCCTCGGTCGTCTTTTTCTGAGAGGAAGATGTCGCCAGCCTTGGTGCCTGTGATTCCACTCAGTTCGTCTCCCAGCGCCTCGTTGCGTGTCGAGGTAAAATAAAGTTGGTCGTAGTCATCGCCGAAGAGTACGGGCGAATAGTCGTGGCGTCGTGAGTTGAAGACATCCATGCGTTTTACGATGTATCGGCTTCCCTGCTTCTTCCATTCGGGTGCCATCTGTGCCGACTTCAGTCCGTTGGCAACGAGCTGGTTTCCAGGCATGGAGTCTTTGAGCATCAGGAACACCTTCTCAGCCTGTCGGTAGTCGCCATTCTTGAGCAACTGTCGGGCATAGGCCAGTTGGTCTTCCTTCGATGCCTGGTTGTAGCGTATGGCGTTTCGATAGGCAGCTATGGCTTTGGGTGTGGCATTGATGCGCTGGTAGCATTGAGCCATCTTCAGAGCCCGTTTTCCACGGGTGTCGCGCTCCTTGGCTGGCGTACGCGTGTAAGCCTGCTTGAACTGGTCGGCGGCATCGTAGTATTCGCCTAAGGCGAGAAACTTCTCGCCTTTCTTCATATACTTGTCTGCTCCACAGCTCATCAGCAGGAGGCTGCTGATGAGCAAGAGCATTGTGTTCCGTCTAATAAGTTTCATATTAGGATAACGTAAAAAGGGGTGAATTATTTTTTCTTACCAGAGATTTACTCAACTTCCGTACATGCGAAACCTCAGAGATTTACATCTTGTCGAATGGCAGTCTGTACTGGCATCCTTCCTTCCAGTTGCTGCATCCGTAGGCTGTCTTTCCCTTGATGATGGTTCCCTTTCCACACAGTGGGCAGGGCTTGCCTACCATTGAAGTCTTTGAAGCAGCCGAAGGCTTTCTTGCCGTTGTTTTCTTGGCTGCAGGCTTTTTCTTGAGGTCTTCCTCGGTGGTTATGGTGACGTGGCGTGCGCTGTTGTCCGACAGCACGTCTTTCACAATCTGGTTGATCTGTTCCTTCAGTCCGTTGATGAAGTCGGCAGGGTCGTAGGTTTTGTGCTCTATGTCGCGCAACTTCTTCTCCCAGATACCTGTCAGCTCGCAGCTTTTCAGCAGTTCCTCGTTGATGGTGTCGATGAGTTCGATACCCGTAGGTGTGGCAACGAGGTTTTTTCGCTGTCGCCTTATGTAGTGTCGCTTGAAGAGGGTTTCGATGATGCCGGCACGCGATGAAGGTCTGCCTATTCCGTTCTCCTTCAGGGCAGCGCGCAGTTCTTCGTCTTCCACAAACTTTCCAGCCGTCTCCATGGCTCTGAGCAGCGAGGCTTCGGTGTAGTATTTGGGCGGTGTGGTCCACTTCTCCGTGAGTGTAGGCTTGTGGTCACCGCTCTCTCCCTTCACGAATGCAGGCAGGGTGCGTTCTTCTACGTTTTCCTTCTTGCTGTTGTTGCCGTCAGTCTCCTCCTCGTCGGTGTTTTTGTTGTTTGATTCCTTGGCATATACATCTCTCCAGCCTGGTTCGAGTATTTCCTTGCCGCTCACTTTGAATTCCACCTTCTGTTCTTTACCGTCAGTCTCGCCGATTACTTCGCCCAGGACGGTTGTGGTAGAGAACTTGCAGTCAGGATAAAAGATACTGATGAAGCGCTTGGCAATGAGGTCGTACACATTGGCTTCCATATCTGTAAGTCCCGAGGGTGGCACTCCTGTAGGGATGATGGCATGGTGGTCGGTCACTTTGCTGTTGTCGAACACCTTTTTGCTCTTGGGCAGTTTCTTTCCTGTTGCTGCCAGTTGCTGTATCAGGGGCAGGTATTTCTGCTGGCTGTTGATTTTTGCCTGACTCACACCATTGAGAATCTGAGGACATTTGGGGTAGATGTCGTCGGTAAGAAACTGGGTGTCCACACGAGGATAGGTAGTAAATTTCTTCTCGTAGAGGCTCTGTATGAGCTTGAGCGTCATGTCGGCAGAATAGCTGAACTTCTTGTTGCAGTCCACCTGCAGCGATGTGAGGTCGTAGAGGTGAGGTGGCGCCTCGGTGCCTTTCTTCTTGGTGACAGCAGTCACGGTGAAGGGCTTTCCGGCGATGGTGCTGAATGCTTTCTCGCCTTCCTCCTTGCTGGTGAATTTACCGCTTGTGGCAGTAAACTGTGTGTCGCGATAGATGGTGGCAAGCACCCAGTAGGGTTCTGGCTCGAAGTTGTCGATTTCTTTCTGTCGGTTCACGATGAGTGCAAGGGTGGGAGTCTGCACACGTCCTATGCTGAGCACCTGTCTGTTCTGTCCGTATTTCAGGGTGTATAGACGTGTGGCGTTCATTCCGAGTATCCAGTCGCCTATGGCACGTGAGAGTCCGGCAAGGTAGAGCGGCTGATACTCACTCTGGTCTTTCAGTTCCTGAAATCCCTGTCGGATGGCTTCATCGGTCATTGATGAAATCCAGAGTCGCTTTACGGGACATTTGGCCTGTGCTTTCTGCATCACCCATCTCTGTATGAGCTCACCTTCCTGTCCGGCGTCACCACAGTTGATGATGCTGTCGGCCGCCTGCATCAGTCGCTCTATGGTACCAAACTGTCGCTTGATGCCTTCGTCATTGATGAGCTTGATGCCGAATCTTTGTGGAATCATGGGCAGGGCCGAAAGGCTCCATCTTTTCCACATGGGGGTATAGTCGTCGGGTTCCTTCAGCTCACACAAGTGGCCGAAGGTCCAGGTTACTTGGTATCCGTTACCTTCCATATATCCGTCGTGTGCCGAGTTTGCGCCTATGATGCGGGCTATGTCTTTGGCAACACTGGGTTTCTCTGCTATACAAACTATCATTCTTTATTCTTATTTCTGTTTGCAAAGGTACAACAAAATAATGAGAAAGGCATCATTTCAGCACCTTTTTCTCATGGCAGAGAATAAAAAAGCCCCGTAAGGCTTGGAGGGTGTGGCATAAGTTTTTTAGGATATAGAAAAGGCACGGATTACAAGGATTACACGGAATTATGGTGCTAATAAAAGCAAAGCGATAATCATCTCGTATAAATCCGTGTAATCCGTGCCTAAAAAAACAACGAGATTACTCGTACTCCTGCCAACTCTTAATCTGCAGGTCGTCCTGCGAGAGTGTGCAGAAAGCCTCGATGAAAGCAGAGGCTAAGCGTGCGTTGGTCATCAATGGAATGTTGTGGTCGATGGCACCGCGACGGATTCTGTAACCATTGGTAAGCTCTCGCTTGGTATGGTTCTTAGGAATGTTCACGATGAGGTCGAACTTGTGGTCGGCAATCATTTCCATGACGTTAGGCATATCCTTGTGATCCTCGTCGGGCCAAGCCACGGCAATAGCCTTCACATGATTGTCGTTGAGGAACTTGGCTGTTCCCTCGCTGGCATAAACGGTGTAGCCGTTCTTTACCAGAGCCTGGGCGGCATCGAGCATGGAAGCCTTCTCCTTGGTGCCACCGCTCGAAATCATGATGCCCTTCTCCTTTGAAGGAATCTTGTAGCCTGTGGCAATCAGCGAGTTGAGCAATGCCTCCTCGAAGGTGTCGCCCATACAGCCTACCTCACCTGTAGAACTCATGTCGACGCCAAGTACAGGGTCCGCGTTCTGCAAACGGGCGAATGAGAACTGTGAAGCCTTCACACCCATGCGGTCGATATCGAAAGCCGACTTGTCTGGCTTCTGGTAAGGAGCATCGAGCATGATGCGTGTAGCTGTCTCGATGAAGTTGCGCTTCAATACCTTGCTCACGAATGGGAAAGAGCGGGAAGCACGCAGGTTGCACTCGATCACCTTCACGTCGCGACCCTTGGCCAGATACTGGATATTGAAAGGACCAGAGATGTTGAGCTCCTTGGCAATGGCACGTGAGATCTTCTTGATCTGACGGGCTGTGGCGAAGGAAATCTGCTGAGCAGGGAAGGTCATCGTAGCGTCGCCGGAGTGAACACCCGCATACTCTACGTGCTCTGAGATACCGTACTCTACTACCTCGCCGTTCTGAGCCACACCGTCGAACTCTATCTCGTTGGTCTCTGTCATAAACTGAGAGATTACCACAGGGTACTCCTTGGAAACCTCAGAAGCAGCCTCGAGGAAGCGACGCAACTCATCATCGTCGTGGCAAACGTTCATGGCTGCGCCAGAAAGAACGTAGGATGGACGAACGAGCACAGGATAGCCTACCTCGTCGATGAACTTCTGAACATCCTCCATCGAGGTGAGGGCGCTCCACTTAGGCTGGTCGATGCCCAACTTGTCGAGCATGGCAGAGAACTTACCGCGGTTCTCGGCACGGTCGATGTTGACAGGAGATGTACCGAGGATTGGCACAGACTGGCGATGGAGCTTCATTGCCAGGTTGTTAGGAATCTGACCACCCACAGAAACAATCACACCACGTGGTGACTCCAGGTCGATGACATCGAGTACACGCTCGAACGAAAGCTCATCGAAGTAGAGACGGTCGCACATATCGTAGTCGGTAGACACGGTCTCTGGGTTGTAGTTGATCATGATAGACTTGTAGCCCAACTTGCGGGCTGTGTTGATGGCGTTTACTGAACACCAGTCGAACTCTACGGACGAACCGATGCGGTAAGCACCCGAACCCAGTACGATGACCGATTTCTCGTTCTTGTAGTAGTTGATGTCGTAACCCTCTACGGCGTAAGTCATGTAGAGATAGTTGGTCAGGTCGGGATGCTCGCTGGCCACAGTAGGGATGCGCTTCACGGCAGGCAGGATGTTCAGCTTCTTGCGCTGGGCACGAACAGCGAGAACCTCCTTCTCCATATTGGTGTCCTGTGTCTTCAGTACGAAGCGGCCTATCTGGAAGTCAGAGAAACCCAAAACCTTGGCCTCGCGCAATACCTCGGCAGGAATCTCCTCCAATGTGTTGTATTCAGAAAGCTTGTGCTTGTAGTCTACAATATTCTTCATGCGCTCGATGAACCAAGGGTCGATCTTGGTCAACTCCTCGATGCGCTCGATGGTGTAGCCTTCCTCCAGAGCCTGGGCGATGGCAAAGATACGGAGGTCGGTAGGATTGGAAAGCTCCTCATCCAGGTTGTCGAACTTGGTGTGGTCGTTGCCTACGAAACCGTGCATTCCCTGACCGATCATGCGCAGACCCTTCTGGAGCATCTCCTCGAAAGAGCGGCCGATAGACATGATTTCACCTACCGACTTCATCGAAGAACCGATCTTGCGGCTTACACCGGCAAACTTGGTAAGGTCCCAACGAGGAATCTTACAGATCATATAGTCGAGTGAAGGAGCCACATAGGCCGAGTTGGAAGTTCCCATCTCACCTATCTGGTCGAGTGTATAGCCAAGGGCAATCTTGGCAGCCACAAAGGCGAGCGGATAACCGGTAGCCTTAGAGGCAAGAGCAGACGAACGGCTCAGACGGGCATTGATCTCGATGATGCGATAGTCGTTGGTCTCGGCATTGAAGGCATACTGGATGTTGCACTCGCCCACAATCTGCAGATGTCGCACGCACTTCACGGCAATGTCCTGCAACATCTTCACCTGCTCATCGGTAAGCGAACAGGTAGGAGCCACAACGATAGACTCGCCCGTGTGAATGCCCAATGGGTCGAAATTCTCCATAGAGGCAACGGTGAAGCAACGGTCGTTGGCGTCGCGGATGCACTCAAACTCAATCTCCTTCCATCCCTTCAGGCTCTCCTCTACGAGCACCTGAGGAGCGAAGGTAAAGGCCGACTCAGCAATCTCCTTGAACTCCTCCTCAGTCTTGCAGACACCAGAGCCGAGACCGCCCAGCGCATAAGCCGAACGAATCATGATAGGATAGCCTATCTTGCGGGCAGCGTCGACAGCCTCTTCCATGTTCTCGCAGGCATGGCTTACCGGCACCTTGAGGTCAACCTTGTTGAGCTCCTTCACGAAGAGGTCGCGGTCTTCGGTGTTCATGATAGCTTCTACCGATGTGCCGAGAACCTGCACACCGTATTCCTTGAGCACACCACTAAGATAGAGTTCTGTACCCACGTTGAGGCCAGTCTGTCCACCCCATGCGAGCATGATGCCGTCGGGGCGCTCCTTCTTGATGATTTCAGTTACAAAAAAAGGTGTCACTGGCAAGAAATAAACCTTGTCTGCGATACCTTCACTTGTCTGAATCGTTGCAACATTGGGATTGATGAGGATGGAACTGATACCCTCCTCACGCAAAGCCTTGAGGGCTTGCGAACCGGAATAGTCAAACTCACCTGCCTGGCCGATTTTCAAAGCACCGGAACCCAGTACGAGGACTTTCTTAAGCTGTTTCTTCATCATTATTTTTATAACTATAAGTTTGTTCTTGAATTGTATCTAATGCTTAGGATTGTATTTGGGTTGTTTAGGTCAAATACACTATTTCTGGATGCAAAGTTACATCATTTTTTTGACTTTTGCAAATTTCTTTGCCTATTAAATAATATCAATAATAATATTTTTCTTTTAAGAATGTTTTGAGTTTGTGATATTTTTATTACTTTTGCAAACGTTACAGAAAATATACCCGACTTTCGTTGGGTGGAGAAGTACATACGAAACTTCCGTACATATACAAGACATAAAATTTATAGCAAAAAGATTCTTATACAACAATGAAAGTCGGATTATTCGTCCCTTGCTATGTAGATGCGCTTTATCCAGAAGCGGGTGTGGCTACATACAAGTTGCTCAGACATTATGGGCTTGAAGTGGGATATCCAGAAAGACAAACCTGTTGTGGTCAGCCGATGGCAAATGCTGGCTTTCAGGACAAGTCTATGAAGGTGATAGAAACCTTCGATGATATCTTCAAAGATTATGACTACATCGTGGCACCTTCTGCCTCGTGTGCAGCCTATGTGAGAGTTTATTACCCTAAGATTTTGGAGGGCAAGCACGACTGCGTGGCATCAAAAAAGATTATGGACATTGTGGAGTTTCTGCACGATGTGCTCAAGGTCGACCATGTGCCGGGTAAGTTTGCCCATGTGGTGAGTGTACACAACAGTTGCCATGGCGTGAGGGAGTTGGGACTTTCCTCCCCCTCAGAGCAGCATGTAGCTCCTTTCAACAAGATCATCGACCTGTTGCAGATGGTTGAAGGAATCACCATCCACGAGCCCGAGCGCAAGGATGAGTGCTGTGGCTTCGGCGGCATGTTCTCTATCGAGGAGCCTGCCGTGTCCACACGAATGGGCGAGGACAAGATTCGTCGCCACATGGCTACAGGTGCCGAGTATGTGACCGGTCCCGACTCTTCGTGCCTCATGCACATGGCAGGCATTGCCAAGAAAGAGAAGATGCCCATCAAGTTTATTCATGTTGTACAAATACTATCTGCAGGACTATGAGTACAGAACATTCCAAGAGAGCTGCGAAGTTTACGCAGAACGTAGAGAAGACCACCTGGCACGACAACACCTTCTGGTCGGTGCGCCAGAAGAGAGACAACATGGCGCAGCAGTTGCCCGAATGGGAAGACCTTCGCGAGCATGCGTCAGAAATCAAGAAACATACCATCACCCATCTGGCCGATTACCTCGATATGTTCTCCAAGAATCTGGAGAGCCGTGGTGTCAAGGTGCACTGGGCAAAGGATGCACTGGAGTTCAACGAGATAGTGCTCGGTATCCTCAAGGATCACAACGTGAAAAAGATGGTGAAGTCGAAGTCGATGCTTACCGAGGAATGCGAGATGAATCCTTACCTCGAACAGCATGGCATTGATGTGGTGGAAACCGACCTGGGAGAGCGCATCATACAGTTGCTGCACCAAAAGCCCAGCCACATCGTGATGCCCGCCATCCACCTGAAGCGTGAGGAAGTGGGAAGAATGTTTGAGGAGAAAGGCATCTCCAAGGAAACAGGCAACTACGACCCGACATACCTGACCCGCTGTGCCCGTCATCATCTCCGCGACCAGTTTATGGAGGCAGGAGCCGGAATGACAGGCTGCAACTTTGGTGTGGCAGCCACAGGCGACTGTGTGGTATGCACCAACGAGGGCAATGCCGACATGACAACCTCCATGCCCAAGCTCCACATCGTGGCAATGGGTATAGAGAAGTTGGTTCCCGACTATCAGTCTTTGGCCGTGTTCCAGCGCCTGCTTTGTCGTTGCGGTACAGGTCAGCCCACCACCACTTATACCTCCCATTTCCGTCAGGCCCGTCCAGGCGCCGAGATGCACGTGGTGCTGGTAGACAATGGAAGAAGCGACATCCTTGCCGACAAAGACCACTGGCAGACGCTGAAGTGCATGCGTTGTGGCGCCTGTATGAATACCTGCCCCGTCTATCGCCGTTCGGGAGGATACAGTTACACCTATTTCATCCCCGGACCTGTCGGTGTAAACCTGGGCATGCTGAAGAATCCACAGCAGTATGCCGACAACGTATCAGCCTGCACCCTGTGCCTGTCATGCGACAATGTCTGTCCTTCCAAGGTAGGACCAGGCTCGCAGATCTATTTATGGCGTCAGAATCTGGAGAAGCTGGGCAAGGCCGACCCCATCAAGAAAGCCATGTCCAACGGAATGAAGTATCTCTTCGATCATCCTTCGCTCTATACCACGGCCCTGAAGTTTGCACCCCTTGCCAATCTTGTGCCAGAGTGCTGTACACACTTCAGCCGTCTGAATGCATGGGGCATCGGACACGCCATGCCCAAGTTTGCGAAGAAATCGTTTCATCAATTATGGAAGGAGGGGAAAGTAAAATGAAAAAAGAAGAATTGCTGAACAAACTGCGTAAGAATACGCACGTTCAATTCGATATGCCTGCCGTGGAAGTGAAGGGCATCCAATACGAGGATACTTTGAGACAGTTTGTAGAGATGACAGAGTCAGTGGGTGGACACGTGATAGAGGCCAAAGAAGGCGAGAGCCTTGACGAACTGGTGAAGAGAGCATATCCTGAGGCAAAGGTTTTTGCCTCTCATCTTCCAGAGATAACGATAGCTCAGAAGAACCCCGATACGGTGGCAGAGGCCAACGATCTGAATGGCACGGATGTGGGAATAGTTCGTGGAGCATTGGGCGTGGCAGAGAACGGCTGCGTCTGGATTCCACAGACGATGAAAGAGAAGGCCGTGCTTTTCATCTCCGAGTATCTCGTCATCATCTTGGAGAAAGATAAGGTGGTGAACAATATGCACGAGGCTTATGCCCGTATTGAAATGGATCCGAAGTACAACTTCGGCACATTCATCAGCGGTCCTTCAAAGACTGCCGATATAGAGCAGGCACTCGTCATGGGAGCACAGGCTGCACGAGGTGTGACGGTAGTGCTCGTGTAAGCAGGGGATATAATAAGGTACTCAACTTTCGCAAATGGGGAAGTTAAAGAAGTTAAGGGAAATTATCACTCTCTTCGGTCGTTTGGGAAGTTAAGGGACAATAGCCTTTTTTGTTGTATTTTCAGCTATAAAGCATTTGTCTTTAACTTCTCTAACTTCTCCATTAGTAAAAAGTAAGGTGTTTTACTCCATCACCTCCCAGAAACTCTCGGGGAGGCTGATGTTATTTATCTCCTTTGCCTCCTTGAACAGTGGGGCGATGTCCTCTGGGTCAAAGCCGGCAATGCCGCAAACGATGGGTGTTACCAGGAACTGCTTCTCGGGATGCTGACTCCTCTGTTCTCATATCGTTTGCGATATTGTTTTAATTGTTTGCAAATATATAGTTTTTTGAGGAGAAAAGGGTTTCTTTGCCCAATTTTTCTCCTATTTAAATATTATAAGACAAATGTAGGGGAAAAATTAAGCAGAGAATCATTTTTTCAGAAAAACTTTGCCAACTGATGTCCAGCCATCACGGCGATGAGGCCAAGGATGAGGCTGCCGAAGAGATAGAACATCATGTAGAGATATTGCTCATCCTTCATCAGCGATGAACCTTCGTTCATGAAGGTGGAGAAGGTGGTGAAGCCACCGCAGAAGCCTGTGGTGAGCAGCAACTTGGTGGAGGGATTCATCCATCCGCCGCCATTCCACGAAATGCCGGAGAGAAATCCGATGATGAAGCAGCCCAACACGTTTACTGTCATGGTGCCGAAGGGGAAAGCTATGAGGCTGCACGACTGCACCATCTTGGAAATCCAATATCTCAGGCCGCCTCCAAAGAAGCTGCCTATGCTTACGATTAATACTTCTTTCATGTCTGTTTTTTGTCTTATATCTGTTTTCTTGCTTTACCTCGGAAGCTGTTTCGTGCCAGTGCCGACTCGCAGTCGCGGCAAAGTGCTTCCGAGGCATGATGATGTTTGAAACCCTCTATCAATGCCGTAGCCCTTGGCGAGGAGAGAATATCTTCGAGCGACTGATGGAAGAGGTTGCCCAGCACGACATCGCCGTTATGGTCGAGGCAGCAGGGCACGAGGCTTCCGTCTGCCAGCACACCTATCTGCTTGATAAGCGCCTTGCAGAACACCTCTCTTCCCTTGACGTTACTCTTGTCTTCCTCGCTGTTGCCTGTTTCCTGTCCTTCTTCTTTGTTGTCGAAGTTGGGCCACTCGAACTTTCTGTCAAACTCCAAGTAGAGATTGTCGCTGAGGCGGAATCCGTCGGGACGCTCTTTCCAAGGCTTAGGCACGTACTTCTCGATGAGGCTCATCACCTCGTCGTTCTCTTGGTCCATGCCTCCTTGGTTCCATAGGCGCAACACCATACAGGTGCCTTTGGCTGCTGCCTGAGTGGAGAAGCGCATCACCTCGTCCATATAGTCGGACAGTCTGCCGTGTGCATTACTCTCGTGCGAGTGGACAGAGAGTTGAATCTTGTGGGGCAGCGTGTCTAAGAGTTCCATGGCCCGATGCAGGAGGGTGCCATTGGAGGTAAGCACGGTTTTGAAACCACGCTCTCTTGCCAGAGTGATGAATTGTGGCAGCAGAGGGTGGAGCAGGGGCTCTCCCATGAGATGGAAGTAGAGGAAACAAGCCTTGCCTTTCAACTTACTGGTGAGCAAGTCGAACTCTTCTGCCGTGAGCTGTCTCTTCGCTCTGTTGTGCTTGGGGCAGAAGTGGCAGTTCAGGTTGCACGTGTTGGTTATTTCTATATAACAGCGGTCTATCATACTTCTGTAGTCTGTCATGATTTTCTTTGTTGTCACTCATGAAGTGTGGTGCAAAAGTAACAAAAAATAGTCATTCGTGGGCATTTTGTCTCTTCAAAAAGTAAAAAAGCATTATTTTTTGCATTTTTCTCACTTTTTATTTTTACCTTTCTGCCTCTATAAGGTCTTATCAGTGTAACGTTTATCAAAACGGGCCCGTTTGAAGGACGTGAGTGAGGTAATATGAGTATTCACCCTATAAAAAATGAGAGTTATGAATGCAATATTCGATTTGAAGAAAACAATGATAGTTGCCCTTGTGGCTTTGGCTTGTAGCACAGCTTCTGCCCGTCCCGGACACAATCGTATGCATCGCCATCATGTGCGTCCTGCCGCAACCGTTGTGGTAAAGAAATGTGGATGCCCCTGCAAGAAGCACCACAAGCATGTGAAAAGAGTAAGATGTTGGAGATAAAGAAAATGAGAAGCGACAAGCCATAATATTGACACACCTATGAGAGCGGACGACAAAGACATAGTAGAAACGCTGAAGGCATGTCCTGATAACGGGTTTCGCATGCTGATGGCTAAATATCAGGAAGCCGTCTATTGGCACATACGCCGACTGGTGGTATCGCACGATGATGCACAGGATGCCTCGCAAGAGACATTTGTGAGAATCTATCGTTCCTTCGACCAGTATCGTGGCGACAGTTCTCTTCGCAGTTGGATCTATCGTATTGCCACCAACGAGGCTTTGCGGATCATCGGCAAGCGGAGGCAGGAAGTTGTCTCTATGGAGGCGGAAACCACAGGAGTGGCACTTCTTGCTGCCGACAACTATATAGACTACGGAGACAAGGTGGCGGTGAAATTGCAGAAGGCCATTCTCTCGCTTCCACCCAAGCAGCAGCTGGCGTTCAATATGCGATACTATGATGAGTTGGGATTCGACGAAATCGCCCGTGTGGCTGATTCCACACCAACCAGCATCAAGGCATGCTATCATGTTGCCAAAGAGAAAATTATCAAGTACATGAATTCAAATGATTAAAATTATGGATACAAAGTTCGATTTCAAACAGGTGGGCAAACGTATGCCTTACTCTACTCCAGATGGCTTCTTGAAGGACATGGAGTCAAACATCCTTGAAGCTGTAAAGAACGACACTTCCCAGCCTGTTGTCGTGGAGCAGAAAAAGCGCCCGGTCCTTAAGGTGATATGGAGTGCAGCCCTGGCTGCAGCTGCATCGGTGGCTTTGCTCTTTGTTGTCAATATGGACTTCTCTGCTTCTCGCTCCTCACAGGCAGACAGCGATTTGCAGGCTGTAGATCAGGCTTTCGCTCAGTTGTCGTCTGCCGACCAGGCTTTTCTCCTGGATGCTTACCAGGATGATGTGTTCCTTAACAATTGACGAAAAACAGTAACAAACATATTAAAATTTTGAAGGTATGAAAAAGTTATTAAGTATCATGTTCATGGCTGCTGCCATGCTTACATTCAGTATCAGTACGTCAGCTCAGGCTCCTACTAAGAAGCAGCGCATCTCTCGCGAGCAGTTGGCTGAAAAACAGGCACAGCACATTGCCTACGACCTGGCTCTCGATGAGAAGACAAAAAGTCAGTTTATTGACACTTACACCCAGTGCCAGAAAGAGATATGGGCTCTTGGACCTCGTCCCCGCCGCAACAGGGGAGGCTCTGAGGCGCAGACCGAGCAGCAGATAAAGCAGCGTTTCGAGATGAGCGAGAAGATTCTCAACATCCGTCAGAAGTATTACAAGAAATACTCTCAGTTCCTTACTCAGAACCAGATACAGCGTGTCTATGAGATAGAGCGACAGATGATGAAGCGCTTTGCGCAGAAGGGTAAGCAGAATGGAGGCAAACCTGGGGCAAGAAGAGCGCCAAGAGGTGGCAATATGTAAGATGCTGAAAAAATGCGAAAGTAGAACAAAAAAAATATCGGCAGCATTGGCTTAATGGGCAATGCTGCGATCTTCCCATGCCAATATCAGGGCGACAACACCCGAATAGCTTTTTCTGCCTTCAGAAACGTTGTTGCCCTTGAGGTAAAGGTCGAAGACGAAGTCTTGTGCAGCATCAAGCACCTTGCTTCGCTTGCTGAGCCAGTAGTGGCGGTCGTCCTTTGCCAGCCGGATGATCTCGGGCCGGATATGGTTCAGGAATTTCTCTCCCTCCTTTTCGCCTAAGATATCGAAGACATTGTGGAGCACATGGAAGAAGATGTGGTAATATCCGCTGAACCTTACTGCTTGGTTGGTTGATGAAGTGCAGACAATATAGCTGTAGAAGTTGGCTTCGCCCTCATGGGCTATTCCTAAGAAATGAGCATATTCGTGTGCATAGATGGCGGGATAGTCGTGGGGGCGAATGTCGCCGTTGAGGGTAAACTCGCAGAAGAAGGGTGCCATGCTGCCTGTTACACCAACCATCGAACTGAAGGGTGTGAACACCATCGTCTTGGCATGGGGATGAGGATTGAAGGGAGCATTGATGCCTTCTCGTTGTCCCATCTTCTCATATACATTCAGAATCGCATCACTCACTCTTCGTTTCCACTCTTCACTTTCCTGTTCTTCACTCTTCACTCTTTGTTCTTCACTCAATAAGTTGAGGCTGTCGGCGTAGCGATAGGCAAACTCGCGTAGCTTGTCCTTATCTACTTCTGCTGGTTTCATGCCTGTGCGCTGATAGATGTTGGGCTGCGAGTAGTTGAGTCCCCAGGTCATGTAGAACCATACGTATATCCACAGCAGATATTCTGCCACTCTTCCCCACACCGTCTTTGTCTTGGGATAACTGTTCCCTTTAGCTGCCAGGAAGGCGTAACGGCGGGCAAGTCGTTTGCGAAGGACAATCTCGTAGAGAGGATAAAGAATGACCCATGCGATGCTGAGGGCGATGAAGATGTCGCCTATGGCAAACGGGAAAATGCCCGAAAAGGGAGATAGTATTCTCCCGATGGTGCTGTATATATATAAGGTGTAAATGTAGCCTAAGTATGGGCTCCACTTAATGACGAGAACGAGGACGAGCAACGACAGGAGCAACCAGTGTCGCCATCTTAGTCGGTTGAAAGTATTTGATAGTTTCATGCGTGGCTTGATAATGAGAATTTTCATATATATTACAATGCTGCAAAAATACACAACTTTTCTGAATTATTGACAAGGTGACTCTGTTTTTTTCCTATATTTGCAATCACAAAGCAGATTATTAACTTTAACATATAGGAGGGTGGATTATGAAAAAGTCATTAGAAGCATTCGAGGCAAAGAACCTGGAGTATGAGAACATCTACAACGAAGAAGATGATCGTAGAGAATATAATTCTATTTGGTACAACTAAGCATCTTGTTTGAAGCTTTTACCCACGTGCTGTTGAATTTCTGATTCAGAGTGCGTGGGTAAAATTTTGTTATTTCTCGAAGTGCTGATAGTCTTTGCTGTGCTTCCAGTCGCCACCCCATCTGAATCCTTTTTCCTTGAAAAGGCGATAGCATAAGTCGCCCCTTTGAATCATGTATGCGTGTTTCTTACTGCGGTCGAGATAAGGACGGGCTGTGGCTGGTTCTGTTACGGTCTTTCCGTTCTTGAGCCTTTTGTGGTAGGGGTTGTAGAGGGTGTTGATGTCTACAGCCATTCCTCTGCCGTGCTTTGATACGGTGTGGGTATGCGAGATAAACCTGAAGTTAAAGCACGATGAGTTGTTGGCTCTCATGGCCCGTTCGTCATCTGCGTTCCAATAGTCGATGAGCCGCATTCGTTCTATCGGATATTTTGCCCGGTAGAGTTTGTACAGAATGTCGAGCACATCGTTGGCTATGGCTTTGTTGACCACCATTTCTCCCACAATGCTCCTGCCTTCCTTGTCGGTGTGCAGGCAGCGCAGATAGCGCAACTCGCTTCGTGGCACAGTACAATTCTTCTTGTATGTTTTTCCCTTCATCATGCTGAAGATGTTGTCGGGAATGGGCACGGCATAAAAGTAATGTTTTTCTCCCTTTTTGCTGATGCTTTGCTCTGTGACAGTCTCGCCTGGGTTCTGTGCTTTCAAGGGCATACAGAACAGCGAAGAGAGCATGATGCACAGAAGGAGGAGTGTCTTCGCCAACAATCTGCTTGCCGGGATGTAATGCGAGTCTTTTATTTCGCCAATGACGATGATACTGTGAAGACTGCCTATGCAGTCAATGTTGCCGAGGGTGTTGAGCATGAAGTCCTGATAGTCTTTCATGTCGTGTGCATACACTTTGATCTGAAAATCATAGTCGCCCGTGGTGTTGTAGCATTCCGTTATCTGGTCTATGTTCTGCACGGTGTCCATGAATTGCTGTATCAGGTCGTGAGTGTGCTGCTTCAGTCGGATATTGCATAGCACGATGACGTTGTGCCCCATCTTGTGATGGTCGACGATGGCTCCATATCGCTGTATGTATCCTTCCCGTTCCAGTCGTTTCTGACGTTCAAAGGTAGGCGAGGGCGAAAGGTGTACTCTTGCTGCAAGTTCCTTGACGGTGAGCCGGGAGTTCTGTTGCAGCAACTTCAGTATCTTGATGTCTATGTCGTCGAGTTTTTCTTCTGTTGCCATAATCTATTCTTCTTTAAATGTGCATTTTTTACAGAATAATATTCTGTGTATCGATTATTCTAACTGCAAAGTTAGCATATTTTTCTGAATTATGAAGAATATTTGGCGGATAAAATTCTTCTTTCTACCTTTGCAGCCGAAAAAGAAGCATTTCTGCCGTCAGTGGGGCAGGATGCAGACAGTCATCATTACACATAATATTAAAGAAAGGGAAATAAAAACATGAGCAACGTGAGAAATCAACATTTTGAGGCAGTGGGCAGCTATTTGCGCCCAGCAGAGTTGAAGGAAGCCAGAGTAAAGTTTGCCGAGGGACAGATTTCGGCAGTAGAACTTCGTCACATTGAAGACCGGCTTATCACAGAAGTGGTCAGACAGCAGAAGGCGCACGGATTGCGCTATATTACAGATGGCGAGTTTCGTCGCAGCTATTGGCATCTCGACTTTATGTGGGGATTTGGCGGCGTAGAGCACATAGAGTTGGATCATGGTTATCAGTTTCATGGCGAGGAAACCACGAAAGGCTCCCTCCGTCTTACAGGAAAGATAACAGGCGAGAACCATCCCTTCATCAAAGATTTCTTGTTTGTGAAGCAGTTTGAGGAGGAGGGCGTAGAGGCCAAGCAGACTGTACCGGCACCGGCACAGTTTCTGGCAGAACTGTTCCGAGGAAAGAATGCCGAGAACACCCGTCAGTTTTATCCCAATACCACAGAACTGATAGAAGACATTGCCAAGGCCTATCGCACATTCTTCCACGAGATCTATGCAGCAGGCTGTCGAACTGTACAGTTGGACGACTGTACCTGGGGCATGATTGTAGATGACGATTTTTGGAAGTCGATGGCAGGCACGGGCTTTACCCTGGAACACGAGGCCCTGCAATATCTGAAGGTCAACAACCTCTCCATAGAGGGAAAGCCCGAGGGGCTGACCGTCAACACGCACGTGTGCCGTGGCAACTATCATTCATGCTATGCCACGAAGGGCGCCTACGATGCTGTGGCTCCTTATCTCTTTGCCCGCGAGGATGCCGACACCTTCTATCTTGAATACGACGATGAGCGTTCGGGTGGCTTCGAGCCTCTGCGGTATGTGGCTGAAGGCAAGAAGGTGGTTCTTGGTCTGATAACCAGCAAGTCGCCTGTGCTCGAGGACAAGGCCACAGTCATAGCCCGCATTCATGAGGCGGCGAAGTATCTTCCTCTCCAGCGTCTCAGCCTGAGTCCTCAGTGTGGTTTTGCTTCTTGCGAGATAGGCAACAAACTGACAGAGGCAGAGCAGTGGGCCAAGTTGGATCTTGTGCGAGAAATCGCCGAGGAGGTTTGGGGAGCGTGATGCTTCCCCTTGTCTTGCAAAATCATCCGGGGCAATGACGTGTTCTTACAGCGCAAGCCTAACACAGAAATAAAATGTATGTTTATACAGTATATTCATACAAGAATTGCCGAAAAACGGCTTCTCAGTTGGGAAAATGAATCTGCCCAACTGGGGAAATAATTTTTCCTAACTGAGAAAAAATTTTTTCCGCAGTTAAGTGCAGTATGCTTTTCACGCTGCATTTATACTGAACTTTCGCTTATCAGGAAGTTAAAGGAGTTAAGGAGTTAAAGGAGTTAAGACGTATGTCTTGCTGCTTAAAAACTACGCCAAAAAGACTGTTGTCTTAACTCCTCAGCGACCATAGGGAGCGATAACTCCTTTAACTCCTTAACTTTACTTGAGTATATATATATAATAAGGTGTAAAGAGTAGAGGAAAACAGAAGCATTATCTTCTCCTTGTTTTGAGGTATCATAGCATAGGGCTGAAACATTTAGTCAAGAGAAATGAGTCGATTATTTTGTAAAAGTGAAAAATAATCCGTTAAAAGCAAAAAAATGTAATTGATAATTTGTTTTATATCATCTTTTTGTTTACCTTTGCGCACAAGTAGTTCAGTACGTGAGTCTATTGTAAGGTAAATTACCTTTATTTACGACACTCAATAGGCTTCATGGTTAAAGATGATATTACGATGCAGACAGAAAAAGAAGAATCGTATCAAACGATATTTAAGAAATATTATCCCCCCATGTACTATTATGCCAGACGTATAGTTGGGGAGGATGCTGCTGATGATGTAGTTCAAGAGGGTTTTCTTGAATTATGGAATCGCATGGATATCTTAGATACAGATAGCCCTCAGATAGAATCCTATCTTTACAAGACTATATATTCGAGGGCATTGAATTTCTTGAAGCGTTACAAGAAAATCAGTACGGCTGCCATTGAGGATATTAACGAAATGCGTATGGCGTGTTACTTCTCGTCCGATGGTAACGGAGAGCATGACATGGAGACAGCCGAACTAAGTTTGAAAATCAATCGAGCTATTAGCGAACTTCCAGATAAGTGTAGAGAGATTTTTGTATTGAGTTATCTGAAGGATATGAAAAATAGCGAAATAGCCTTGATGATGAATGTCTCGGTGCGTACGGTGGAAGCCCATATCTACAAGGCACTGAGGACGCTTCGTTCCCGATTAGGCACCATATTTTTATTTTTCTCGTTATTTTTTTAATAAATGAGTAAGTGTTTTCTCTACAATTATTGTTATGATATTTATAGAATTATAATAGGTATATAGAATCATTAATATTTAAGAAAGAGATTATGCAAGATATGGATATGATTAACGAAGAGTTGAAAGCTAAATTCTTGGCAGGAGAATGTACTGAGGAGGAACTCCTACAGATAAAAGAATGGCTCAAAAACTCTCCACAAGATAAAGAAGAAATTTTCCGGATGGAAAAGATGAGCGATAAGCTCAAGGCGCAGTTTATGCCCAAATCACAGATACGACAGGCTGAAGAAAGATTGATGGGTTGTATCAAGGAACAGGAGGCAGAACAGGAAGCTGAGCAAGAGGCAGAGCATCGTGCTCATGTCATAAGCTTGTGGCGTCGTGCTGCAGCAGTAGCTGTGGTATGTGTATTGTGCGGTATGGCTTGGCTCTATTTGCAGCACAACACATTGCGCGGTATGCAGATGCAGTTGGTAATGACTGGTGCCGACAACGATACCACGCTCGTCTTGCCCGACGGAACTAAGGTTTGGCTCAACAAGCAGTCTGCCCTCAAATATCCTAAAGAGTTTGATTCCGACAATCGTGTAGTAGAAATCGAAGGTGAAGGTTATTTCGAAGTAACCAAGAATCCTCATCAGCCCTTCATCGTCGAGAGCGAAGTGATGAGCGTAAAGGTGCTTGGTACGGTGTTCAACTTTCGTATAGACAAGCAACAGCAGCGAGCCACGGTGAGCCTTCTTGAAGGCAAGGTGAAGGTGGTAGGCAACCACGATGAGGGAACCATCGAGCTGAAGCCTGGTCAGAAAGCCTGTGTCGATGCTCGTTTGGGTAACTTGACTGTTTCGGAGAACGATGTTTACCAAGATGCGATGTGGCATGAGCGTAAAACCGCTTTCAGCAATGCCAATGTCAGCGACATCGCCAAGTTGTTGGAGAAGATTTACCACATACAGGTAGTAGTAGACCCAGCCATTGATCAGACCAACACCTATTCGGGTGTTATCAAGGAGAAGGAAACCATCGACTCAGTATTGGATTTGCTCCAAAACACACTGCCGATACACTATAAGGTGAAAGGTAATAGGGTTTACCTCATCAAGTAGACTACACCTTATTATATATAGAGAGAACTTTCGTATGTAGGGAAGTTAAGGAGTTAAGACGTATATCTTGCAGTTTTAAAACTACTCCAAAAAGACTATTGTCTTAACTCCTCAGCGACCGCAGGGAGCGATAACTTCTTTAACTCCTTTAACTTCTGAACGTGCGAAACTTGAATATAAAAAGAACACTTATTCAAAAAAAGTTATTTTTTGAGTAAGTGTTTTTTTGTTTTTCGATGTTATATAAGTGAAATTTATTAACAACAATACAGGTAGTTAACGACCTAACGACTAAAAACAAAGATTATGACACATTGGTATCATTTACAAAAAACAAAAACCGCAGCAGTGGCCTTTGCGCTGATGTTGCTTGCTGGTTCTTGGACAGCTGCCAAGGCTCAGGTTACGTTGAATGTTCCTCAGACCACATTGGGAACAGTCATCAAGCAAATCCAGAAACAGTCTAAGTATCAGTTCACCTATGACGACAACTTGGCTAAGATGCAGGTTAATGCTGTTTCGGTCAAGAATGGTAAGGTGGAAGACGTGTTAGACAAGCTTTTGCACAACAAGAATGTCACTTATGTTATCAAGGATGGCATTATCTATCTGAAGAAGACAGAAACACCAACCTCCCCTAAGAAACACCAGCCTCGCCAGAAGCGTACATACAAAGGTACACTTCTCGATGAGAACAAAGAACCACTTATTGGTGCGGCAATCTTGGTGAAAGGCACCACTCAGCGTGCGGTGACTGATATGGATGGTAACTTTATCATCGAGACCGATGAACCTTCTCCAGTGTTGCAGTTCACCTACTTAGGTTACAAGACCATGGACATCGCTGCCAAGGAAGGCCATGCTGTAAATGCTCAGATGCTTCCCGACTCTCATTCGCTCAACGAGGTGGTTGTTACAGCTCTCGGTATCAAGCGCGAGAAGAAGATGTTGGGTTACTCTGTACAGGACGTTAAGTCTGATGCTCTTAATACCACTGGCGACCCTTCTGTAACAGGCGCTCTGGATGGTAAGGTCGCTGGTTTGCAGATGAATACCGCAAGCACAGGTCTTGGCGGTTCTACCAAGATCACCATTCGTGGTAACTCTTCACTCACCGACAACAACCAGCCTCTCTGGGTGGTAGATGGTGTGCCTTTCACTGACAACCAGAGCTCTGATGCTTCTGCTTATGGTGGTTACGACCGTGGTGGAACGTCACTCGACCTCAACCCTGAGGACATCGAGTCTATCTCTGTGCTCAAGGGTGCCAACGCCGCAGCCCTCTATGGTTCACGTGCAGGTAATGGTGTTATCTATGTTACTACCAAGAAGGGTAGCCACAAGCAGGGATTTGGTATCACTTACAATGCCAACTTCACTTGGAGCACAGTAGCCGAGACCATTCCTATGCAGAAGCAGTATGGTCAGGGCTCAAGGGGCGCTACCGTTTATAAGGAAGGTGAGGATGGCAGCAAGACCTTGTCAAGCGAGTTGGCTTTCGGTGCTCCTCTTGATGGTAGATTGGAGCCTTCTTTCTTGGGTGAGAACATCGCTTACAGATATTATGGTGATAAGTTGAAGGATTATTTCAACACAGGTTTCTCACAGTTCCACACTGTAGCCCTCGGAAACTCTAACGAGAAGGGACACTTCCGCCTCTCTTTGGGTTACAACGACAATAAGGGTCTTTTCAAAGACGAGACACTCGATAAGTTGATTGTCGACCTCAATGCTGGTAGAACCATCAACAAGTATCTTTCTACCGATAGCAAGATTTCTCTTTCTCGCATGAAGGCGGAGAACCGTCCTATGTCTGGTTTGAATGGTGAGGTGGCTCAGTTGCTTTTGATTCCTGGCAACGTTCGCTTGCAGGATCTTCAGACCTATACCACCGACGACCAATTGCACCGCAACTGGTTTGGTCCTGATATGCAGTATGCCAACCCATACTATGTGCGTCATCGTTTCCAGAACTGTGATGAGCGTTGGCGTGCCTTCGGTTACTATGGTGCCAATGTGAACATCACCGATTGGTTGAAGTTCAACGCTAAGTATGCTTTCGATTATTATCGCACTCGCATTCAGACCTCTGACTTGAGTTTGGGTAACTCTGCTGTCAGCACACCTGGTAAGCACTGGAGCGAGATTGTTACCGATGACAATATGAGCCGTTCGGAGGAAAACAACTTCGAGCACAACATCTCTTTCCTCTTCTTGGGTGATAACCAGATTACTAAGGACTTGCGCTTGGGTTACAACCTCGGTGCCAACATCATGTATCAGAAATATGAGGTGCTGGGTGCATCTACCAAGAACATGCTCGAGAAGGACAACTGGATTTTCAATACAGGTTATCAGTTGACAAGTGCCAGCGAGAATGGACATGAGCGCTCTATGTACTCTGTTTTCGGTTCTCTGCAGTTGGCTTTCCGTGAATATCTTTCTTTAGACCTCACAGCACGTAACGACTGGTCGTCTACTTTGCCAAAGGACAATCGCTCGTTCTTCTACCCAAGTGCCAGCTTGAGCTACATCTTCAGCGACTTCATGCGCTCTATCGAGCATCCGCTGCCTGCATGGGTGACATTTGCTAAGACTCGTCTGTCTTTCGCACAGGTGGGTAAGGATCCTAACCCATACAACCTCTATAACACACGTCGCTATACTTTCGAGAATGGTATTCGTGTACCTATTCCTCAGACTGTTAAGATGAACAACAACCTGAAGCCAGAGATCAAGTCTTCATTCGAGTGGGGTCTTGAAATGAAGTTCCTTGAGAACCGTTTGGGCTTTGACTTCACCTATTATTATACGAAGACCAAGAACCAGGCTATGCTCGTTGATGCTTCTGCACCATGGTCACAGCAGTGGGTGAATGCAGGTAAGATTACCAACAAGGGTGTCGAGCTGATGCTTTATGGTACACCTGTCAAAACCAAGGATTTCAACTTCGACTTGACCATGAACTTCTCTAAGAACATCTCTCGTGTAGACGAGTTGGCTAATGGTGTAGATCATATCTACTTCAATGGCGATAGCAACATGCCTGTCAAGGTAGGTGCACGTGCAGGTGGCAAGTTGGGCGACATCTATGCCAACAACCTTCTCAAGCGCGATGCCAACGGCCAGATGATTATCGGTGAGGACGGTCTTCCTATGCCTGTTACCAGTGCCGATGCAGGAGGTAACTTGGAGCAGTATATCCTCGATCATCCTATCGGCAACATCGAGCCTAAGCTTCTCATGTCAGTTACTCCAAGCCTTAACTATAAGGGCGTTAGCCTGACAGCTATGTTTGATATGCGATTTGGTGGCGAAGTAGTCAGCGTGTCAGAAGGTATGGCTACATCAGTAGGTACTTCAGAGCGCACTGCTTATCGTGGTGAGTACAAAGAACTCAATGGTGTTAAAGACTACTATATGGTAGCACCTGGTGTAACAGCTGATGGTAAGCCTAATACCAAGGAGGTTAGTGCACAGGCTTACTACTCTCACATCGGTTTGTATAAAGCACAGAAGGGTTTTGCTGAGATGTTCGTACACAGCGCATCTTACATCAAGTTGAAGGAACTCGCTTTGGGTTACAGCTTGCCAAAGAGCTTGTTGAGAAAGACTCCTCTCACCAATGTGAAGTTGTCATTCGTAGCTCGCAACTTGTGCTTCTTGCTCAAGCATACACCAGGCAACCCTGACGGAGGTTACGACACCTCTATGTTCTCTCAGGCCCTCGACTTCGCTGCCGTGCCTTATACTCGTACATTCGGCTTCTCAGTCAATGTAGCTTTCTAAATCCTATTACATTTACATCAAACAGATTGACACAATGAAAAAGACAATTATATTCAAGGCTATGCTTATGTCAATGGCATTAGCAAGTTTGGCTTCTTGCTACGACATGGACGATATGAGCAAGAATCCATACGAATTGCCTGATAACACCACTGGCGGCGGTGAAGAGCAGCCTGGTGAGGAGGACAAAACCAAGTATGCCGACATCAACATCGACTACAAGGTAAGCAAGGCAGATACCTTGGCGCTGAAGAGCGAGTTGAGCTCTGCCAACACCGTTTTCCGCAACTTCCTCTATGAAGGATTCTTCAACGACTATCAGATCACTACCAACCTGAGTCATGATATCTATGCGGGCTTCGTGGCTAACAACCAGCCTAAGCATGCAGGTCAATCTCCTGACTATTTTTATAAGGATGGATGGAGTGGAAGACGTTGGGCTCATTTCTACAACGACCGCAGCAGCGAGTATCGCACCTTGTTGCGTGTCTTTAAGTTCAACGAAAACACCAAGAAGTACAAGAACTTGTTCTATGCCACACGTATCTACTATGCTTTCTTGGCGCTTGCCAACACCGATACTTATGGCGATATGCCTTTCAAGGAGTATGTACAGGCAAAGATTCCTGAGACCAACAATGTGGCTTACAACACCCAGGCTGAGGTTTACGATGCGATGTTCCGTATGTTGGAGCAGGCTGTAGACAGTATCAAGCCAAGTGATGCTACTCAGGTGGGTTATCCTACCGATGATATCTGCTATCATGGTGACTGGAACAAGTGGCTCCGCTTTGCCAATTCTCTGCGCCTTCGCATGGCTTTGCGTATCTCCAACGTAGACCCTGCTCGTGCTAAGAAGGAAGCAGAAAATGCTCTTAACAACAAGTATGGTCTGATGCAGAGCAACGACGACAATATGCAGATCGTTCCTAAGTATGCTCTTGTAGAGCAAGGCGGTACTAACGATGGTGGTAACGAACATCCTTTAGTGATGTGTAGTGTTTGCTACAATGGTGAGAGCGTGATGTCTAAAGACTTGGAGAACTTCTATCGCAACGCCAGTGAGGGTGGTACAGAATATAAGATCAAGACAGGTCGCAATAGCTTTATCACCAAGAAGATTGACCCACGTTGCTTGGTAAGCTGGTATCGCATCAAGATGACATCGAGTACGCTGGAGGCTGGTGAGGATAGCCAGAGAGAAGACTTCGTAGGTTGTGAGCGTGGTGCTCAGGCTCCTGTTATTGATATGGGTACTTTGAACTTCTCACTCACTCGTACAGCACCAAAGAGCAATGGTAAAATTTTGGATCCTAACTACTTCTTCAGCCGTGAGCGTGCTTACCTCTTGTTAGGCTATGCTGAGTCTGAGTTCTTGAAGGCTGAGGCTGCTTTGCGTGGCTGGGCTGGTATGGAACTTACTGGTACTGCCGAGCAGTACTACAAGTCTGGTATCAAGGCTTCTATGGACTACTATGGTATTGCCGATGACAAGGCACAGGCTTATATCGATGGCTTGAAGACCCTTACTACTGATAAGGTATTCGAGGGTGGCGACAAGGAGAAGCAACTCGAAGCTATCATCACTCAGAAGTGGATGGCTATCTTCCCTAATGGTAATGAGGGATGGGCTGAGTTCCGTCGTACCGACTATCCAGTTTTGGCTAACCAGTTGACCAACAATAGTGGTGGTGACGTTCCTATGGGTAAGAATATCAAGCGTATTCTCTATCCTTATAGCGAGAATAGCAATAGTTACTTCACTTCTCATCCTGAGCTTCTGCAGGTCAACACACAGGGCAAACGCCTCTGGTGGGACGTAGCTGATACCAATGATGATAGTGGTAATCGTGTGCAGCCTAACAATTTCAGATAATAAAGAGTAACTTATTGTCTATGAGAAAAAAATCAGTTGTGTTTATATTCGTATTTTTCACCTTGATGGCGCAAGCTGTCAAGGTGAATGTACAGAATGCGGTGGACTTCGTGCAGCCCTTGATGGGCTCCGACTCCGACCACGGGCTTTCCACAGGCAATACTTATCCTGCCATCGCCATGCCTTGGGGCATGAACTTCTGGGTTCCCCAGACAGGAAAGATGGGCGATGGATGGCAGTACACTTATGCTGCCAAGAAGATAAGAGGACTGAAGCAGACGCATCAGCCCAGTCCTTGGATCAATGACTACGGTCAGTTCTCGTTGATGCCTGTTGTAGGAAAACCTGTTTTCGACGAGGAGCAGAGAGCCAGTTGGTTCTCACATAAGGCAGAGAAGGCGACACCTTATTATTATAGTGTCTATCTCGCCGACTACGATGTGACTGCCGAACTTTGTCCTACGGAGCGTGCTGCGCTGATGGCTTTCACCTTCCCTAAGACCGATAGTGCTCATGTCGTTATCGATGCTTTCGATAAGGGTAGCTATATCAAGATACTGCCTGACCAGCGCAAGGTGGTGGGCTTTTCCACTCGTAATAGCGGTGGTGTGCCAGCAAACTTCAGAAATTACTTTGTCATCGAGTTCGACCATGACTTTGACGCTGTGCATAGTGTAAAGGATGGCGAATATCAGGAAGGCCATGAGCAGGAGGGCAACCATGT
This sequence comes from Segatella intestinalis, assembly GCF_029348455.1. Lineage (NCBI taxonomy): Bacteria > Pseudomonadati > Bacteroidota > Bacteroidia > Bacteroidales > Prevotellaceae > Segatella > Segatella intestinalis. The sequence goes on from NZ_JARJVV010000003.1 coordinate 154,331, forward strand.
GGGTGCCATCATCTCCTTCAAGATAGGTAAGAGAGGCGAAAAGGTACAGGCTCGTGTGGCTTCTTCCTTCATCAGTGAGGAGCAGGCTTGGCAGAACATACAAGAGTTGGGACAAGCCGATATGGAGCAGCTCTGCCAGCAGGGTAGAAACCGCTGGAACGAGGTGTTGGGCAAGATCGAAGTAGAGGATGAGAATATCGACCATCTGCGTACTTTCTATAGCTGTCTGTATCGTTCGGTACTCTTCCCACGCGCTTTCTATGAGAAGAATAGTGTTGGCGAGATCGTACATTACAGTCCTTACAATGGTACTATCCAGAAGGGCTATATGTTTACCGATACTGGTTTCTGGGACACCTTCCGCTGCCTCTTCCCCTTGCTCAACCTGATGTATCCTTCTGTCAATGAGAAGATACAGGATGGTTTGGCTAATACTTATAAGGAGAGTGGCTTCTTGCCAGAGTGGGCAAGTCCTGGTCATCGCGGTTGCATGGTGGGCAACAACTCAGCCTCTGTGGTGGCCGATGCTTATCTCTCTGGCTTGCGTGGCTATGATGTCGAGACCCTTTGGCAGGCAGTGGTGCATGGTGCCAACGCTGTTCATCCTGAAGTCAACTCTACAGGTCGGCATGGTTATGAGTATTACAACAAGTTGGGCTATGTGCCTTATGATGTGAAGATCAATGAGAGCGTGGCTCGCACCTTGGAGTATGCTTACGACGACTGGTGTATCTATCAGTTTGGTAAAGCCTTGGGTAAGTCGCAGAAAGAGTTGAAGCCTTTTGCCAAGCGAGCTAAAAACTATGAGAAAGTGTTCGACAAGGAGAGCGGTTTGATGCGCGGCAGATTGCTGAATGGAAAGTTCCAAGCTCCCTTCAATCCATTGAAGTGGGGTGATGCCTTCACCGAGGGCAATGCTTGGCACTACACCTGGTCGGTATTCCACGACCCTCAGGGCTTGATGCGCCTCATGGGTGGTAAAGACCGATTCAACCAGATGCTCGATTCCGTATTCCAGCTTCCTCCTGTCTTCGACGATAGCTATTATGGTTTCACCATCCATGAGATCAGAGAGATGCAGGTGATGAACATGGGCAACTATGCACACGGCAACCAGCCCATCCAGCATGGCATCTATCTCTATGGTTATAGCGGACAGCCCTGGAAGAGTCAGTACTGGGTGCGCCAGGTGATGGATCGTCTCTATACACCTACTCCCGATGGCTATTGTGGTGATGAGGACAACGGACAGACCTCTGCCTGGTATGTCTTCTCTGCCATGGGCTTCTATCCTGTTTGCCCAGGTACAGGACAATACGTCTTGGGCACTCCTTATTTCCATAAGATGAAACTACATCTGGAGAATGGCAAGCAGATTAACATCCTCGCTGATGGTAACGGATGCTATATCGACGAGATGCAGCTCAATGGTCAGTTGTACGAACGCAACTACCTTGACATGAATGCACTGAAGCAGGGTGCTAACCTCTCCTTCCACCTATCTGAAAAGCCTAATATGCTGCGCGGTACGATGGAGGCTGATGCACCTTATTCTTTCTCTAACTTCTCTAAGTAGTTTTTCAATAAAACATTTCTTATATTCTGAAAATGAGAAAAAGTTTATTTCCTATATTAGTATTGTTGGCTTGTGTGATGGTTGGAGGCCATCCACAAGCCGCTTTTGGTCAGACAGCTGACAACCTCACCCAGTTTGTAAACCCACGTATTGGTACAGGCGGTCATGGACACGTCTTCTTGGGTGCCAATGTGCCTTTCGGCTATGTGCAGTTGGGACCTACAGAGCATACGCGCGGTTGGGACTGGTGCTCGGGCTATCATGAGTCCGACTCGGTGTTGATAGGCTTCGGACATCAGCACCTCAGTGGTACGGGTATTGGCGAGTTGGGCGATGTAGCCTTCCTGCCTGTTACCGATGCCAAGCAGAAAGAGGTGGTGTTTCATCATGCCAACGAGAATGTGCGTCCTGGCTATTACGCCGTGAAGCTACAGCAGCCCAATGTGTGGGTGGAGCTTACAGCCACCAAGCGTGCTGGATTCCATCGTTACACCTTTGGAGCCGATGTAAAGAAAGCCCAGTTGGTGCTCGACCTCTTCCAAGGCATCGGATGGGATAAGCCCACAGATTATGCCTTGGACGAGATGAAAACCACAAGTGTAGCTGGTCATCGCTTCTCTACAGGTTGGGCAAAAGACCAGAAGAATTTCTTTGTAGCAGAATTCTCGCAGCCTGTTATCATTGAGCCTTTAGACAGCGGCAGATGGTTGGTGCAGGTCTTTGATGCAGCTCAGCCCCTTCTCATCAAGGTGGGACTCTCGGCAGTGAGCATTGCCAATGCCAAGGAGAACCTGAAGGCAGAGATTCCGGCATGGAACTTCCAGCAGGTGGTGGCGAAAGCCGATGCTGCCTGGAACGAGGCCTTGGCTAAGGTGAGGGTAGAGACAACCGATGCTACCGTGCGTCGCATCTTCTATACTGCAATGTTCCATTCCATGACCGCTCCTTCGGTCTTCTCGGATGTCAACGGAGAGTATCGTGGTGCTGATGGTAAGGTGCATCAAGGCGACTTCACCAACTACACGACGCTCTCGCTCTGGGACACCTATCGTGCAGCACATCCTCTGATGACCCTGATACATAGGGAGATGTTGCCAGATATGGCAAGTACCTTTATCAACATCTATCGTCAGCAGGGCAAACTACCTGTATGGCATCTGATGGGCAATGAGACCGACTGTATGGTGGGAAATCCGGGTATTCCGGTGCTTGCTGACCTGGTGCTCAAAGGATATGTCAAGGATAAGGAGGGAGCCTACGAAGCCATGAAGCAGTCGGCTTTACGCGACGACCGTGGTCTCGGCTTGCTCAAGAAGTATGGCTATCTGCCTTACGACAAGGATCCAGAGATGGAAACAGTGGCTAAGGGACTGGAGTATGCTTTGGCAGACGACTGTGTGGCTAAGGTGGCTCGCTTGTTGGGCAAGAAGGCTGATGCTAAGTATTTTGCTCAGCGTGCTCAAACCTATCGCAAGTACTTCGATAAGCAGACCGGATTTATGCGTGGCATCGGTACTGACGGTACGTTCCGTGTACCTTTCAATCCTTTCTCGGCTGTTCATCGTCAGGACGACTACACGGAGGGCAATGCCTGGCAGTACACCTGGCTCGTTCCGCATGATGTGCATGGACTGGTGAAGCTCTTCGGCAACGAGCAGCAGTTTGTTACTAAGCTCGACTCTCTCTTCATCGTCACGGGCAATATGGGCGACAATGCTTCTCCTGATATCTCAGGTCTGATAGGACAGTATGCTCATGGCAACGAGCCAAGCCATCAGGTGCTCTATATGTATAACTATGTGGGGCAACCCTGGAAGGCAGCACGCCTCATCCGCCAGACCATGCACGAGATGTACAAAGACGATTACGACGGACTGAGTGGTAATGAGGACGTAGGACAGATGTCGGCATGGTACATCCTCTCGGCTATGGGACTCTATCAGGTAGAGCCTGCTGGTGGTAAGTATATCATCGGAAGCCCTGTATTGGATAAAGCTACCCTCAACGTAGGTGGTAAGGACTTCTCTATCGTCTGCAAGGACAACAGCAAGGAGAATATCTATATACAGTCGGTGAAGTTGAATGGCAAGCCTTACACCAAGTCGTATATCATGTATCAAGACATCATGAAAGGTGGAATCTTAGAGCTCCAGATGGGTAGCAAGCCCTCTAAGTGGGGCACACGTGCGGCTGATCGCCCATAATGCCTCTTTTTCGCAAGTTCTGAAGTTAAAGGAGTTAAGGAGTTATCGCTCCCTATTGTCGCTGAGGAGTTAAGACAATAGACTTTTTGGCGTAGTTCTTTTAAGCCGCAAGACATACGGCTAAACTCCTTTAACTTCCTGATATGCGAAAGTTCAGTTATAAAAAAATAGAACTCATTCATAATAACAACCCTTCATAACACAAAACCCAGACAATGAGAAAAACAATATTGACAATGGTCCTTCTTGCTGCCATGACAGCCATGGCACAAGAGCATGCTGAAGTAGATGTACACGCTCGTTACACCAAGGTGGTGACACCTGTCAACGGCAAGTATGAGTCGAAACGTCCACCTGTAGAGGAACGACTCTTCACGTCTGTGGCTGTAGAGAAGAAGATCAAGGAGATACAGAAACTCCTGAAGAAGAATCCTAAGCTCGCCTGGATGTTTGCCAACTGTTATCCCAATACCTTGGAGAGTACCGTGCACTATCGTGTGCTCGAGAATGGCGACGACGATACCTTCGTCTATACTGGCGATATTCCAGCCATGTGGCTTCGCGACTCTGGCGCACAGGTGTGGCCTTACATAGCCCTTTCCAACAAAGACGAGAAACTACAGAAGATGCTTCGTGGCGTTATCCTTCGCCAACTGAAGTGTATCAACATCGACCGTTATGCCAATGCCTATAATGATGGACCTACAGGAGCTGGATGGCAGAAGGATGACACCCAGATGCAGGCAGAGGTCTTCGAGCGTAAGTATGAGATCGACTCGTTCTGTTATCCCATCCGCTTGGCTTACGAATACTGGAAGGTGACAGGCGACGACTCGATCTTCGGCAAGGAATGGATGAAAGCTATCGAGAATATCCTCAAGACCTTCCATGAGCAACAGCGCAAGGAGACAGCCAAGGCTTATCACTTCACTCGTATGACCGACCGTGCTTTCGATACCGTGGGCTGGGATGGTTTTGGTGCTCCTGTGAAGCCCGTAGGCCTCATCGCTTCTATGTTCCGTCCTTCTGATGATGCCACCATTCTTCCTTTCCTCATCCCTTCCAACTTCATGGCGGTTTCTTCCATGAATAAGGCGGCTGAGATATTGAAGTATGTAGCCGAGAAAGCTGAAGATGCTCAGAAGATAAAGGCGCTCAAGATTGCTGCCGACTGTTCTGACCTCGCCAAGGAGGTGAAGGAGGCTTTGCAGAAGTATGCGGTATGCGAACATCCTAAGTATGGCAAGATTTATGCTTACGAGGTAGATGGTTTTGGCAACCGTCTCTTGATGGATGATGCCAATGTGCCTTCACTCTTGGGTATGGGCTATTTGGGCGATGTGGAGATGGACGATCCTATCTACCAGAATACACGCCGCTTCGTATGGAGTGAGGACAATCCTTGTTTCTTCCGTGGTAAGGCGGGTGAGGGTATCGGTGGTCCACACATCGGCTACGATATGCCTTGGCCAATGTCTATCATGATGAAGTGCTTCACGGCTACCAACGACGACGAGATTCGCTGGTGTATGAAGACGCTCCTCAACACCGATGCAGGCATGGGCTTCATCCATGAGTCTTTCCATAAGGATGATGCTTCCAATTACACCCGTGCTTGGTTTGCATGGCAGAATACCCTCTTTGGTGAGTTGGTTATCAAACTCGTCAACGATGGTAAGGCTGAGCTTCTCAATAATCTATAATCATACTTTTTATTAAGCAATAACAATGAACGATATCAAAATCATAGGTGCTGCGCTTCCCAACATCCCTTGGGAAGACAGACCACAAAATAGCAATGTGCCTTTGTGGCGCTTTTCTCAGAATCCTATTATCGAGCGCAATCAGCTACCCGACTCCAATAGTATCTTCAATAGTGCCGTAGTAACTTATAAGGACGGATTTGCAGGTGTTTTCAGATGTGATGACAAGAACCGACGCATGACGCTTCATGCTGGTTTTAGTAAAGATGCCATCCACTGGGACATCAACGAGGAAACCATCCGTCTGGAGTGCGACGACAAGGAGATAGGTGAGTGGGTGTATGGCTACGACCCTCGTGTGTGCAAGATAGGCGAAAAGTATTATGTCACCTGGTGCAATGGTTATCATGGACCAACGATTGGTGTGGCATGGACAGAGGATTTCAAGACTTTCCATCAGTTGGAGAATGCTTTCTTGCCTTACAACCGCAATGGTGTGATGTTCCCTCGCAAGATCAATGGCAAGTTTGCCATGCTGAGTCGTCCAAGTGATACAGGACATACTGCCTTTGGTGATATCTTCTATAGCGAGTCTCCCGACTTGGAGTATTGGGGACATCATCGTCATGTGATGGCACCTGCTGCCTTCGAGGAGAGTGCTTGGCAGTGCATGAAGATTGGTGCTGGTCCTGTGCCTATCGAGACTTCTGAAGGATGGTTGTTGCTCTATCATGGTGTGCTCCACTCTTGCAATGGGTATGTCTATGCTTTCGGTGCTGCGCTGCTCGACTTGGAGGAGCCTTGGAAGGTGATAGGTCGTTCGGGTCAGTATCTTATCACACCTCAGGAGTTGTATGAGTGTGTGGGGGATGTGCCAAACGTTTGTTTCCCTTGTGCTTCGCTCTGCGATGCTGAGACTGGACGCATAGCTGTATATTATGGTTGTGCTGATACGGTTACTGGTTTGGCTTTCGGTTATGTGCCCGAAATCATCGACTTTATCCGTAAGACCAATATCGTGAAGTAACTTTTTTAAGGAGTTAAAGCCGAATGTTTCGGCTTGGGAAGTTAAAGAAGTTAAAGCCATATGCTTTATTGCTAAATATACAACAAAAAAGGCTATTGGCTATAACTTCTAACGACCGAAGGGAGTGATAACTTCTTTAACTACTATAACTTCCGTACATGCGAAACTTCAGGAAGAAATATTAATACGACAAGGTAAATTCTGCGGTAAAAAGTTTTCAGGAAAAGTTTTAGGTTTATTTTAATAACCGCTATGGTGTGCGAGAAGCATACCGTAGCGGTCTTTTTTTCTATTTATGGAGTCTGATTATTTTCCCTAATTATGTTGAAAATGTGAACTTTGCTGCCTTTTTTAGGCGGATGCGAAAAAAAAATAAAAAAAAAATCATTTTTGAGTAAGTAGTTTATGTTTGGGTGTTGTTATAAGAGCGTATTAACTAACTTTTTTGGGAGAAACTCTATGTACGAGACTACCCATAAATACTAAATTTAATAACTAAACCCTAACAGTATGAGACTAAATCGACTTTTTAGTGTCGCGCTCTCCTTCCTTTTTGGAGTTTCAGCAAGTGCTCAGCAGCCTTATGGCGGATGTTGGCATCCAGAACACATCAAGAACTGGTCGCCAGAAACCGACAAGAATGCTAAGTTCAACCGTTCTAAGGTGCCATTGGCAAAACGCTTCAAGGAGCCTACCTTGATGAAAGCCAATGCAAATCAGTTCTATGAGGGACAGGTATGTAACGCTACCATTCTTTTCCCTACATGTAGTTCTTGCCCATCTCAGGGTGCTAACAACTTCTTAGGTTATCAGCCTACTTATTGGCAGTATATGGATAAACTCGTTTATTGGGCAGGTTCTGCCAGCGAGGGTATCATTATTCCTCCTCCAGCACCATCTACTGATGCTGCTCACCAGAGTGGTGTGAAGTCTCTTGGTCAGATTTTCTTCCCTCCTTATGCTTACGGTGGAAATTCAGCATGGGTTCGCGAGATGCTTACTAAGGAGAATGGCTCTTACATCTTTGCCAAGAAATTGTATGAAATCGCTAAGTATATGGGCTTCGATGGTTGGTTTATCAACCAGGAGTCTGGTGGCTCTACTCTCTCAGAATGGGCTGGTTTCATCAAAGAGTTTAATGCACTCGCTGATGCAGATGGCAATACCCACATGGAAATCCAGTGGTATAATGCGAGTGGTTCACCAAGTCCAACCATCTTGAAGTCACATAAGAATACTTCTCAGTTCTTGGAGTATGGAGCTAATGGTGACTATCGTGGTCAGGCAGCGTCACTTGGTTGCACAGAGGCGGAGACTTTCTCTAAGATCTATGCAGGTATCCAGGTGGTAAGTAGCGGTCATACCGGATTCGGTTATTATCTCAATAGGTCTATGCCTACAACGGGTCACGTAGGTTCTATCGACTTGTTCTGCCCAGAGGAGCGTATCTGGAAGGATAACGTAAAGAACCTTCTTGGTAAGGATGATACAGGTCCAAGTGCATACGCAGCTATTCAGAAAACCTTTAAGAATGAGGAGATGATGTGGGTGAACCAAGAGGGTGACCCAACTGTTACATCTACTACATCTTGGCCTGGTATTTCTAACCGCGTATTGGAGCGTTCTGCTATCACTAATATGCCTTTCGTCAGCTCATTCTGCGTAGGTGTAGGTAAGCACCGCTTTGTAGAGGGCAAGAAAGAAGGTACACAAGACTGGTATCATAGTGGTGTACAGAGCATCATGCCTACATGGCGTTGGTGGATTGAGAACAAGGGCAACTTGTCTGCTTCTATCAACTGGGAAGAAGCTTACAACTATGGTTCAAGCATTGAGGTGAGCGGTAGCTTGACAACAGGTGATCACCTCATGCGTCTCTATAAGACGATGATTCCTGTAACAGCAGGTGGTACTCTCCGTCTCGTTTACAAGACTACAACTCCTGGTACTGTTGAGATGAAGTTGGCTACAGAGAGTTCTACAACTCCTGACGTAACTCTGAACGATGCTACTGTAACAGAGAAGAATGGTTGGACCATCGCCGACTATGACTTGGCTACACTCAATGGCAAGACCATCTATATGATTGCCCTCAACATGAAGAGTGAGACAGAGGTTCCTTACTATCAGTTGAAACTCGGTGAGCTCGCAGTGTTGCCAGCAGGTTATGCTCCTGCAAGCGTTGACGTTGAGAACCTTGCATCTACAACTACTCTCGGTGCAGAAAAGAATGATGTTCGTTTGACTTGGGATTATACCTATAACGACGACTTCGATCACTTCGATATCTATAAGAAGCATGAAGATGGCGAGCGCACTTTGGTAGGTCAGACTCGTGGCGAGGCTTTCTATGTTCCTACATTCGTTCGTAATGGCGTAGATAATTTCCTCGAGATGGAAGTAGTTCCTGTCATGAAGGATATGAAGCAGCAGCCTGCTAAGAGCATCAAGCTCAACTATCCTAAGGGTACAGCTCCTGTAGTTACCTTCTCTTTGGGTAAGAGCTACCTCGAAGTAGGTGAATCTACACATATCACAGCTAAGGGTACAGGTAGACCTACAGCTTGGGAGTGGATTTTGCCAGAGGGCTTGGAGTTCAAGCCAGGTACTGCTACTAATGAGGAGACAATCTACGTAGTGGCTAAGAAGCCAGGTAAGATGAAAGTTACTGTAAAGGTTACTAACGTTGTTGGTACATCTGAAACCACTAAGCAAGTTATCGACGTTATTGCTAAAGAAGACGCTGCAACCGTTTACAACGTAGTACAGAACAAGACTGTGGTTAAATTCTCTAACTCTACTAATAGTACTGAGACACCTTGGAAGATTATCGATGGTGAAGTTTATCCACAAGAGACAAGCGGTAAGTGGTGTACATTGCAGAGCGACCGTTGGGCTATCTTCGATTGCCAGAGCGCATATCGTATCTATGGTTTCTGTATCTATGATGGTAACTCTGGTCCTGAGTATGGTGTTGACCAGATCAACAACTATAAGATTCAGCTGTCTAACGACGGTGAGACCTGGACAACAGTGGTTGATGCTGAAAACCGTGTAAAAGAGAGCATCAAGTATGACTATATTCCTCCTTTCAAGGCACGTTATGTGAAGTTGATTCCTGAGGCTAATGGTACTCTCCGTATTTGGGAGTTCCAGGTATTCGGTTCTGAGGACAACAATATGTCTATTTCGGTTCCTTCTTCTGAGATGAAGATGAACGCTGGTGAGACACAGAACATCGTTGTAACTTACGACTTGAATGGTGATCCAAGAGATCCTAAATTCGCTTGCCGTGTGAAGTCAACTGCTGGTTTGAAGGTTGGTACTATCACAGAGGATCAGGCTAACTGCACATTCACCATCCCTGTAACAGCAGGTATGAAGATGGGTGTTGAGAAACTCACTATCACAGTAGATAATGGTGGTACATACAAGGAGCGTGTTGTGAATATTAGCATCGACTCTAATACACAGCCTAACATCTTGACAGGTGCTACTGCTGAGGTTCGTCACTATAAGGGTGATGGTGGATTCGGTGTTGCTTTCGACAAGTACGATATCCCTGGCTTGACAGATGGTGACAAGGCTACTGAGACTCTTGAAGTAATCCAGGATCCTTCTACTCATAAAGATGACACATGGGCTATCTTTACAGCTCCAGATGGTAAGTCTTGGAATCTCTCTAAGGTTGCTATCCACATCCCTAACAACAACAAGGGTACAAATGATAACGATGAAACAGGTATCGTAAACAAGGAGATTAGCATCGCTGTAGGTAACGATATCAATAACTTGACTCGCGTGAAGACATTCTCTGACCTGGGTGAGGTATCTGAGTTGGAGTACATCTTGCCAGACTTCGAGGAGACTAAGTATATCGCAGTGATCTGTAACTTGAATCCATACTTCTATCCTTCTTTGGCTGAGGTTGAGGCTTATGAGCAGTTTGCTGCTGCTATGCCAGCTGTAGCTCCAGTAGTAGTGAAATCAGGTTGGAATGCTGACGTTATCGCTGAGGGCAAGCCTTCAAAACAGTTCTCTGACAATATTCTCGACAACCAGGGATGGGTATTCTATACTGAGGGCGTTCAGAAGGAAGGTGCTCTTTGTGGCAGCAATGGTATCGTAACAACAGCAAATGGAACTCAGTTCCAGATAGCTGACTTTAGTAAGAAGAATGCGCTCACTCTTAAGTCTAACTTCTCTGCTGGTACATTGGAGTTTGAAAATCCAGAGAAGTGTGAGGAGCTTTACTTCCTCGTTGTCTCTGCAAATGGTAAAGCAAGTCTTGTTGCTACAGCATATTACACAGACAATACTCATACCAATAATGAGCGTTATACTCCTCAGGATTGGTATACCGATTCTCCATCAGGTAGCGAGGCTGTATATGGTTTGGGTCGTATTATCACTAAGCAGAACCTTCCATATTACCAAGACGATATCGATACAGGTAAGATTCGCCTCTATGAGTACACTATGAAGACTGATAAGTCGAAGGAAGTGAAGAATGTAGAGTTCACAAAGACCTATGGTGGCGGTGGTTATATCACCATCTTGGGTATTTCAAGAAAGGGTAATGGCGTAGCTACTGGCATCGAGAACATCGAGAATCGTCCATCAGCAAGTGCTGTAAATGGTATCTACACTATCAATGGTATGAAGATCAACACCTTGCAGAAGGGCATCAACATCATCAAGATGTCTGATGGTACAACAAGAAAGGTTGTTATCAAGTAAACAATAATTTTTATTCATCTATCAAAGGGTGCATCACAACGTGGGTTTTGATGCACCCTTTTTAAATCCTTACGATTTAGCAGGTTGGCACTGGGGAGGGCGTGTCAAGATGCCTGCCCTCCCAGTGCAATCTTGCTAATTGTTAAACCTATGTCTTTTTGCGTAAAACTCGGGCAAAGTCTTGGCTTTTTCATGATTTCTCCGTACCTTTGCACGCCGAAGAATAAAACAAAACGAAAAAAACATTATGGAATATATGTCTCAGGAAGGCTACGATGAGCTCGTGGCTGAACTTCAACACATGGTAAAGGTGGAACTGCCTGCTGTGCGTGACGCCATAGCCGAGGCACGCGACAAGGGCGACCTCAGCGAGAACTTTGAGTATCATGCTGCCAAGCGAGAGCAGGGCAAGCTGTTGAGCAGAATCAGTTTCAAGCAGAAGATTCTGGAGAATGCCCGTGTAATAGACAAGTCGCGACTGCAAAGCGACAAGGTGGGACTGTTGAGCAAGGTGAAGATTACTAATGTGGCCAATAAGTGCAGCATGACCTACACCATAGTGAATCCTCACGAGGCAGACCTTCATAGTGGAAAAATCTCTATCAAGTCGCCCATCGCACAGGCTCTCTTGGGCAAGAAAGCCGGCGATGAGGTCATGGTGAAGGTGCCTGCCGGACTGATGAAATTCCACATAGACAATGTGGAACTGTAAGAACGATTACTCAGAAAGAATATTTCTCAACTCTCCGAGCATATTTCCTAAGTCGTCGAATACGGCCTGGATGTATGCTCGGATTTTTTTGTCTTCCTGTTCGCCGATGTGCTCGGGCGAGAGAGCCTGCAGCTGCTGTTGACATTCCGCCTGCATCATCTGGGCTATGGGTTGCAGTTTGTGGGCGATTCTTGCCACATTCTGCTTGTCCTCCTGGCTGAGTTCCACCCGTACCGCCTGTGTATTGTCCTCCTGTGCCTCTTTTTCCTTTTCGGCAGCAGGCAGATACTTGTTCAACGATTCCCGGTAAGTTTCCATTTCTTCCGTCACAGTTTTCACAATCTCCATCTCCGCTTCCTTGTCGCCTCCGGCAAAGATCAAAAGTGAAGACAGCCTTTCACGGACAGATACATCGGCGGCAGGTTCTTCTGCAGTTGTTTCTTCAGCGGCAGGCTCTTCTGTAGCAGCTTTTCGGGCAGCAGGAGCCAACAAACTCTCTAAGGCTTCAGGACGGAAGGGCTTGAACAGGCAGTCGTCGAAGCCAGCCTCCGTCAGTTCTTCCTTGATGCTGATGTCGTGGGCTGTCATGGCAATCACCTTCATGTGGCTGTGATTGATCATGCGGATAATCTCCGTTCCGTTCATCTCTGGCATTTCTATATCCATCAGCATCAGGGCGGGCTGCTCGTTGTGCAGAATGGTAAGAGCCTCGGTAACATGCTGACAGGCAAATATCTGCCAGTCGTCATTGGCCTTGCGGTGCAGCATCTCCTGGAGCAGTTGCAGCTGCAGACGGTCGTCGTCGAGGATCAGAATCTTATGGTTGGCAAGGGGCTGCTGGTTCGCTGATGACAGTTCTGTGCCCGCGGCGCTGATACTTGCCGGCTGCTTTTCGGCAGCTTCGCCCATCGATGCTTCCTGAACGGAAGGAGGATTCTGCCTGATAGGAAGGGTGATGGCAAAGGTGGAGCCGATGCCTTTCTCTGATTGCAGACTGATATGTCCGCCTAAGAGAGTGACGAGTTCATGGGTGATGGACAGTCCTAAGCCTGTGCCTTCTATGCCCTGTGCGTCCTTGAGACGTGTGAAAGCCTGGAACACTTTTCGACATTCCTCAGAAGTCATGCCCATGCCCGTATCCTCTACCTTTATAATAAGGTGGCAGATGCCTGTCGATGGGGCTGGCTTGACGAGGCCAGTGACAGTAACCTTTCCTTTCACGGTGTACTTGATGGCGTTGCTGATGAGGTTGTCCAACACCTGACGGATGCGGAAAGCATCTGCCTGATAGGTGATTGCGGCATCGGCTGCTAATCCTTGCAGCTCGGCAGCCTTATCCTGATAAGAGGAACTTAACACCAGGTTCTTCTTCTCTGCCTGCATCCTCATGCCTTCGGTGCATTGCTGAATGAGCGAGGCTGGCGAGAAACTGGTGGGATGGAGTTCCAGCAGTCCGTTCTCCAATTTGTGATAGTCGAGGAGCGAGGCCACCAATCTTGACAGATGGCTGGCAGAGCTGGCTATGTTGTCGATATAGTTCATGCCTTTCTCGTCGCTCACATGTTCTCTCATCAGGTCGATGAAGCCCGAAATGGAAGCCACGGGAGCCTTGATGTCGTGGGTGATGGTAAGAAGGAGTCTTTCGCGTTGGTTCATGATGCGCTGAATCTCGGTGTTGGCCTCTTCCAAGTTCTCACGATAGATGCGTTCCTTCTTGGTGTCTTTGAAGATGTAGCACAGCAAGACTACGGCGGCGGTCATGGCAAGCAAAGCCATAAGGGTGATCTGCCACAGGAGTGAACGGCGGGCATTCAGCGCTTTGCCTAAAGCCTGCTGCATGGACTGCATCTCGCTTTGGCGGATGGTGTTGAGCAAGTGGGAAGTACGTTCGGCAAGCTGGGCGTTCACTTTCTGCAGGTCGCTCACCTCTTTGTTTACAGCTTTCTCCTTCTTCTGTGTGTTCTGTTTGTCTTCCTGTCCTATCTGCGACAGCACCTGTGCCACCTCTCCGGCGATGTCGACAGGTGTGGAAATCGAGTCGGTTGTAGTTTGGTTGACATCATTGTGTATGGCTATGGTGTCGGTGGCGCCTTTCTTGAAGGCGTCGGCGAGTCGGCGGAAGAAGCCTTTTCGGGTCTTCACCACCTCAACGGTTGTCCTTTTGTTCTCATGGGTTTGTGCAGTCTTGGGGTGCACCACTACCGAGTCTTTTCCGCTGTTCAGATTGCTCACCTTTTCGTGAAGAAAGCTCTCATGATTGTTGGCTATCAACACTCTCCGGAGTTGCTTCAGGTTGACTTGTTTCAGGTTGAGCAGACTGACGAGGGTGTCCATGCGTGCTTTCTGCAGGGAGTCCTTTTCCAGCGCCTTGAGTTTGAGTGCCTGCACCTTGGCTTCTGAGATGGAGTGGTTGAGTTCCTCCCAGTTTCCCGATGTCTCCATATAGATGGAACGTTCGTTGTTGCTCACGTCGAGCAGGCTGTACACCAGGCTGTCGGCCATATTGCGCTTGTGGGTATAGTCACGTGAAGCCTTGTCGATGTTCAGGATAGACTGCGTGTTGCTGTATACGAGCGCTACTGCCAGGGCCATCACCACAGCCACGGCAGCATATCCTAAGGCTACTTTGAGAGGAATATTGTTTTTTATCATGGTGCAAAAATACAAAAAAATATCTTGCCTTCGGAAGAGAAGACAAGATATTTTCATTTTAAAAGCTGCATGTATACTGTTTTTTGAAGATGGAGTGGTTTACTGAGCCTGTTCTGCTGTTGAGTCGGCTGGAGTATTTGTTGTGTCAGCAGGAGCAGGAGTCTCTGTTGGAGCAGGAGTCTCGGCTGGTGCTACTGTGTCAGTTGGCTCGATGTCGCTGAGTGACATTACCAAAGATGCTTCCGCTGGCTTCTCTGTTGTAGAGTCTGTTGTAGTCTCTGTAGTGTCGGCAGGAGCTACTGTATCAGTTGGCTCGTAAGCTGATGTGCTGATCATTTTGTTACTTGCAAATACGTTGTTTGCTGATACGAAAACGAATGCTGCTGCGATAACTGCGAAAAATAACTTCTTCATAATTGTAATGCTTTAAATTGTTAATATTCTATTTTTGTTTATTATTCTCTGTTGAAACTCTTGTTGAACATTCAGTTCGTTTGCGAGTTCACTATCTAATATCACAATCAGCGTGCCAAAAATGAAGAAAGTTTGCTAAGTGTTTGATAATCAGTGGTTGAAATGGTTGTGCCAAAAAGTGGGGAAGTGTGGAAAGTGTGGAAAGAGTGTGGAATATTTCCCCAAAAAGTTGTGGAAGTCTGTTGTGGAATGGGGAATTGGCACAGGATGTCGGGACATGATAGAAAAGCTATCATACAGCAAGGACGGACTATGAACCCCATTGGGTTTACAGTCCGTCCTTGCTATGTGTTATAGGAAGTTGCAGAGGTCTACAGATTATATTTCTTGATTTTGTTGTAGAGGGTTTTTCTGTCCACTCCCAACAGTTGGGCAGCCTTGCTCTTGTTGCCATTGGCGGTTTTCAGGGCTGCCTCTATGCGTTGCAACTCGGTTTGCTCATCCCGCAAAGTCAAGGTCTCTGTGGGTTGTTGCAGATGACTCATGCTCTGCTGGAGTTCAGTCCTGCCGATATAGTTTCCCTTGGTCAGCAGGGTGGCACGCTTCATCACGTTGTTGAGTTCGCGCAGGTTGCCGGGCCAGCTGTACGAGGCAATCATCTCTGAAGCCTTGTCGTCGAACCCGAGCACGTGGCGTCCCAACTCCTTGTTGGCATGCTTGACGAAGAGGTTGGCGAAGAGGAAGAGGTCTGTGCCGCGGTCTTTCAGTTCGGGCATATAGATGGTGAACTCGTTGATGCGGTGGAAGAGGTCTTCGCGGAACTGTCCCTCAGCCACTCTCTGTGCCAGGTTTTCGTTGGTGGCGCACACCAGTCGGATATCGATGTCGATTTCCTTAGTTCCTCCCACGGGTCTTATCTTTCTCTCCTGCAGGGCACGAAGCAGTTGCACCTGCACATCATAGCTCAGGTTTCCCATCTCGTCGAGGAAGAGTGTTCCTCCGTTGGCTACTTCGAAAGCTCCCTTCTTGTCTTGTTCGGCTCCAGTAAAGGCGCCTTTCACATGACCGAAGAATTCGGATGCAGCTACATCTCTTGGTATGGCTCCACAGTCTATGGCGAAGAAGGGCTTGTCGGCACGGCTGCTCAATTCGTGTATGCGATGCGCCACATATTCCTTGCCTGTGCCGCTTGCTCCGAGTATCAGTACCGACATAGGGGTAGGTGCTACGAGTGATACATATCTATATAGCTGTTGCGAGGCTTCACTCTTGCCTTCTATGTATTTGGGCGCCTCGTCTTCGTCGGGCTGTGTGGTAGTTTGCTGAGGGGGTTCTTGTTGAGTCGGTGTGGCAGGAGATTTTGCCGGAACAGGTGCCGATGAGGCTTGCTTGATAGCCTCATTGATTTTCTCTAACAGGATATCGGGATGAAACGGTTTAGCCACATAGTCATTGGCTCCTGATTTCATGGCGAGCACAGCGTTCTGCACCTCTGCATAGCTTGTCATGACGATAAAGGGAATGTGAAGGCCCTGCTTGTGGAGCCATCTCAGTGTGGTGAGTCCGTCGTGGTCGGGAAGTCTGAGGTCAGAGAGAATCAGATCGCGCTGGCTGTCTTCCTGCAACAACCTCAAGGCAGCACCAACCGATGTGGCTTTCTCTACTTCGAAACCTTTCTTTCTGAGCCATGTCTGAATCATGGTTCCAAATGCCAAATCGTCTTCTATAATCAATATCTTTGCCATCTTGTTGCTGTTTTTATGGTGCAAAGATACGGCTATTTAAAGACTCTACCAAAAGAAACAGATATTTTATAGATTTTTGCTATTCTTTTCACTTCTTATTCCCTTTTGGGGTCATGATAGATGACCAACCTGTGGCTTAATAGAAGGCTGAATAAATCCTACTTCTTAAATCGTAATCAGTTGTTTATAGTGCGATACATTCTATAGTATGCGTATATATAAACGAGTGTGTTGGAAAAAGCAGAGAACATATTGACACAGGTGAAGGCTGTTGGATGACTGATTCCCAATAGATAAAATATAGTGGTTGGGAGGATGTTTACACATATCAGCCATACGATGAAAACCAGGATAAGTGCTGTGCCCAGTTGGTGCATGCTTCCTTTATGTTTTCTTCCTAAATGGCAACCGGCAATCAGTGATGCGATGACAGAGAGCAAGCCGATGCTGCTTTCTGTCCAAGTGAGGATAGTTGCAGTCCTGGTTATCAAGCCATTTTGTGTCATGGGTATTAGGTTGAACTTAAAACATATTGACAGGACGAATGAAAACACATAGTAAAATACCATCACCTCGCAGCAACGTCGCAGCAACTTTTCGTTTCTTGGTTGTATTAATCGGAATGTTCCCCATAATGCTATGGTGGCAAGCATTAATACCCATTGTTTGATGGTGAGTAAGATGGATGGAATGTTGACTGCAGCACCAAGACTTCCACAAACCGTGTTTACGAGTGAAAGAATCGCAAAAAAACAGTATGCATACATGGCATATTGTGCCATGCGTTTTTTTCTGTTATGTCGTTTTTTCATGCAATAATCTTAATAACGAAGTTTTTATACTCTTGCGGCATTATTTATCCAAAAACGCCGCATATTTGCGGCAAAGATACGAAGAAAACGCCGCGTCACCAAATTAATTTAGGTTATATTTTGACGTTTTCTGTTTTTCCTTTTAGAGAAAAGCAGAATGTCAAGACCAATAAAAACTCTTTTAAAAATATAACGTATCATCTTGAATATCAGAATTTATTGCTATCTTTACGTGGTAAATACTAATAATTCTGCGGCGCTATTTACTAATAACCGTACGTGGATAAATACTAATTTACTGATAATACTCGCTATATAGAATTATTTAAGGGATGCTACTAATCGGAGCATCCCTTAAACTCAATTTATTTAATGGTGAAGTCAAAGACTTTCTTACTGCCTGAGTTCTTCATCCCATTACTGGTATTGCCTTGCTTATTGTTGTAAGTAAGACAGTATTCTCCAGGCTGTCCTTCTACTGTCAAGTCATAAACGTTATCAGAAACTTTTTTCACTTCTAATTTTACAGATTTATCTTCTTTGGCACCTTCAATCCTGTTGGAATGAACAATAGCACTGGTCATTTGTCTGCCTTTTCCTACAGACTTAAATTTTACCACAAAGAAATCGTCTATGCTATAGTCACTGGAGAACATATCATAATACTCAGAGATACTATTTCTATCATGCGTGAAATAAATGCGAAAAGTAGCCTTGCCACCAACAAAAGCATAAGGCGAAGTCTTACCTTCGAACGTGATAAGTTCCTTGTCTTTAAACGGATTGATATATCCAGTTCTTTCTATTTCTTTGAAGTCTATATGCTTCATAGCAACAAGACTGTTATCTATGTTAGCATAGATACCAACAGAATCCATTCTGAGCTTACTAAGAGCTGTTTGATTGAAGTCTATACCAGCTTTCGTAAATGAAGCTTTCTGCTCTTCATAAGTCTTTCGTCTGGCATCATTAAAGCCTCGGATGTATTCTTCCGATTTTCCTTCTAATGGGTCTATTGTAGAATCGTCATCATCATCAACATCCTCGTCATCATCTGATTCGTGTTTAGGG
Source organism: Segatella intestinalis (assembly GCF_029348455.1). NCBI lineage: Bacteria > Pseudomonadati > Bacteroidota > Bacteroidia > Bacteroidales > Prevotellaceae > Segatella > Segatella intestinalis. The sequence continues at coordinate 172,987 of NZ_JARJVV010000003.1, forward strand.
AGAATCTTGCTGATGTCTGTTACACCGCCCTTAATCAAAGCCTTGGCTTTTTCTCTTGCTTGCTCAATAGGAGTCTGAGCCATCATGAATGTGCTTGTAGATACAAGCAACATTGTTAACAAAACAATTTTTTTCATATATATATATATAACTTTTTAGAATAAAATGCAAAGTTAATGCTTTTATTTAGAAAATAAGCAATATTTGCCTTTTTTATATAATTAATCGAGTAGTAATAGTCTATGTATAGGTTATTCCATCAAATCTCTTCACCCTTCATTTTGGGGCTGTCTGTCTGGAAATGGCTGCTGTAAATACATTTTTAAGGACGACTTTTTGCGATTTTCCACACTTTTAAGGACGACTTTTATTGGTCGGCAGAAAATTCACGTGGTGAAATTGATTTCCTGGTGCAGGATGAGGAAAGAATCATTCCGATAGAAGTAAAGGCTGAGGAGAATTTGCAGGCTAAGAGTCTGAGGGTGTTTGTGGAGCGCAATCAGGGATTGAAAGGTATGCGCCTATCCATGTCACCTTATAGAGAGCAGGATTGGCTTGTTAATTATCCTTTATATTCTGTATCTGCAATATTCGACTAATTTCACTCAAATCGTACCAAGTTATTTTTTTCCGTCACTAAGTTGTTGTGTTGGACATCCATAACTTTGTTGCCACTATGGTTAATACAATCATCTTCGAGTTACAGTTCCAAAAAAGCATGGCGCAAATCGCTTGCGCCATGCCCGATACATAGAACTACTTATAGTCAAAAAAGAATCGATTAGTTAGTATCTTGCGTTCTGAGGGTCGAAGTTGGTCCAGCCGTTCAGCCAGTTGTTGCTGCCATCGAATGCACCGATGAAGCTTACTACATCAAAGCCTGTCCAGCCAGAGAATGATGCTGCACTGAGCAGAGGGCTGCCAGCGATAGGAGTGTAACCGTCGGCACCTACCAGTGAGGTCCATGATGCGAAGTACTTGTTGGTTGGCTCTGAACTGAAGAAGGTGTGGCTGTATGACTGCTGATTCTTGTCGATGTCCTTCTTGTTGACAGCATCGTAGAGGTAATCCTCATACTTCTTGTTGGCATCGGTTCCTATCGCGTCCATACCTGCGAAATAAACATTCTGGAGTTTGAACTTCTTGTCCTTGGCATTCTGAACTGTTTCACCCTTCTCACCGTCGATAATCAAGCCGATAGGCCAGCCTAAGGCTACAGAGTTGATGCAGTTGAGATTGGAAGAACGGCGAATCTGCATGGCAGCCTGGAACTTGCCGAGGGCAGAACCGTTGTTGGGATTGTATGCACCGGCGTTGATATAGTTTGTATTGTTCTGGAACTTGTCATCCAAAACTTTTGGACCTACGAAGGTGATGTTGGAGAAGGTGGCTGTGGTGCGAGGATCCACGGTAGCACCGTCAGAACAGTTGTCGCTCTCGAAACCATTGCTCTGAGAGGTGTCGGCAATCTTGCTGTCGCGGATAGAGAGACCATACTGTACCTTGCCAGAGAAACCGTTGTCGGTATCGAAGTCGTCATCCCAGCCCTTGTAGGCAACGAGGTACTTGCAGTTCACAGCACCACCAAACCACTCGAAGGAATCATCATTAGAGTAAGATACCTGAACGTGGTCAATCTGTGTACCAGAACCTACAGAACCTAAGGTCAAGCCATTGATCTCCTTATCCTTCTGGAAAGGGTAACCTGCAAACTCGATGCGGACATAGCTCAAAGCTCCCGAATTGTCGGCATCGTCGGTACCGCCATGTTGTGTACGAGGACCACCCTCTATCTGTTGCTGTGTCTGGTTGTTCTTAGCCTTGCCGCAGAGGATGACACCACCCCAGTCGCCAGGCTTTCTGTTGCCTGCAGCTTCTTCAGATGTGAAGACGATAGGCTCTGTGGCTGTACCTTTGGCGATGAGTTTACCGCCACGCTCTGCGATGAGGGCAGCCTTGGTTTGCTTGTCGCCCTTGATGATCGTTCCTGGTTCGATGGTGAGTTCAGCGCCATCTGCGATATATACCCATCCCTTGAGGAGATAAGTGCCTTTCTTCAAAGTTTGCTTGCCTGTGAAAACGAATTCCTGGTCGCCGTTTCCGATTTGTGTTCCGTTGGCGTTCTCCTTGTTGTCAGTTTCGAAGAGAATGTGGTCGCAAGCCTTAAGACCACCATTGGTAGTCCACTTGTACTCGGTAGTGCTACCTCCATTACCCTCGTCGTCACTGCTGCAACTGCTCAACATGGCAGATGCTGCGAGAATGCCTATGCATCCCATTAAATACATCTTGTTCATCATTGTTTCTTGTTTTAAATTTTTTATTTAACAAACATCTAATATTTTCTTTCTAACCCACAGAAATCTTACTCTTATACTATATAAATGTTTTCTTTGCCTTATAAAATCTCTGTTCAAAGCCTTTGAATGTCCGTTCAAAGCCTTTGAATGTCCGTTCAGAGCCTTTGAATGTCGGTTCAAAGCCTTTGAACAGACATTTCCAAACAATGGAACGGAAATTTAATCAAAGAGACAGAACAAATCATAACGAACTGAAAACAATTTGTACCGTATTAAAGTAACTACTTATGGCTATAGGGGGCTGAGTTGTTACCTTTGCTAAACTTCTTTCTAAAATTTATATATCGCCTGCAAACCTATGTTTCTGCCAGGTTTGTAGCATCTTGTAATCTCCTCAACCTCTTTGGTTCGTCCATCGCTGTAGGTCACGTCGGCAAACTGCTTGTAGTAAACTTTTTCTGCCAGCAGGTCTCTGATGTTGAGTTTCAGTTCCAGGTGGCTGCCAAACTTCTTGGCAAACGAGAGGTCGATGGTGTTGCGAGGCATCTCGTAGCTGTGGGGCACTCGTGCATTGGAGTCGTCTCCAGAGCTTCCTTCGCTTCTTCCCACACCGATGATTCGTTTTCCGATGCGGTTGTAGAGCAGGGCAATGTCCATCTTGAGAGGCTCGTTCTTATAGAAGAGTCCGGTGTTGATGAGGTAGGGCGACTGTCCCTGCATGGGTCTGTTCTCCTCTTTGGCTCCTTTCTCAAACTGCACCTTGCTCTTGATCAGGGCTCCATTGAACGACCAGCTGAAGTCGTGAAGACCTATGAAGTCGAGACTCTTGCGGATATCCAACTCTATTCCGTAGTTGCTGGCACTCTTGGCGTTCTTGTATGAATAGATGAGGTCGGTACCGCCAGCCACGGTGTAGGTCCATTCTATGGGCGAGTCGAAGTGCTTGTAGAAGACAGCCAGTGAGATGAGTTCGCCTCTTGATGGATACCATTCGTAGCGCAAGTCGAGATTGTCGACATAGCAGTTCTTCAACTCTGTATTTCCCTGCACGTTGCTTGCCAGGTCGAAGTCGTAGTAAACTGATGATGAAACCTCGCGGAACTCAGGTCGGTTGATGCTGCGGCCATACGACAGACGAATCTGATGCTGGTCGTTCAACTTGTAGGTGGTATTGAGTGAAGGGAAGAAGTCGCTGGTTCTGTAGTGGCGGCTTGTCTCGCTCTTCTCGTAATCGCGGGTATTGGAGATCAGCTCCATGTCGTTGTGCTCAAAGCGGACACCAGCGTGGATGCCAAACTGCCCAAAGGGGAGAGACAAGGTAAGGTATCCTGCGCCTAATGTGTTGTGTCCGCGATAGTTGTTGCGCATCTGCTTCTGCTCAAGCAAGTACAGTTTGTCGTAGCCCATATTCTCCTCATTGGAAAGAAGGGTAGGGATGTCGCTGTGGCGGAAGTCGGATGGCATATTATTGTCAGAAACATTCCAGTTGTAGATAAAATTGCGAGTCTGGTACTTGCGGCTTCGATACTCTCCGTAGGCACCCACCTGCAAGTCTGGCTCAAAGTTGCCAAACTTGAAGTGGTGCTTGTCGTTGATGCCAAGAGAGAGAATGTGCTCGTCGAGTTGTGTCCACTCGCGAGATATGTCGTTTCCGGTGCTCAGGGCGTATACGCCCGATTCGAGAGCATCGTCGATGAGATATCTACGACGGTCAGGCAAATGACGGTTGGCATACGCATACCCGATACTCCAGTCAAGGGCATCGCTGGTGAAGGTGTGCTTGCCGGTAAGCTGACCGTTATATGTAGTTCGACTGCGGTAGTAATACTCAGCACTTCGTTCCAGGTTCGACTGTGCGCTCACACCGTCACGCCAGGTATATCGACTTGTAGCCAACTGGTTGAAGATGTTCTTGAGTTGGTACTTGTGGTTGCCGTCCTTGGAGAGGAGGGTGAAGTTGAGCATGGCTCCGAGTCTGACATTATTATTATATTGGTCGTCGACAGAATGACGCAGGTAGTTGGGCTTGTCGTTAGCAGCATCGTAGATACCAAAGAGGTTGTTCTCCATCTTCTCGTAGGTGCGATATTCATTGGTGTAGTTCAGTGCGGCAAGCATGCCGAGTGTTCTGCCTCCCAACATCCATCGGTGGTTCAGGCTGGCTGCCAACTTCAGGTCGCCCAGGGGCTTCTTGCTCTTTACCATCCAGTCGTTGTTCAGGTGGTTGCCCAAGAGGGATGTGGCATAGTTGTCTATCGGGCTGCCGTTGGCATCGAGCTGAGGAGCCAAGGAGGCATTGATACCTCCGTGAATGCTCCGCATCCCGTTGTCGAAAGCCAGGAAATCGGTTGCCGAACCTTTAGAGTAGGCAAAGTCCTGGAAGGCTGAAGCTGTGTTCCAGTTTCCACCTACAGATAAAGAAAAACTGTTTTCTGCCGGAATCTCTTTGGTGTTGACGATGATAAAACCGCCCGAATAGTCGGCAGGATATTCTGCGGTTGGGCTTTTCACGATAGTAAGATTGTCAATTTGTGAACTTGGGATGATGTCGAAGGAGAATGCCCTTGAGTCGGCCTCCGAACTGGGCACCGCTCCTCCGTTGACCCAAACATTGTTGTAACGCTGAGACAGTCCACGTACCATGACGAACTTGTCGTCGATGAGGCTCACGCCTGGCACACGGCGTATCACCTCACCCGCATTGGTGTCTTGCGTACGACTTATTTCTTGTGCTGAAACATTGCTCACGATGACGGGACTGCTTTTGGCTACCTGTATCATTGCCGCATCCGTATTACGCCTTTCCACTGCGGTAACGGTTACGCCTTTCAGTTGCTGTTCATCGGGCTGCAAAGCAATCGTCAGTTTTGCATCCTTCATCTGAACCCCGTCAATTTTTAGAGTTTTATACCCTACATATTTTATATATAATGTATAAGTACCATCTTTCAATCCTTCGAACGAAAAGTTTCCGTTCACGTCGGTTACTGCTTTCACATCGGTTCCTTCGATACTGATAACGGCTCCGATGAGTGTCTCTTTCGAGTTTTTGTCGATAACGACTCCCTTGAGTTGTTGCGCCCACGACTGCAAGCTTACAGCCGAAAGCAATCCCAAAGCAATGATTCCCCTTTTTAGTTTCATACCTTTTTCTTTTTTCTTGTTACATCTTCTTTTGTCTGAGAGGACTGCTTGTTTCAGTTCCCTCTCTCTTTGTCGGGAATTGGGTTATGATAACCCTCTTCTTTTCGGATGCAAAGATACGATGGTATTGTTACAGGGTGGTTGCGATGAGATTGAAAGGTATTAACGAAGTTGAGACAAAGATGTTACAAAAAAAGAGCACTCACAAGGAGTGCCCCTATCTAATCTAAATCATCAATAAAAGTGAAATGTCGGTAGTATTCTTCTTATACCCATTGTGGTAAGAAACTCGAGATGATGAGCACCACGATGCCGAGGATGAGCACGGCAATGGTTCTGGGTGAACAGCCCTTCCATTCCTTCAGGATGATGCCCCATACGTTGGAGAATACAACATTGAGTGCCATCAGGATGCAGAAGGAGAGCGTCATGAGGGTAGGCGACTCGTTGAGGAAGCCTTTGCCCAATGACAGTCCGAAGAACTGACTGTACCACAAGGCACCTGCCAAAGCACAGAACAAGATGTTGTTGTTCCATACCTCGCGCTTCAGATAATCACCCCAAGTGTGGTTCTTGGAGTTCTGATAGAAGCAATAGATGGCATTGGTGATGAATCCACCCACTGTTACCAGGAAGGTAGCAGGAAGTGTCTTGTACATATCGGGAGTGAAGGTGCCGAAGTGTATGTCGCTTCCGAAAGCCAGACCTACGTTGAAGCATCCGCTCATGAAACCTGCCAGCAGCGCGATAGTCAAACCCTTGGGGAAGTTGAAATCCTTGACTGCAGCCTTCTTCTCTTCTTCTGAGAGCGATGAGGCCTTCATGCTTCCTGCCACTCCGATGATGGCGATACCCAGCAAGGTGACCACCACTCCGAGGATTACGCTGAAGGTGAGCGAAGACAAGGCATCCATCTCGGGGAAGAAGATGTTGAGCAACACGGGACCCATGATGGTGCCCAAGCCAGCACATGTACCTAAGGCAATGCTCTGTCCTAATGCCACTCCCAAGTAGCGCATGGAGAGTCCGAAGGTAAGACCTCCCACTCCCCAGAGCATACCGAAGAGCATGGTCATCATCACCTCGAAGCCATAGCCGTCGAAGAGCTCGAAGAACGAATGGCCGCTTGGCACGGCGAGCATGGCGCCTATGAAAGGAAGGATAAGCCACGCAAAGACGCCCTGTACAATCCAGTAGGATTCCCAGCTCCAGTCCTTTATCTTATTGATTGGAACATAGCAGCTCGACTGGCAGAAGGCGCCCACTGCTATGATTAAAAGTCCTATTAATATTTCCATATTGTTAATAGTTTGGTTTTTAGGTTACTGAACTTTAGTATATAAAGAAGTTAAAGAAGTTAAAGGAGTTAAGGGAGTTAAGGAGTTAAGACGTATGTCTTGTTGCTTAAAAACTACGTGCAAAGACTGTTGTCTTAACTCCTTTAACTTCTTTAACTCCTGAACATACAAATGTTCAATATCTTAGTTTCTCTTAGCGAGAACTTCTGCCTCGTATTTCTCGATGTCGGCAATGTATTCCTCGCCTACAGGGATATTGTTCTTCAGGTTGAAGTAGTCGTAAACAGCACCGAAAGGCAAAGTTTTCTCTTCCTCCAAGAGAGCCAAGCGCTGGAAGAGCTTGCCCTCGTCCTCATACTTGCGAAGTGTATCCAGTGGCTCAAGGAATGCCTGCAGCAAAGACTTCTGGGCAGCACGTACGCCGATGATATAAGCTCCGATACGATTGATGGAACCATCGAAATAGTCGAGACCGATGTGTGCACGATCGAGTGCATTGGCACGAACCAATTCTGAGAAGAGGTTGCGGGTGTTGTCGTCGAAGAGAGTCACGTGGTCAGAATCCCAGTGCATAGGACGAGATACGTGGAGCATCAGTTCGGGCACGAAGAGAAGGAGTGCGGAAACTGCATCCGAAACATTCTCTGTAGGCTCATAGTGACCTGTGTCGAGGGTGTACATCACATTGTTCTTGGCGCAATAGCCTGCGTAGAAGTCGTGAGAACCTACGGTGTAAGCCTCCAGTCCGATACCGAAGAGTTTAGCTTCGAGACAAGACTTCATATTTGGCAACTCCTCTGCCAGGATTTCATCGAGCGAGTTCTTCAGAATCTCACGATAGCGGCCTTTCTCTACGGTGATGTCCTTGCTGCCATCGTGTACCCAGATGTTCATGATACATGGATCGTTCTGGAACTTACCCATAGCATCGGCAATGCGACGGCAACGCTTGGTGTGCTCTATCCAGAACTCGCGGATAGCAGGATCGGGATTTGACAAAGAGAGACTTCCACTCTTAGGGTGAGAGAAAGAAGTAGAGTTGAAGTCGAGCTTCATGTTCTGCTCCTTAGCCCACTGCATCCAGCCTGTGAACTGGTCGACGGTTACCTCGTTGCGGTCAATCTGCTTGCCACCGAACTCACCGTAAATCTCATGCAGGTTAAGACGGAAGGTACCAGCCAGAAGAGAGTTTACCTTCTCGATGTCCTGACGCAGCTCGTCGATATTGCGAGCCTTGCCGGGATAGTTGCCAGTACTCTGTATGCCACCCGATGCAGCTTCGCCACGTTCAAAACCTACCACATCGTCAGCCTGCCAGCAGTGCAGGGAGATAGGAGTCTTCTCTAATGTGGCAATAGCCTTGTCTGTATCCACACCAAGAGCCGCATAGCGCTCCTTGGCAATCTCGTAATTCTTTAAAATCAAATCTGCTTTCATTGTTTTTAAGCTTTTTATTATTGTTGTTATTATTTTTTGAATTTTAGCAAGTTCAGAAGTTTTTACCTTTTTACTTTTTTACCCTTTTACCTTTAAAAACTTCTCGTATGCCGCATCCCATGCCTCCTTGTCCTGAGGCTCAAATTGCTGCAACTCGATAGAGTTGGCGATGATCTGTCGCATTTCCCATATATCCTTCACATCGCCCGATGCCTTTGCCTGCAACATGATGTTGCCTATGGCTGTTCCTTCCTGAGGACCTGCCAATATGCTGACACCACAACTGTTGGCGGTGAACTGGTTGAGATGTTTGTTGAGCGAGCCTCCACCTATTATATGAAGAACATTGAGGTCGATGTCGGCAAACTCCTTCAGCCAGCCAAATACCTGACGATAACGGAGAGCCAGACTCTCGAAGATACAACGGCAGAACTCGCCATTCGTTTGTGGCACATGCTGTCCGGTCTTTTCGCAATATTGTTGGATGACCTCTGTCATGCTCGAAGGATTGGCGAAGCAGTCATCGTCGGGGTTGATGATGCTCTGGAAGGCTGGTTGCTTCATCGCTTCTGCTATCAGTTCGCCATGTCCCAAGGCTGTCATGTCTTTCTGATGGGCTGCAGCCTCGTCTTTCCATTCCTTGCGGCAACGCTCGTAAATCCACATGCCGCAGATATTCTTGAGGAATCGGGTCGTACCCTCTATTCCTCCCTCGTTGGTGAAGTTGAGTTCGTAGCTCTTCTCGTTGATGATGGCGTTCTTGGTCTCAATGCCCATCAGGCTCCATGTGCCAGAGCTCAGGTAGGCAAATTCCTCGTTCTTGGCAGGCACGGCAGCTACTGCACTGGCTGTGTCATGTCCTGCCACGGCAATAACGGGCACATCCTTCAGACCGGTCATCTGCTGAACCTCTTCGGTCAGGGTGCCTATGATGGTTGCAGGATGGGTCATCTTTCCAAATTGCTCTCTCTTCAGTCCAAGGCTTTCTACGAGATCGTTGTCGAGGTCGCCTGTCATAGGGTTGAGGATCTGCGAGGTGGAAGCCACGGTGTATTCACAGATGGCATTGCCTGTAAGCATATAGCTCAGCGCGTCGGGGATGAAGAGTATCTTGTCGGCATTCTCGAGCGCCACGTTGCCAGCCTTGCGCATGGCATAAAGCTGGAAAAGCGAGTTGAAGTTCATAAACTGTATGCCCGTCTTCTCGTATATCTTTTCCTTGCTTATCTTCTCGTCGAAGTATTTCTCCATCATGCCCACGGTGTGTGGGTCGCGGTAAGCCAGCGGATTGCGCAGTATGGCTCCGTCCATGGCCACGTATACGAAGTCGCATCCCCAGGTGTCGATACCGATGCTCTGTATGTTGATGCCGCGTTGCGCCACCAGTTTCAGACCTTTGATGATTTCCTGATACAGGGCATAGATGTCCCAGTAGAAGTGTCCGCCTGTCTGTATCAGGTTGTTGTCGAAGCGTGTCAGTTCTTCGAGACAGAACTTACCTTCCGACAAAGAACCGATGATGGTTCGTCCGCTGGTAGCACCGAGGTCTACCGCAAAATAGTATTTTTTGTTGTTCATTCGATTAGGTCGTTAGATTTCCTATGTTGTTTACGGTTGCAAAGATAGTACTAAAAGAAGCTGCCGACCACGATTATTTGATTTTTCATCCTTATTTTTTGACCCGGTGATTTTTCTGTCGTCAGGAAGGCTACGTGAAACAGTAACAGATAGAAGAAAACACCTGCTGTTTCGAACAAAAATAAAAGTAAGTAAACGATTTCATATAAATATAATAAGGAAAAGGACAGATATTGCGTTTCTTTTCGTAACTTTGCACGCGTTTGGTAAAAATACGAACCAAAACAAACAAATATAAAAAAATATCTAACACAAACAATTAAAAATGACAACATTAACAATTTCGATTATCGTCGTCTTTGTGCTTGGCTATGCTCTTATAGCCACAGAGAGCCTGACGAAGGTAAACAAGGCTGCGATAGCCTTGCTCATGCTCGTGGGGTGCTGGACACTCTACATGGTTGACCCTATGCAGTATCTGCAGATGATGCACCCTGACTATACAGGTGGTGCTGCAGGAATGGTAGAAAAGGTAACGGGTATTATCCAGGAACACCTGGGCGATACTGCAACGACCCTCTTCTTCCTGATGGGAGCCATGACGATCGTAGAGATAGTAGACCAGAATGGCGGATTCAACTGGGTTCGCAAGGTGATGAAGACAAAGTCGAAGCGTGCCCTGCTGTGGCGCATAGCCTTCCTTACCTTCTTCCTTTCTGCCATCCTCGACAACCTGACTACCAGTATCGTGATGATTATGATTCTGCGTAAGCTCGTTACCGACCACAAGGACCGTATGGTATACGCCTCGCTTGTCATCATTGCAGCCAACTCGGGTGGCGCTTTCTCGCCCATCGGCGACGTTACCACCATCATGCTTTGGAACAAGGGACTGATAACCGCAGCTGGTGTGATCGCCGAGATCTTCATCCCATCTGTTGTTTCCATGGTTCTTCCAGCCTTGATTCTTCAGACTATGCTGAAGGGCGAACTCGTGATGCCTGAGGTTTCTGCCCAGCAGAATGCTTCTGTAAGCGACTTCACAGAAGGTCAGCGCAAGGCTGTGTTCTGGTTGGGTGTTGGCGGTTTGATCTTTGTTCCTATCTTCAAGAGCATTACCCACCTGCCTCCATTCGTAGGCATCCTCTTGGTATTGGGTGTGCTGTGGACTGCTACCGAGGTGTTCTATCGCAGTTTGCATCGCGGACAGGATGCTGAGGGTACACAGAAGCGAGTAACCAAGTTGCTCTCTCGTGTGGATATGAGCACCATTCTCTTCTTCCTCGGTATCTTGATGGCTGTGTCTTGTCTGGCAGAAATCGGCGTACTGACAGCTTTAGGTCAGGGACTGAATGTTGCCTTCGACGGCAATCACTACCTCGTAACAGGTATCATTGGTGTGCTTTCAAGTATTGTGGACAATGTGCCTTTGGTAGCAGGCTGTATGGGTATGTATCCTGTGGCTGCTGTAGGCGATATGGCTGTTGACGGAATCTTCTGGCAGTTGTTGGCTTACAGTGCTGGTGTCGGTGGTTCTATGCTGATTATCGGTAGTGCTGCTGGTGTGGTTGTCATGGGCTTAGAGAAGATCACCTTCGGCTGGTACATGAAGCACATTTCATGGATTGCCTTCGTGGGCTATTTGGCTGGTATCGTAAGCTACTGGTTTATCCGCACTTTCCTCTATGCAGTGTAAACTGACTCTTTTGAGTCGATGAAATAAAAAAAGGCAACTTGTCGTAGTGACAGGTTGCCTTTTCTTTGTTTTCTCCTTTCTTCAGCTCTTTGTTTTCTCCTTTCTTCTTTTCTTGCGAAGAATGCTCTTCCGGGGTTCGCAGGTGCTGTTATCTCATTTTGTTGCGAAACTCAGAGGGCTTGAGACCGGTCTGGTTCTTAAACTTCGATGAGAAATAGTCGGGCGACTCGAAGTTGAGTCTGTAGGCTATCTCCTTGATACTCTCGTCGGTGGTGGAGAGCAGTTCCTTAGCTCTTTGCAGTCGGAGATCTTGCTGATACATGGCAGGAGCGATGCCTGTAAACTCCTTGAAGAGTTTGCGGAACGATGAGTAGCTTACCCCCAGGTCTTCGGCTATCTTCTGTATGGTGAGGTCGCTCTCCAAGGATTCGCGTATGCGCAGTCGGGCCTTGTTGATCATATCCACATGGGCTGTGTTCTTGTTCAGGATGATGTTGCGTTCCAGAGAGTACATCATGCCGATGAGGTGGTTGACGATTCCTGCCAATGTTTGCTGCGAGTAGGCGGCCTCCTCTTGTGCTATGCGGTAAGCCTCCTTGTAGAGGCTTAGTATGTCGTTGCTGAACCCAACATGGTAAATAGGTTTCTCGGGTGAAAGGAATCCTGCCTTCACTCTGTCGTCGATGTTCTTGCCTTTGAAGCCTATCCAATAGCTGTGCCATCCCTTCTCAGGACAGGGGTGGTAAGTGTGCCATTCGCCAGGAAAGAGCAGGAATATGTCACCGGCCTTGATAGGTGTCTCTGCGATATGTGCCGACTGGAACACGCCTTCTCCCTCGGGTTGGTAGAGCAACTGGTATTCATCAAGCTCGCGTCCCTTCTTCAGGTCGAAGTAATAGCCGTCGGCATGTCCTTTTGTGGGATAGGATTCTCCCGGCTCGATCATCTCGTACCCTATGGTGCTCACGGTGAGTCCCCATTCTTTGTCACGTTCGTTGGCCAATAGATATTTGCTTGTCTGCATGTCTGTAATAAACTTGTTCTGGCTGCAAAAATACAGAATTTGCAGCAGAAAAGAGCATGATGAAAGTTTTTTTATGCTTTTATGTGCATAAAAAGTACTGTCGTCCGCACCTCCTCAGCTGTTTTTTCCTTCCATGTAGCCCGTTGCGTAAAGGTGTCCTTCCTCTATGAGATAGGGGATGAAGATAGATGAAAACGTTGAAAATTGCCCTAATCCCAAAAATTAGTATGAATTTTGGGATTATAATCCTAAAACTTAGTATGTTTTTTGGGATTTACGTCATTTTTTCTTATCTTTGTGCCCAAAAGAATAGTATTCATAACTAAGAAGAAAATTTATGATACGTCGTCAAATACAAGATACAATTGAAACTCGGATGTTTTCAGGGAAGGCTATCATCGTGATTGGTGCCAGACAAGTAGGTAAGAGTACGCTGTTTGAAATGGTGCTCGAAAATCGTGATGAACCTACTCTTATGTTGAATTGCGATGAACCGGAAGTAAGGGAGTTGTTGGCAAAGGCAAATTCATCAGAGTTGCGCCTGCTTATTGGCACCAACCTTATTGTTGTGATAGATGAGGCTCAACGGGTAGAGAACATCGGTATGGTTTTGAAACGAATCACGGATAATTTCCCAAAAGTACAACTCTTGGTGACAGGTTCCTCCTCTTTTGAATTGCAGAATAAGCTCAACGAACCTTTGACAGGACGCAAGTTTGAGTACCATCTTTTCCCTTTTTCTACAGGGGAACTGATGAAGGCTTATGGACTGCTTAACGTAAAACAAACATTAGAGAATCGGCTTATTTATGGCTCTTATCCAGATATCATGAATCATGAGACGGATGCAAAGGAGTTGCTGTATAATTTGTCTAACAGTTATCTGTATAAGGACTTGTTGAATTTGGAAAGTGTTCGGCGCCCGGTCCTGTTGTCCAAACTGCTTACAGCCTTGGCTCTGCAGGTTACAAGTGAAGTTTCATATAATGAGTTGGCGCAGACCGTAGGAACAGATAATAAAACGGTAGAGAAGTACATTGATTTGCTCGAAAAGTGTTATATCATATTCAAGTTGAATGGCTTTAGTCGTAACTTACGTACGGAGTTGAAACGTGCTAAGAAATTCTACTTTTATGATAATGGAATACGTAATGCCATCTTGCAGAATTTTGCCCCTCTTGCTCTCAGGCAGGATGTGGGGGCTTTGTGGGAAAACTTCTTCATTAGTGAGCGAATGAAGGCTAATCAAAATGCTGGACGATATGTAAACAGCTATTTTTGGCGTACCAGCCAGCAGCAGGAGATTGATTATCTGGAGGAGTGTGATGGTCAGTTTTCTTTGTTTGAGATGAAGTGGAATCCTAAGCGTGCCAATACAAAGTTCCCTGCCTCTTTCCTTTCTGCTTATCAGGTGAAAGATAAGTGCATCGTGACACCTGAAAATTGGATAGATTGGGTTATAGAGTGATAGTGCTATCCACCCCCCCCCAAAAAAAATGTCCGTTTTCATGACTGATATAGCCTCTATGAGATAGGGGAGGCTTTCTTTAAAATCAGTTAAAAAGTGGGTGCTCTTTTATAAAATGTGTGGTAAAGTTGCAGGATTCCCTCATAAAATGTGTATATTTGTAGTGTTATTCCCTCATAAAATGTGGGCGGAAGAGTAATTATTCCCTCATAAAATGTGATTTAAAGATACGGATTATGGAAAGATTAGCTATCAATGAACTTCTGAAATGGAAGAATAAACAATATCGTAAACCTCTTATTGTTGAGGGTGCCAGACAGGTGGGAAAGACTTGGCTGGTGAAGGAGTTTGCCCGCCAGAATTACAAGCAGCTGGCGTATGTGAACTTTGAAGAGATGAAGATTCTGCAGAATCTCTTTGAACAGGACTTCAATATCCATAGAATTCTTACAGCTATTGGGGCTGCAACGGATGTAACCTGCACAGAGGGCGAAACGCTGATATTCCTGGATGAGATTCAGGCTGCCCCTCATGCCGTTACTTCTCTCAAATATTTTGCAGAGAATGCGCCAGGCTATCATGTCATCGCGGCTGGCTCTCTGCTGGGTATCGAACTGCATCAGGGGGAATCTTTTCCTGTGGGTAAGGTGGAATTTCTCCCTCTCTATCCAATGAACTTTATCGAGTTCGTGATGGCTATGGGGGAGAAGAATCTGGCGCAGCTGCTGCAAATGAAAGATTGGAATATGATAACGATGTTTGCTCCCAAGTTTCAGGAACTCTTAAAGTATTATTACTATGTGGGAGGCATGCCTGAAGCCGTATTGAGCTTTAGCCAGAATCGTGACTGGAAAGAGGTGAGAGCCATACAGAAGGACATTCTGAACAGTTATCAGAGGGATATGTCTAAGCATGCTCCATCGGAAATTATTCCCCGTATTACTGATTTGTGGAAATCCTTGCCAGCCCAGTTGAGTAAGGAAAACAGGAAGTTTATCTATGGAGTGGTGCGTGAGGGAGCAAGAGCCCGGGAGTATGAGTTGGCCTTGCAGTGGCTGCTGGATGCCGGACTGATATATAAGGTATATAATGTAAAGGCTCCCCGACTGCCGCTTGCCAGTTATGAAGACCGGGCGGCCTTCAAGATCTTCGTCCTGGATGTCGGGCTTTTAGGTGCGATGTCTAATCTCAAGGCAACGACAATTGTGGCTGGCAACAGTATTTTTACCGAGTTTAAAGGTGCGTTGACGGAACAGTATGTTTTGCAGCAGCTCATTCTCAGGTATGAACCCTATTATTATGCCAAGACCAACAGTACTCAGGAGATTGATTTCCTGCTCCAGGATGAGGAGGATGAGATTGTTCCGTTGGAGGTGAAAGCCGAGACGAATGTCAAGGCAAAGAGCCTGCGCCAGTTTGTTGCAGACAACCAGTCAAAGAAGGCCTATCGCATCTCCATGAATGATTATCAGCAGGAAGATTGGGTTACGAATGTACCGCTCTATGCGGTAAATGATCTCGAATTTTAGCGATAGCACCGCCCTAACTATATAAAAATAGGTAGTTAGGGCGGTGGTATCGCATTTGCAAATATATATATGAAGTTCTGGGAAATGAAAATCCCCAACCCGCTATATGAAAGCTGGTTGGGGAAATTATGATAGATTTTGCTTTTTCAGAAATATCCGATTGTGAATTACAGAGGATACTCCTCGAAAGCATAGAGTACAGTGCTTAGATATCGCTCGCCTGTATCGGGGAGCAGCGCCACAATCTTCTTGCCCTTGTTCTCTGGACGCTTCGCAATCTCGGTGGCAGCAAAGGCTGCAGCACCAGAAGAGATTCCCACAAGGATGCCTTCGGTCTGAGCCAAGTCGCGGCCAGCCTTGATGGCATCATCGTTCTGTACGTCGAACACTTCGTCGATATATTCCGAAGAATAGGTCTTTGGCACGAAGCCGGCACCGATGCCCTGAATCTTGTGAGGACCACTCTGCTTTCCATTGAGAACTGCCGATGTGGCTGGCTCTACGGCGATGACCTTCACGTCAGGATTCTGCTCCTTCAGGTATTTGGCAATACCCGATATGGTGCCGCCAGTTCCTACACCTGCCACGAAGATGTCTACCTTGCCGTCGGTGTCTTCCCAAATCTCAGGACCTGTAGTGGCGTAATGCTTGGCTGGATTGGCTGGATTGACAAACTGTCCTAAAATGACAGCGCCGGGGATGGAGTCGCGGAGTTCCTCGGCTGCCTTGATGGCACCGGTCATTCCGTCTTTACCACTGGTCAGTCTTACCTCTGCACCATAAGCCTTTACCAGGTTGCGTCGCTCAATACTCATCGTCTCGGGCATGGTGAGGATGAGGTGATAGCCCTTCACGGCAGATACCAATGCCAGTCCTACACCCGTGTTGCCACTGGTAGGCTCGATGATGGTGGCTCCTGGTTTCAATATGCCTTTCTTCTCGGCATCCTCTATCATGGCGAGGGCTACGCGGTCTTTTACGCTTCCGCCAGGATTGAAGAATTCTACCTTAGCAATCACAGGAGTCTCCAAACCCTTGGATGCTGAATACTTACCCAATTCTACCAATGGGGTCTTACCGATTAAATCAGTAATCTGTTTATATATCTTTGCCATTTTTGTTTGTTTTTTGAAGTTAAAGAAGTTAAGGAGTTAAAGAAGTTAAGACAAATGTTTTGTAATGTTTACTTTACGTAGGTGAATGCCTCGTCGAGTGCCTCGATCAGGTCGTCGATGTTCTCGATACCGATGCTCAATCGAACAGTAGAAGGATAGATGTGCTGCTCCTCCAGCTCCTCTGGACTCAACTGAGAGTGGGTGGTGGTGGCTGGGTGGATAACCAGTGACTTCACGTCGGCTACGTTGGCCAGCAAAGAGAAGATGCGCAGGTGGTCGATGAACTCCCATGCCTCTTTCTCGCCGCCCTTGATATCGAAGGTGAAGATAGAACCACCGCCGTTAGGGAAGAGCTTCTTGTAGAGCTCGTGGTCGGGATGAGAAGGGACGGCTGGGTGATTGACCTTAGCCACCTTTGGATTGTTCTCCAAGTACTCCACAACCTTCAATGCATTCTGTACGTGACGCTCTACACGGAGGCTCAATGTCTCCAAGCCCTGGAGCAGAATCCAGGCATTGAATGGAGAGATGGTGGCACCGGTATCACGAAGGATGACGGCACGGATTCGGGTTACGAAGGCTGCTGCTCCGGCTACATCTGCGAAGACTGCACCGTGATAAGATGGGTCTGGCTTGGCGAGGGTAGGGAACTTGTCGGCATTGGCCTTCCAGTCGAACTTACCGCCATCTACGATGACGCCACCGAGAGAAGAACCGTGACCGCCGATGAACTTGGTGGCAGAGTGAACCACGATGTCGGCTCCGTGCTCGATAGGACGGATGAGATATGGAGTGCCGAAGGTGTTGTCGATAATCAATGGGATGTTGTGGCGATGAGCAATCTCAGCCAACTTATCGATATCGGTTACATCTGAGTTAGGATTTCCGAAGGTCTCGGCATAGAGAGCCTTGGTGTTGTCCTGGATAGCTGCCTCTACTTGCTCGAAGTTGCGAGGATCTACGATGGTGTAGCTGACGCCCTGTGTGGTCAATGTATGAGTGATGAGGTTATAAGTACCACCGTAGATGTTGTCGGCTGCTACGATGTGGTCGCCGTTCTGAAGGATGTTCTGCAGAGCGTAGGTAACAGCGGCAGCACCAGAAGCTACGGCAAGACCTGCCACACCACCTTCGAGGGCAGCCACACGGTCTTCGAATACACCCTGAGTAGAGTTGGTCAATCGACCATAGATATTACCTGCGTCACGGAGTCCGAATCGATCAGCAGCATGCTGAGAGTTGCGGAACACGTAACTGGTGGTCTGATAGATTGGCACCGCACGAGCGTCGGTAGCTGGATCTGGATTTTCCTGACCTACGTGCAACTGAAGTGTCTCAAAGCGAAGTTTCTTTTCTGTACTCATAATCTATGTCCTTTCTTTAAATTGTTTATTATTTCTGATTGACGATGCAAAGGTACGGCGAAAAAACGAGTTATGAAATCGCATAATAGTGGCATTCTTACTACCACGTTTGTGGTATATGACTGTTTTTGCCCTCTTTTTCTCCCTTTATACCTTATTATATATAGGGAATGGGGAGATTTGCTTTCTGTCTTTTTTATGTATAAATGACGAAGTTGACAGTAAAAAGTAAGCGAAAGATAGTGATTGAGAGATAAAACGTAAGGAAAGGGGAGTTGTCGTAAACGTTTTCGTAATTAATTGCGAAAAAATGATATGCAAAAAGAAAACGTTTTGATTTTTTTACTAATTTTGCCCCTGTGAAAGAAGATATACGTTTAAAACGTTCATCTGGGAAAAGGTAATTCGCAAGAACAAAAAATATACTCAAAATAATCCACTAAAACTGTAAGTAAAATGAAACGTTTAATTCTATCTCGATTATGGATGTTGATTGGTATCATCATCCTCACCACAGGACAGGCTTGGGCTCAAACGGCAAGTGGTTCGACAACAACGCAGAAGGTTTTTACCTCGATTAAAGAATTGCGCGATGGTGCTCAGTCAAATAATCAGAAACATCAAGATGTGGTCATACAGTTTGATGCAAAAAATCCTGCTATCGTAGTGGCTGTGATGAAACATGCAGACCCAGACATCAAAAATGAAAAATTCATCAACTCATTTTTTATTGTCGATAATAGTAAATATGGCTTATGGGTTTCACCTTATAATATAGATAAGGGATTCTCGTTGCCTTCTGATTTGGCTGTTGGTAGCAAAATCACAGGTTCGATCATAGGTGATTATAATGAGGGTGAGAGCGGAATGGTGTATTTCGGTGCCATACATGAAACGAAGGATATCGATGGGACTACTTACAAGACTTCTCTTACTGTAGACCATTCAGGCGAGGCAAGTGCAGATGGAACAAAGCCGGCAGTTTATCCTTTTACTGAAGTCAAAGATGTGTATACAATTGCAAATAATAATCCTGACGATGGAAATACGGCAACAGCTTCGTATGGTAAGTATTTGAATACGATTATCAGAGTACCAGGAACCATCAAGAAGGCAAGTGATAATGAAAATAATACGGAGTTTTATTTGGTACAGGATGAAAATACTGGTACAAGTGAAGCTGATATGAATAATCGTATTTATTTCAATAGTTCGCAGTTGGATGGCATCAATCTTGATGACTATGTAGGAACCAGCGGAACCTTCGAGGGCATATTGGTGAAGCGCAATAAAAGCGAGTCTAAACTCATTGTACTGAAAGGCGATTTCTTTAAGGTAAACAAAATTTATCTTGATGAGAATGATGCTGAGGGTCGTGTAGAATACTTGGTACAACAGGGCGCTCTTCAAGATAAGGTGGATGTCTATGTGCATCGTACAAAACTGGTTAACAATGCTGGTGCATGGAATACGATCTGTCTGCCTTTCGACTTGACAAAAGAAGAATTTAAGACGGCTTTCGGCTGTGAACTTACTGCTCTTGCCAAACCTACGACAACAAGCGAAGAGACTGATCATCAGTGGGTTGGACAGGTGAGCGATAAAGGTGTACTTGCCTTTACCAAACTGCCAGATACTGAGCTTGCTATTAAGGCTGGTGTGCCTTATCTGATGCAGGCATCAGGCACACAGACAGCTTGTTTAACGACCATTCCAGGTGCAGAGAACATGGAGCCAGAAACTCTTATGAGTAAAGAGTCAACTTATTATGCCCATATTGGAGAAAAACTCATTTCCGTGGTGCCTCCTTATGAGGTGAAGGCTTCGTATAACGACAACATTGTGAACGGCGATTTCTATTATCTTGGACTGTATGGTCGTAAGAAGTATACTGAGGATGCGGATGGTAAACTTACGAGAACCCTTATTGCCGATAACGGCAGCCAGAAGTATCAGTACATCAGCACAGCTGCTGGCAACTATCTGAAATATCTGCCTAAAGATTCTCCTCTTCAGTTCAACGGCATGCGTGCTTATTTCTATTTCCCCAACTGGAGCAAGGACAACAACAACGCAGCACAGGCTGCAAGCAAGAACAATAACACCAACGCCAAGATTCATGTGGCAGTGATGGCAGCTTCGACAACAGGCATCAGCAACATTTCGGCAGCGGAAGCCTCTAAGCAAGCCGAGGTTTACAACCTGAGCGGACAGCGTGTGGATGCTTCTTACAAGGGCATCGTGGTGCGCAACGGCAGAAAATATCTCCGTAAGTAAGAGTGTGCCGAGAATGCACATGAAGAGAAAGTGATGTAAAAATAATAGTAAAAGGAGAAAAGAAAATGAAAAAGATATACAACAAGCCAACTATGATATTGGTGAAGATGGAAACAGAACATTTCATAGCCGCATCGCCTGGCGTTTATGACCAGAATCAAGTTCGTACAGACGGGAGTGGAAGTACTGGCACTAATGTGGGTGGAACTTCATCAGAAGGAGGAAGTGAAGATAACGGCAACGGCAGTGTTGCCGATATGGCAAAACCCTACAACCCCTGGACAGCATGGGATGAATAGAAGAGGGAATAACCCCTAAAACGAAGCCGGCTTCTATGGCAATCGAAAGTACTTTCAATCAACAATGAAAGTACTTGCGTTGCCACATGAAGCCGGCTTCGTTTTTTCTGCATGTTTTCTTTCATCAGACTTCATATGTTGGGGCATAATTGTTGCCTTAAAAATACTTATTTCTTTATACTATTCTCAAAGAAAATTGTTATATTTGCAGGCAAAAACATAAAATCTGAATAACTTATGGCATCTATTATTTCTATTGTACCCATTGTGTTACTCTTCGTCTTGATGCTCGGCTTCAAGATGGCAGGACATAAGAGCGCCTTGTTGACACTCGTAGTAACTGTATTGCTGGCTCTTTTCGCCGCCTCTCCACTGGGGATGATAGCCCCGGAACATGCGGGGGACAGCATCCTCGCCCTGACGGGATGGGCTGTGGTGGAAGGTCTGCTGAAGGCGGTGTTCCCGATCCTCATCATCATCCTGATGGCTATCTATAGCTATAATATATTGGTGGAAAGCAAGCAGATTGAGGTTATCAAGAAACAATTCACTTCGATTACCGACGATAAGGGATTGCTCGTGCTGCTGCTCGTCTGGGGATTCGGCGGATTGCTCGAAGGCATGGCTGGCTTCGGAACGGCGGTGGCGATTCCTGCCGCCATCCTCATCGGACTGGGATTCAAACCCATGTTCTCGGCTCTGGTGTCCTTGGTCGGCAACACGGTGGCAACGGGATTTGGTGCCGTCGGTGTCCCTGTCACCACGCTCTGCAATGAGGTGGCGGAAAGCGGCTCGGCATCGGTGGCGCAGATTTGCGAGACATCGGCGTTCGCCATCATACAGTTGTCTCCGCTCTTCATCATCCTGCCTTTCATCATCCTTACCCTTACCGACAGGCATAATCTCGTCAAGAACCTTGTCATATCCCTTTGGGTGGGAATGATTTCCGTGGCGGTGCAGTTCGTCTGCGGCTATTATCTCGGTTCGGAGACTCCTGCCATCATTGGCTCTATCGCCGCCATCGCTGCCATCATCGTTTATGCCAAGGTGTTTGCGAGAAAGAGCAAGGTGCAGAAACAGGAGACCTTCACTTTCTCCGAGAGCTTCAAGGCGTGGAGCGTTTACCTCTTTATATTGGTGTTTATCTTGGTGTCGGGTGCGCTCTGTCCTCCAGTCAATGCCTTCCTGAAGACGCATTTGGTGAGTGCTGTTCATCTGCCGGTGTTGGGCAGTACCTTTAAGTTCGGTTGGATTTCGAATGCAGGGTTGATGCTCTTCCTGGGTGCTACGATCGGTGGATTGGTACAGGGGTTGAATTTCAAGCGACTGATGGTCATCTTGGCCCGAACCACGGTGAACTTGCGCAAGACGGTGGTTACCATCTGTTCGCTGATAGCCTTGGCGAGTGTGATGAACTATTCGGGTATGATAACTTCCATCGCCTCGGGCTTGGTGGCTGTGACGGGTGATTTCTATCCATTGGTAGCTCCGATGATTGGTGCCATCGGTACCTTCGTAACGGGTTCTGATACTTCATCCAATATTCTCTTCGCCAAGCTCCAGGCTCATGTTGCCAACCAGCTCGGCATGACGGGCACTGATACTTTCTTCGGGGTGGAGGGAAGTCAAAGCAACTGGCTTGTTGCCGCCAATACCACAGGTGCCACGGGTGGAAAGATGATCAGTCCGCAGAGCATCGCCATCGCCACTGCCTCATGCGACATGGAGGGTAAGGACGGCGAGATCCTCCGTTCCGCCATCCCATACGCCTTGTTGTATATCGTACTGGGTGGACTTATGGTTTACTTAGGATGCTGATCTCTTGCCCGTAAATGTTTTTTTTTGAAAGAAAAGTGTCAAAGTATCATTCTTGACTTTGAAACTTTTTGTAATACATTGATAGATAGATATATATAATAAATGAGACTTTTCGGATTTTGTTCCGAAAAGTCTCATAAAAGTATCATGGAAGTCTCATTTTAGGCTGCTTTATCTTTTCTTTACCAGATATTTCATTCCATCGGCGAAACGCTTGTGGTTCAGTTGCGTCATGTTAGCCAATTTTCGTCCGAATCCCATCAAGCTGTTTACTTTCAGCGACGAACCTATCTGCTTTTTCAGAAAGTCGAAAATCTCGGCGGCCGTCATGTACTCACCTTCCTTCTCGTCGTCGGCAGGTTCGAAGTAGAGACGGAAATACTGGTCTATCGGCTGAACCACCTCAAACTGGCAGTTGCTCTGCATGATGAGCTTCACCTGCTCGGCGTCGAAATAACACTTCTCGCCATTGCCCAACGCCACAAGTGCCTGGGCGAAAAGCTGCTGGTGGTTGGGGCGGACACTCACGTCGATGGGGCCTGTCAACTCGATGCCGATGAAACGGCGGTTGCCGGATGGGTCGGTGAGGATGTCGTTCATGTTGCTCGTGGCGATGAAGGAGGCGAGGCGTGGAAACTCCATGACGTGACTTCCGTACGGCGGCTTGTATTTCAGCGTAGGTAACTGGATAAGATTCTTCAGAAAACCCTGTTGCACCTGTGGTGAAATCTGGTTGAACTCGTCAAGATTGATGAGCATGAACTGTGCCATCGCCTGGTACACCTGTCGTTTCTCCGAGAGAATCAGGTTGTCGCTGTAACCCCATTGCAGTTCGGGCGGCAAGAGGCGGCGGCAGAATGTGCTCTTGTTGAAGCCCTGTTTGGAGATGAGGAGCGGAGCCACCGAGTTGCCGTACTGGCGATGCGTGTATCCACGCCATTGGTCCACCATGCCGAGAAACCACGTGTAAAACCAGTCTGCCCAGTATGGATTGTTGGTGGGCACGGTGCGGGCCAAGGCACGGATGTGGTCCTTGCCGTCCCACTTGTTGTGGCACAGATAGAGATACTCTTCTATCGGATTGTAATTCTTGATGTAGTCCGACTCCAGAAAATTCCTCATGTCCTTGATGCTCACCCTTAGTCCAGCCAACTGTACTTCGAGCGTCATTCTTTTCATCACCCTCGGCTCCACGGGTCGGTATCCGTACCATCCTTTCTCCTTCGGCTGGTATTCCACGTATTTCATTACCGAGTTGTATCTGAAATTGTATTGGTTTCTCAACAGCAGCATCATGCTTGCTATGTCGTTTTTCTCGTCCTTGCAGTCCATGTCCTCGTTTCTTGCCTTTCCTTTCGCTTCGGGATCGGCTTGCTGGTCGGTGTCTTCCGTGCGGTAATGACAGTCTATCCTCATCGCCACCGCCTTGGCATTGTAATAAGGGTGGGCATCCAGCGTCATCATGAAACTGTTGTGCAGCGAAGGCTCGTTCGACATGGTAGAGGAAGCCTCGACGGAAGCAACTTGGGCGCCGATGGTGAGCGATGCCTTGACCACGGCTTGGTAGATGGGATGGATCTGTTGGTAGGCGATGCGATAGAGCTGCTCCGCCTCAGGCTCGGAAGTAGGCAGCTTGTCGTTCTGGTTGGTGAATTTTACCAGCACGATGACGCTCTTTCCGTCGGCACTTTCCAGTGCGGCAAAGGTGGAGGGCAGGATGGCGACCGAACGCTTCACGCCTTCCGTGCCATCGGGGTCGGTGATGTTGCTGAACTTGAGGAGCAGGATGCCATTACAAACCTTCATCTTCAGATTGCTGTTCTCGTCCTTCGCAAACTCGGCGGCAGGATAGATGTGCATCCATGTAGGCATGTCCTTGTAGAAACGGTAGTCTTCGTCGATGTAGGCGGCGTAGTCTCTGAATCGGGTTACGCTCTGCTTGCTGTCGTCCTTGGCGATGAGCTCCAGTAGTTTCTCCATCGTCTTTGTGCTGACGAGGAGTTGCTTCTTATTGTCGTTGTGTACGATTGTAATCTTCATGATGTTTTTTTTGAAAGCTTGTTGGAAAATGAAAGTATAGTGCCCAAAAGCGGGCTTCCCGTTTGGGCACTTGTTGCCCACTGTGTTGGCAGTGTGTGCCCGAGGCTTGTTCAGTCGATGCCCGAGGCTTGTTCAGTCGATGCCCGTCCATCGGTCCGTAAGGGAACATGTGGTGGGCACGGAGAAACCATGGGTGGCAGGATTCTTCATCATATACTCGTGAAGTCGATTTCCTCGGCGAAGTATTCGAAATCCACATCCTTGTAACCGAAGCGAGCGAAGAGTTGCTTGATGTGTTCCTGCTGTTCGGGCACGAGTTTCTGTTGTCCCAGTTTATATCGGTAGTACTGTCCCTTGCTGCCGAGGTAGCTTCTCATCTCAGAGCGGAGCAGGGGAGCGTCCTTCACCTTCACCTCGGCAAAGAGCTTGTCGAATCCCCAGGCCATTTTCACGATACGCAGTGGGGCGAAGAACTCGCATTTTCCGTCTTTCAAGGCATTGGGGAAGATGGCATGGCCCCGCTTGATGTCGTCGTTCTTGTAGAGCGAGGCGAGATAGTGGATACAGTTGTTTTTCATCGGACAAAGTTCGGTGAAGCAGTAGGTGATGATGCCTGGCACCTCGCCATACTCAAAAGCTTTTCTCAGCAGTTCTTTTTCGTCCATGTGTTATTGGGTATTAAGTTAATAATTGATTATCTTAATAACGTGGAAAATGGCAAAATGTTGCATCGAAAATGATATTTTTTCGCCAAAAATGCGACTTTTATGATACTTCTATGATACTTCTCATCATATTTCACGAAAAGTCTCATTACTGGCAACTGCTAATATATCAATTAGATATAACGATGCTGAACATCAAAAATGATACTTTGATACATTTTTATAAAAAATAAATTATACGTACGTGTGGGCACGAACCATAATTAATTAAGCCGTCCTCATCTACTGGTAATTGTTTTATGTTCCTTAGTCGTATACATCTAATTTCGACATCGGTTGTTGTTTTGATGCAATTTTCTTTATCTGGTCAATCTCATAGTCTGGCATAGGGAAATGTCTGCGCCATTGCTCATTGAACATTTTCTTGATACCACGGCTTACAGTATCAATCATGTTGAAATCTACCATAGCCCTACACAAACATTCATTGCGAAAATGCGTCTGAGGTTCTTCGTTCCTCAAAGCATTCTCCAAAGTGCCAGGAATGAATGTGCCAGCATTGGAATAATACAAGTAGCCTGGATTCTCTACAAAGTTAATCTTTCAGGCAGCCGATAGGCACCACATATACTCCGTCTTCTCTGCGGTAAGCATAGTCGCCGACAGCTGTGAGTACCATCATAAAAGATGGGGATTTCATCTTGGTTGTGTCTATCTTGTCAGCAAGAGCAGTTAGCGTAGAGACTCCTTTTTCGATGGCTTGTGCACCACCCAGCTTAATTTCGATGAGACCGTATGAACCGTTGCGGAGATGGAGAACGGCATCACATTCCAAGCCGTTCTTGTCGCGATAATGATAGACGTTGCCATCTATGGCATCTGCATATACACGAAGATCACGAACGCATAAGGTCTCGAAAAGTAAGCCGAAAGTCTCCAAGTCGTTGATGAGATCATCAGGACCAAGGCCTAATGCTGCCACAGCAATAGATGGATCAACGAAATATCGGGTTTCAGCCGAACGGATAGCTGTCTTGCTGCGAAGGTTCGGATTCCAGGCAGGCATGTCCTCTATGACGAAGATTTTTTTGAGCGCACCGATGTAACTCTGAACAGTCTTGTCTGCCAGCGTCTCATCATCATTTTCCATCATGTCTTGTCGTATGGCTTCGATACTGAGTTGTCCACCTTGTGAACGGGCGTATGAACGCAGAAGGAGTTTGGTTCGTTCGCTGTTTCTGCTGATTTTATCTACCCTTGAAATATCAGTCTTAACCACTGCATCGTAATAGTCGTATGCCTGTCGCAAGGCAGCTCTTGTGTTCTTGGTTGTAGCACTGGGCCATCCTCCTCTGCAGACGAGAAAGGCGATATCTTCCAGTTTCAATTTGTTGAAACCTTCTTGGTTTGCATTTCCTTTAAACAGTTCGCTGATACTTACTTCGCCTGTAGATTCTCTCGATTCCCATAATGACATAGGGCGCATGGTAATCCAAGCGAAACGTCCTGTACCCGTGTGATGTATTTTTTCAGATGATGTAGGCACGGCAGAACCAGTGAGGATAAACAAGCCTTCCTCACCTTGGGGGTCCACTTCAAATCGTATGGCATCCCAGATTTGCGGAATGATTTGCCATTCGTCAATGAGACGTGGCTTTTCTCCTTTCAGGAGCATTTTTATCTTTAAATTCGCCATTTCCAGATAGTTGTTTTGGTTGTCTGGGTCTGCCATGTATAGCACGCTTTTGGCCTTTTGTTCTGCTGTGGTTGTTTTTCCACACCATTTTGGGCCTTCTATCAATACAGCTCCAACTTCTTCTAATCTGTATTCCAATAGTTTATCTGCAATTCTTTTCTTGTATTTCTTCATGTCAATCTCTTTTATTTCTGCTGCAAATATACGATGAAATCTTGGAATTACCAAATTTGGCTGCATATTTTTACCCAATTTGGCTGTGTTTTGTTACCCAATTTGGCTGTAATTTGTTACCTAATTTGGCGAAAAAAAGACAGTCCTCATCTGAAAGGTTATATCAGATGAGGACAGTTACTGTTTTTTTTATCGACATGAAATCAGTTTACGCATGCCTTTTCTCGTAGGCCAGGCTGTGGTCGTGCTTGTCGATGTCGTGTTTCGACTTGCTCTTGATAACCAGCCAAACGCCTGAGAAGACGAGGAGGGCGGCAAGAGCCTGCGTGCCTTTGAAGACTGCCAGGCCTACGAGCATGCTGACAGAAACAGAGACCAAGGGCTGCACATAATTGTATACCGAAACCACTGTGGGGCGGAGTGTCTTCTGACCTATCATCATCAGGATGTAGCCCAGATAAGTGCCGAAGAAGATGACGTAGCCCGTTTCCCACCATGCCGATACTGGCACCTCAGCCCATGGGATGGAAGCCACATGAGAGGCGGAGAAAGGCAGGATCATGACCGATGCCCAGGTGAACATCCACTTGTTGATGGTGAAGAGCGAATACTTTCCCACCAAGGGCTTGAAGAGCGACAGATAGAGCGCAAACGACAGTTGTGCGGCCATGCAGAGTAAGTCGCCCCAGATGTTTCCCACCTTGGCATTTCCCGCCGTGGCACTTGTCATGATGATGAGCACGGCACCGCTGCAGCCTAAGAGTACGCCAGCCACCTTCTTCCAGGTGATGGGCTCGCGGAGGATGAGGAACGACAGAATCATGGCGAAGATAGGCATCGATGTAGTCATGATGCTCGAATTGCTGGGCGAGGTGATGCTCAGTCCGATGGTGTAGCAGCACTGGTTGAATACCAGTCCGAAGAGTCCTGCTCCAGCCAACTTGATGATGTCGGTTGTAGGGATATGCTCCCTGCGGGTGAAGAGTGAAGTGAGCCAGAAGAGGATGGCTCCGCCCAGAACGCGGAAAGATACCATGTCGATGCCCTCGATGCCGTGTGTCATGGCATCCTTGCCTACAGGTGCCATCAGTCCCCAGAATGCGCCCGATCCAAAGAGACACAAGTGGGCTAAAAGTGGTTTGTTGTTACCCATTTTACCTTATTTAATATAAAAAATCGGTGCAAAGGTACAAAATTTCGGTTAAAATGATTATATTTGCCCTAAGTTTTAGAGTTAAAGTAGATAAAAGTATAAACCTATGCAGAAATATGCCGATTATATCAAGCAGATAGAGATAGACTCTCTATGGAGTGGTACCAAGCACATACTTTGGAACCTCGACCGCAGGGTGAACATCCTGAGCGGTGTGAACGGAGTGGGAAAGAGCACCATTCTCAACAAGGTAGTGAAAGGCCTGAGTGCCGGGGGCGAGTTTCCAAGCCATCTGCTCAAGGGTGTTCATCTGAAGGTGGAGCCCGAGGAGGCTAAGTGGATTCGGTTTGATGTGATTCGTTCGGTCGACCGTCCGCTGCTCAACTCTGAGATGATCAGCAAGGTGGATCTTACGCTTGTCACCGAGCTCGACTGGCAGCTCTTCCAGTTGCAGCGCAAGTATCTCGACTATCAGGTGAACATCGGCAACCGTATCATTGCCGTGCTGCAGAGTGGTGAACCCGATGCTGCCCAGAAGGCTCAGGCGCTCAGCGAGCCTAAGAGGATGTTTCAGGACATCGTGGACGACCTGTTTCGTGAGACGGGCAAGACCATCATCCGCACTGCCAACGAGATCAAGTTCAACCAGATCGGCGAGGTGCTGCAGCCTTATCAGCTGTCGGCAGGCGAGAAGCAGATGCTTGCCATTCTGCTCACTGTGCTGGTGGAAGACAATCAGTCCTATGTGCTCTTCATGGACGAGCCTGAGATCAGTCTGCACTTTGAATGGCAGAAGCAGCTTATCTCCTTGGTGCTGAAGTTGAACCCCAACATTCAGATTATCATGACAACCCACAGTCCTGCTGTGGTCATGGACGGCTGGACCGACCGTGTGACTGAGGTGAACGACATAACGATTAAGTGATGTTTTAGTGTTTAATGTTTAGTGTTTAATTGTTCTGCTTATGGCTAAACGTTTAACCGATAATATCAATTCGCAATACTTCGAGGCCATCAACAAGATGACTCCGAAGAAAGCCCGGCGCAGAATAGTAGTCTACGTCGAGAGCTACGACGATGTGTTCTTCTGGCGCTCGGTGCTTGGCCGTTATGAGGACGACAAACTAACTTTTGATATCATGCTGCCTTCGCGCAACCAGCATCTCGACAGGGGCAAGAAGGCTGCCATCTCCAATATGCTCAAGGGCGTGGGCAGAGACATGATAGCCTGTGTGGATGCCGACTACGACTATATTCTGCAAGGCGCCACGGAGATGTCGAGACAGATGTTGGAGAATCCCTACATCTTTCATACTTATGCCTACGCGATAGAAAACTTCCAGTGTTATGCCAAGGGACTGCACGAGACCTGTGTGATGGTGACGCTCAACGACCATCGCATTTTCAACTTTGAGCGCTTCCTGCAGTCTTATTCCCAAACCATCTGGCCTCTCTTTGTATGGCATGTTGTCTTTCTGCAGCGCCGCAAGATGACGATGCACTTCGATATGTGCGAGTTCAACAAGGTGGTGGTGCTTCCCTCAGTACGCATTCAGAATCCGAAGTGGGCGATAGAGTATCTGAGCAAGAAGGTGAGGGCGAAGATGTTCCAGCTGGAGCGCCGTTTCCCCAAACTCAAGGATGCCTTGCCTGAGACGGAGCGGATGTTGCGCGACTTGGGAATCAACGACAACAATACTTATCTTTACATCCAGGGTCATCATCTTTTCGACCTGGTAGTGAGTCCGGTGGTGCAGACGGTGTGCGACATTCTGCGCAATGAGCAGGAGAACGACATCCGCGACCGTGCTGTTCACAGCGAACAGGCACGCACCGAAATAGCTTGCTACGAGAACAGCCTCGGCAAGGTGAAGATGATGATGAAGAAAAATACCTACTATCAGTTCTCTCCGGAATTCCAGAAGATTCTGGCGGACGTGGAAAGATATTTGGAAAAGGATTTTTAAAGGTAAAAAGGTAAAAAAGTAAAAGGGTAAAAAGGATTTTTAAAGGTAAAAAAGTAAATACTTTATCAGCAAGAAGGCTCTTTTTACCTTTTTACTTTTTTACCTTTAGAAATCCTTTTTACCGTTAAAAATTATACGTATGTCTCGAGGAACTTCAATGTTCCATCTACCTTCAACGTCTGGGTGGAGGCTGGAACCACGATGCTTTCGCCGCCCTGCAGGGTGATGGTGTTGCCCTCGTTGTCGGTGATGGTGGCTTGGCCCTTCAGGCCGATGAGAATCACGAAACTGTCGAGCTCAGAGTAATCGAGTGTCATAGGTTCGTCGAGATCGTAGACAGCGGTGCAAAAATAAGGGCAGCGCACGATGCTGACACCCTGATTCTTCACAGGTTTGTATTCCTGTCGATAATTGGACAGCACGGTGTAGTCGATGCACTCGGCAGCTTCCTTGGTGTGCAGCTGTCGGTAGTTGCCGTCCTTGTCCTTGCGCTTGAAGTCGTAGATGCGGTAAGTCACGTCGCTGGTTTGCTGTATCTCTGCCACGAAGCAACCCGTTCCGATGGCGTGTATTCTGCCTGCAGGGATAAAGAAGCAGTCGTCCTCCTTCACCTTGTATTGTGCCAGGGCGTCGGTGATGGTGTCGTTCTCCACCATCTTTTTGTACTCTTCGGGTGTGATCTTCATTTTCAGACCGTTGTATAGCTTGGCCTCGGGCTCGCATGGCAGGGCGTACCACATCTCTGTCTTTCCGCGCTCCTTGCCTTGCTTGTGCGCTATCTCGTCGTTGGGGTGCACCTGAATGGAGAGGTCGGTGTTGGCGTCGATAAACTTGATGAGCAGCGGAAACTCATTGCCGAATCGCTGATAGTTCTCCTTGCCTAAGAAGCTGTCTTTCAGTTCGGCGACTACCTCGTTGAGGCTTTTGCCTTTCATCTCGCCGTCAGCCACGATGCTCTCGTTGCCAGGCACACCAGAGATTTCCCAGCTCTCGCCCACCTTCTCCTGCTGCAGGTTGAGGTCTTTGAAGTTGATAATCTTGTTGCCACCCCAGATGGTGGACTTCAATAAGGGTTCAAATTTTAATGGTTTCATTGTGTCTATAATTTACTGTCAGATAGAATAAGTTTTTTACTCTTTTGCTTTTTAGCTCAACACTTGTTATAGTTTAGTATTTATTATACAAATAACGAGCAGAGTACACTTATTATTTTATGTTATGTTGATTTTATTTTTCTATTTTTCATCCTTTACATGAAACACCTTATCAGCAAGAAGGCTCTTTTTACTTTTTTACCTTTTTACTTTTTTACCGTTTTCCTTCCCCCCCCCCTAATTCTCCTTCCAGAAGGCTGGTGTGAAGATCACGAGTACGGTAAAGATTTCCAGACGGCCGATGAGCATCATGAGCGAGCAGAACCACTTGGCCAGATCGGGCAGTTCGCTCCACGACATGGTGGGTCCAATCTCTGTTCCCAAGGTCGGTCCTACGTTTCCCACGCAACTCAGCGTGATGGTGATGGCATTGGTGTTGTCGATTCCCATCGCTATCATCGTGAACGAGATGATGACGCAGATGATGAGATAGATGGTGAGGAACGCCAGCAGCGTGACGCGTTTCTGCATGGGCACGTTCACCCCATCGATCTTGAGCGGCAGCACGGCGTTGGGGTGCAATATCTGTCGGAACTCATTCTTCACCATGCGCAATAGGATGACGCCACGGATGCATTTCAGTCCTCCGCTCGTACTGCCCGAGCAGGCACCGATAAACATACACATCGACAGCACCACCCATGTGACGTGAGGCCAGAGTGCGGCATCGTCGTTGAAGAGACCAGTGGTCGTGATAAACGAAACCACCTGGAAGATGGCGCTGCGGAAGGCGTGTTCTATATCGTAGTTGCGCATCACGATGAGCTCAACCATAATGAAGATGCTGAAGACCGTGACGAGGAAGATGTAGAATCGGAACTCGGAGTTGCGGAACAGTTCCTTGATCTTAAACTTGATGACGGCGGCATAGAGCAGTGTGAAGTTGACACCCGATAGGAAACAGAAGAACGTACAGATGTATTCGAGCGATGGCGAATGGAAGAACTCGGTACTGGTGTTGTGGGTGGAGAAGCCTCCCGTTGCCGTTGTCGTCATGGCATAGTTGAAACTGTCGAAAAGTCCCATTCCCGCCACATAATACGACAGAATGCAGGCGATGGTGAGCATGAGATAGATGCTCCAAATCCACTTTGCCGATGTGGAGATACGTGGATGCAACTTGGTCTTGATAGGGCCTGTGGCTTCGGCGGCAAACACCTTGGTCTGTCCGCCTACGAGCGATGGCAGCAGGGCGATGGTGAAGAACACGATACCCAGTCCGCCTATCCACTGTGTGAGTGATCGCCAGAACAGCAGTCCGTGCGGAAAGCACTCCACGTCGTCGAGTATGGTGGCTCCGGTGGTGGTGAATCCCGACATCGTCTCGAAGTAGGCATCGGTGAAGTGGTTGATGTAGCCGCTCACCATGAAGGGCAGCGTGCCGAAGAGGCTGAAGATAATCCACGATAGCGAGACAACGAGATAGGCGTCGCGTCGCGACATGGAGTTGTCGGCTCCGTGTCCTCGCCATTTCAGGATGAGTCCTCCGCCAATGGTGGTCAGCGTTGCCACGATGAAGGCAAAGATGTCTTCCTGCTGATAGTAGACAGCTACCAGCAGACTGAGCAGCAGCAGCGAAGCCTCAATGAAGAGCAGCTGCCCCAGAACCTTGTATATCAGTTTCCAGTTGATCATTCTTTTTGTTCGAGTTTTCTCAAGTGAGGGAAATTTTAAGAAGTTAATGGAAGTTCCCATTACCTCCCATCATACAAAGTATTTTTCTATCTTCTTCATATTGATGTTGTGGCAGAATACCATGACCGAGTCGCCCGCTTCAATCTGCGTGTTGCCCGAAACGAGCATTCCCTCCTCGCCACGCACCAGTCCGCCGATGGTCACGCCGATGGGCATTCCCAGGTCCTTGACAGGCTTCTTGGTTACCTTGGATCCTTCTTTGGCGATGAACTCCGCCACGTCGGCGTTGGCATTCATGAGGAAGCGCACGTTCATCACGTCGGCATCGAGCATCATCTGATAGATGTAGCTGGCGGCAATCACCTTCTTGTTGATGATGGTTCCGATGTCGAGGCTCTCAGCCATGCTCACGTAGTCGACGTTCTCTACGGCAGCCACGGTCTTTCTCACTCCCATGCGCTTGGCAGTGAGGCATGCCAGGATATTGGTCTCTGCGTTTCCCGTCAGCGCCACGAAAGCCTGCGTGCTGCGTATTCCCTCCTCGTTGAGCAGCGGGATGTCGCGTCCGTCGCCATGGATGACGAGCGTCTTGTTCTCGTCGAGTATTTCGTTGAGGTACTCACACCGCGCCTCGTCCTTCTCGATGATTTTGCACTCCATGTATTCGGGCATTTTCTTCACGGCTCTCACGGCCGTTCGTCCTCCGCCCATAATCATCACGTTCTTCACGTCCACATAGTGCTCCTTGCCCACGATCTTTCGGATGTAGGGAATGTAGTTGCGTGTGGTCATGAAGTAAGCCAGGTCGTAGAGTTTCAGTTCGTCGTTACCGCCGGGGATGATGGTTTCGTCGCCTCGCTTGATGGCCACTACGTGGTAGGGGTCGTTGGGTCCGCTGATGTCCTTGAGCGGCTGGTTCAGTATCTCGCAGGTCTGTCGCAGCTTGATGCCGAGCATCACCAGGGCGCCGTCGTGCACGTCCCATCGCTGTCTCACCCAGCTCATCTTCAGTCCGTTGTTAATGTCGACAGCGGCGAGCATCTCTGGATATATCAGCTTGCTGATGCCCAGTCCCTGGAAGAACTCCTGTGCCTGCGGATCCATGTATTCGGGGTTGTCCACGCGTGCCACCGTTCGCTTGGCTCCCAGGTTTTTCGCCAGGATGCTGGCAGTGATATTGGTGCTCTCCAATGGCGTGACAGCGATGAAGAGGTCGGCGTCTGCCGTTCCCGCATCTCGCAATACCCTCAGGCTTGTAGGCTTTCCCACCATGGTGAGCAGGTCGCAGTCGGAGCCGATGCTTGCCAGCCGCTCCTCGCTCTCGTCGATGAGTGTTATCTCCTCGTTGCTGCGTGACAGGAGTCTCGCTAGGTGCGTTCCGATGGCGTATGCGCCAGCAATGATGATTTTCATTCTTTTATAATAGCTTCTTTGATAGATTTTTTATCCATGTGTACGATTTCTCTGAGCTGTGCTATCGTGCCGTGTTCCACAAACTCGTCGGGCAGTCCCATGCGGATGACGTGAGGATGATAGTCGTGGTCGCTCATCCATTCTATGACGGCAGAGCCGAAGCCACCCATGCGCACGCCGTCCTCGATGGTTACGATGCGGTTGAATCTGCTACCTATCTCGTGGAGCAGTTTCTCGTCGAGCGGTTTCAGGAATCGCATGTCGTAGTGGGCCACGCTCAGTCCCTCCGTCTCTTTCTCCACTTCGGCTATGGCCTCGGCAGCATCGTTTCCGATAGGTCCGAGGGTGAGCACAGCCACGTCGGTGCCTTCCTTCAGTTTTCTGCCCGTTCCGGTCACGATTTCCTGCATGGGGTTTCGCCAGTCGGTGAGCACACCGTTGCCTCTGGGGTAGCGTATCACGTAGCAACCGTGGTGGGGCAACTGGGCCGAGTACATCAGGTTGCGCAGCTCGTGCTCGTTCATAGGCGATGCGATGGTGAGGTGGGGCACAGGCCGCAGCGCCGCCAGGTCGAAGGCTCCGTGGTGTGTGGGTCCGTCCTCACCAACGAGTCCAGCCCTGTCGAGACACAGCACCACGGGCAGACTGAGCAGCGCCATGTCGTGTATGATGTTGTCGTAAGCTCGCTGTGCGAACGAGCTGTATATGTTGCAGAACGGCATGAGTCCATCCTTTGCCATTCCTGCCGAGAAGGTGACGGCGTGTCCTTCGGCTATGCCCACGTCGAACACCCTGTCGGGCATCTGCTTCATCATGATGCTCATGGAGCATCCGGTGGGCATGGCGGGCGTTACACCCACGATGTTGTGGTTCTGCTGTGCCAGTTCGAGCAGGGTGTTTCCGAAGACGTCCTGATATTTGGGCGGCTGGTTGCTGGTGTCGCTCACTAATCGCTCGCCCGTCTCGGGATCAAACTTTCCTGGTGCATGCCAGATGGTGGCGCTCTTCTCAGCAGGCTCGTAGCCCTTGCCCTTGATGGTGTGCAGGTGGAGCAACTTGGGGCCTTTCATGTCCTTGAGTTGTCGCAGCACGCGCACCACTTCGCGTATGTCGTGTCCGTCGAAGGGTCCGAAGTACCGTATGTTCATTCCCTCGAAGATGTTCTGCTGGTGGCTCAGTGCCGACTTCAGCGCGTTGTTCAGTCTCAGTATTCCCTTTCGCCTGTCATCGTTGAGGTAGCCTTTCGAGTGCAGCCATTGCGAAGCCTTGAACCTCAGTCGGTTGTAGGTGTCGTTGGTGTCGAGGTTGAGCAGGTATTTCTCCATACCTCCCACGGCCCGGTCGATACTCATATCGTTGTCGTTGAGTATGATGAGCAGGTCGTTGGGCGTGCTCGATACGTTGTTGATTCCCTCGAAGGCGAGTCCTCCGCTCATGGCTCCGTCGCCTATCACAGCCACTACGTGCCTGTCGTTCTCCCCCTTCTGCTTGGCGGCCACAGCCATGCCGAGCGCCGCCGAAATGGAGTTGCTGGCGTGCCCGCAGGCAAAGGTGTCGTATTCGCTCTCTAAGGGAGTGGGGAAGGGGCGTATGCCGTGCAGCTTTCGGTTGGTGCAGAAGGCGTCGCGCCGCCCGGTCAGTATCTTGTGGCCATAGGCTTGATGGCCCACGTCCCACACGATGCGGTCGTAGGGTGTATTATATATATAATGTAGGGCTACGGTGATTTCGACGACACCCAGCGAGGAGGCGAAATGTCCGGGGTTGACCGCCACCTCTTCGATGATGTCCTCGCGCAGTTCCCTGCAGAGTTCCGGCAGCTCGTCGATGCTCAGCTTGCGCAGGTCTTCGGGATACTTGATGTTGCTTAAAAGGCTAAACTTTTCTTTGTCCATGTCTTCATCTCATGAATAACCATGCAAAGGTAGTATTTTTTTTTCAGTATATGTCATTTTTGTCCGTTTTATTTCTGTTTTCCCACATTTTCTTCGTATATTTGCATCCCGACAAATCAATAATATCACAACATAATGAGAAAAAACATCTTCCTTTTAGGAGCCTTGCTGGCCGTTTCAGCCGCCACGATGGCTCAGACCAAGCAGGGAGGCATCTCGGCGCAGATGCTCTCGCAGATCGAGAAAATGCAGAAGACATCGGTTGCCGACAAGGCGCTCTTCAATGCCATCGCTGCCAACAGTATCGACGACTTGGTGAAGAACCGTGCCAATGCCGGTCCTGTTGACACTCACTTCAGCGTGGAGACTCCCGCGCAGCGCATCCACAATCAGAAGAGCTCTGGCCGTTGCTGGATGTTCAGCGGCATGAACGTGCTGCGTGCCAACTTCGCCAAGGCTCATGCCGACTCCCTGACAGTGGAGTTCTCGCAGGACTATCTCTTCTTCTACGACCAGTTGGAGAAGGCCAACCTCATGCTTCAGGGCGTCATCGACCATGCACGCAAGTCCATCGAGGACCCTCAGGTGCAGTTCTTCTTTAAGAGTCCGCTCAACGACGGCGGAACTTTCTGCGGCGTGGCCGACCTGGCAGCCAAGTACGGACTGGTGCCTATGAGCGCGATGCCCGAGACCTATTCGAGCGAGAACACCAACAAGATGAGCCGTCTCGTGGCAAGCAAGCTTCGTGAGTACGGACTGGAGCTTCGCCGCATGGCTGCTGCAGGCAAGAACGCCAAGCAGATAGCGGCCCGCAAGACCGAGATGCTCGCCACCGTCTATCACATGCTATGCCTCACCCTGGGTGAGCCTGTCAAGGAGTTCAGCTACGCCTTCCGCAACAAGGACGGCAAGCAGATGGGTGATGCGAAGACCTATACTCCCAAGAGTTTCTACGACGCTACCGTGGGCAAGGAACTCAACGGCACCTTCATCATGGTGATGAACGATCCACGCCGCCCCTACCACAAGACCTACGAGGTGGAGTACGACCGCCACACCTACGACGGCCACAACTGGAAGTATCTCAACCTGCCTATGGACGAGATTGCCAGCCTCGCCATCGCCTCGCTCAAGGATGGTCGCAAGATGTACTCCAGCTACGATGTGGGCAAGCAGTTCGACCGCAAGCGCGGTTATCTCGACCTCGACAACTATGATTATGCCTCGCTCTTCGGTACCACGTTCCCAATGAACAAGGCCGAGCGCATCAGCACCTTCGACAGCGGTTCTACCCACGCCATGACGCTCACCGCCGTCGACCTCGACGCCAATGGCAAGCCGCTGAAGTGGAAGGTGGAGAACAGCTGGGGCGCCGACAACGGACAGAAGGGCTGTCTCATCATGACCAACCGCTGGTTCAATGAGTACATGTTCCGCCTCGTGGTCGACAAGCAGTATGTTCCTGCCCAGCTCCTCAAGGAGTTCGACCAGAAGCCAGTGATGCTTACAGCCGACGATCCTCTCTTCCAGTTAGAAGACTAATCATCCCAATTTACTCAACTTTCGTACTTACGGAAGTTGAGTAATTTTTTTTTATCATCACTTTTATTCTTTTTTGAATAATTTTCGTACCTTTGCCCCAAAAATAGAGAATATCATGCAAGAAATGAAGACCCGCGAGCGCATCATCGCTCTTGTCAATAAGGAAGTAGTTCCCGCCATCGGCTGCACCGAACCGATGGCTGTGGCGTTGTGTACGGCCAAGGCAGCCACTCTGTTGGGCAAGCGTCCCGACAGCATCGAGGTGTTGCTCAGCCCCAATATGCTTAAGAATGCCATGGGTGTGGGCATTCCCGGCACCGGAATGATCGGCCTGCCCATCGCTGTAGCCTTGGGTGCCCTTATCGGCAAGCCCGAATATGAGCTCGAAGTGCTCAAAGACCTCACCCCCGAAGCTCTGCAGCAGGGCAAGCGCTACATAGAGGATGCCGACATTGACATCAAGCTGAAGCAGGGCATCGTCGAGAAACTCTACATCGAGGTTGTCTGTCATTCGGGTAAAGACCAGGCTGCCGCCATCATCGCGGGCAGCCACACCCACTTTGTCTTTGCCGAGCGCAACGACGAGGTGGTGCTCGACGAGCGACAGCCCGGAGGCGCCGATGAGGACGACGCCGACATACAACTTTCCATGCGCATGGTCTACGACTTCGCCATGACAGCTCCCCTCGACGAGATCAGCTTCATTCTGAAGACCAAGGAGTACAACATGCGGGCAGCCGAGCTCTCCATCAAGGGCAACTACGGCCATTGCTTAGGCAAGACCATGGACCGCCCCATGAGTCACGGCATCTTCGGCAACAGCATCTTCTCGCACATCATCTCGCGCACCGCATCGGCATGCGACGCCCGTATGGGAGGAGCCATGATTCCCGTGATGAGCAACAGCGGCAGCGGCAACCAGGGCATCTGTGCCACCAATCCTGTTGCCGTCTATGCCCTCGAGAACGAGAACACCGAGGAAGAGCTCATCCGAGCCCTCATGCTCAGCCATCTCACCGCCATCTACATTAAGCAGAGCCTCGGCAAGCTGTCGGCGCTGTGCGGTTGCGTGGTGGCGTCCATAGGCAGCAGTTGCGGCATCACTTATCTCATGGGTGGTGACTATCAGCGCATCTGCAACTCGG
Organism: Segatella intestinalis; assembly: GCF_029348455.1. Lineage (NCBI taxonomy): Bacteria > Pseudomonadati > Bacteroidota > Bacteroidia > Bacteroidales > Prevotellaceae > Segatella > Segatella intestinalis. Next base: position 211,813 of record NZ_JARJVV010000003.1, read on the forward strand.
TGAAGAATATGGTGGCCAACCTTACGGGCATGATCTGCGACGGAGCCAAGCCCAGTTGTTCGCTTAAGATCTCGTCGGGAGTCAGCACCGCTCTGCTCTCCTCGCTGCTCGCCATGGAGGGCCGTTGTGTCACTTCTGCCGAGGGCATCGTCGACGACGATGTAGACCGCTGCATCCACAACCTCACCTCCATCGGTGCCGATGCCATGCGTACCACCGACGACATGGTGCTCAACATCATGACTCATAAGTAACTCCTTAATAAAAAACTTATAAAAGCACTTCGATAATTCCCGAGCAATGAACAGATTTTTTTTGACTCTCCTTGTCCTGCTGGCAAGTCTCAGAATGATGTCGGCAGGGTGGCACGACGTGCCCCTGCAGTCGCAGATAACCCATGTGCAGCCCATGACGGGACTCGTGCTCTGGGAAGACCTTGCCCATCGCCTCTATACCACTTATGGGCAGAGCCATGCCATGGAGTTCGCCTATCTGCCTCCGTGCCGGGTGGTGACGGGATGCGATGATGACGGAACCGTACATTATGACTGGAGCTATCTCGAAACCCTGCTCGATGACATCAAGGGGCGCAGTCATCAGGCAGTGCTACGCTTCTTCTATGAGTATCCCGGCGAGACAATGGTCGACGGCAACGAAGGAACCACAGCCGTGCCAGCCTATATCAAGGCAAGGAGCGACTACCACGAAACCTTCAGCCATACTGGCGACGGGGCCTGCTACTATGCCGACTGGAGCAATGCCGAGCTGAAGCGTTTCACCAAGCAGTTTTATGCCGATTTCGCAGCCCGTTATGCCTCCGATCCCCGCATCGCCTTCATCGAGGTAGGTTTCGGCCATTGGTCGGAGTATCACATTTACGACGGCAGCAATACCAATATTCAGTTGGGCAAGAATTTCCCGACCAAGGAATACCAGAAGGAGTTCTTCCTCCACCTTGCCAGTGTGATGCCCATTCCTTGGGCCATCAGCATCGATGCTGCCAGCACCAAGTATGCCCCCTTCCGCAGCGATGCCGAGCTGAGAGCGTTGCGTTTCGGGCTGTTCGACGACTCGTTCATGCACCAGAACCACGAGCTGAGCTCCGGCGACGGCTACAACGAGCAGTGTTGGCTGAACATGGGCTTCGAAGAGCACTGGCAGACAGGAGTCTGCGGTGGCGAGGTGAGCTATTACACCAAGAACGACCAGTCTGGGTTCACCAATCCTGCTGGTATGTACGGGCACACTTGGGAGGAACAGGCTGCCAAATATCACATCACCTTTATGATAGCCAACAACAATCCGGGTGGCAAGAACGACTACAACAACCCCTCGCGCTTCAAGGAGTGCAGCATGGCTTCGGGCTATCATTTCGAGGTGACGAGATGTCAGACTGATGGCGTTCAGACATGCCTCACTGTGACCAATAAGGGCGTGGCTCCACTCTATCGTGACGCCTACTTTGCCATAGGCATGGTACGTTCAGGAGAGTCTCTTCGTGGATTGTTGCCTGGCGAGAGTCTCGAAGTCACGATTCCCGCCTCTTTGTCATCTGCCGCCGATGGCACACTTCTACATAAGCCCGTCATTGTGAGCGATTATATCCTCGATACACAGCAGATAGAATACGACTGTCGTCTCACGACGACATCCGTTTCTTCCCTCTCTGTTCCTGCCTCTTCCTCCTTGTCTTCCCGTTCGTCTTACAATCTCCGTGGGCAGTCTGTTCCTCGCTCCACGCGAGGCATCGTCATCAGCCGAGGCTGCAAGTTTGTCAATAAGTAGCTGCCTGTCTGTGGATTCCGCTTGGCATTGGGTTGCCTAACTCTCCCAAAGTCGAAAATGACTAATGACTAATGACTAAAAAAATAAGTTGCTCGCTTATATAAAGCTGATGTTTATACACCAAAATTCAAGGTTTGCGTATTCAACACATACACAGCAACTTACAGCACTGTTTCTTGCCCTTTTTGCCCTGTTTTGCTTAACAAGTCATTCTACAAATGAACAAACAGCCGAAAAATGTATTATCTTTGCAGAAGAAAAGCAGCACTCGGCAATTTGAAAGCAAGCTTTCATTGCGCTCGTTTGCATTTTCTTTGCAGCGTCAACCAATGAAAGTGCTCAGGGAGCCTCTCAGGAGGCATCTATTACGACCAATGGCGGTCACAATAGACGACAGGCGCCGGTCATCTATTAAGACCCAAAAGGTGGCATTATCGGGCAGCTGACAAAGTATTAAACTATCATTTCTAAAACCTACAGAACTATGATTAATTACAGCATCGTAAAGCGCAGCGTGAACGCAAACCTCATTGAAATCAACCAGGCAAAGTCACGCATCAACCAGGCAAAGAAGGAGGGCAAGACACCGCAGCCAGCCGACCTCGCACTCGTGAAGACCGAGAAGCAGAACGCCTTCGCCGTCGCACAGTACACCGGAGTGATGAACATCGACAAGTTCTCCCGCCACATCTCAAGCCACGGCAGCGTGTACAGCAGGGCAGACATCGCGGCCATCCTCTACCTCACCGTCGACTGTATGCGAGAGCAGTTGCTTGAGGGCAAGAAGATCCGCCTCGGCGACCTCGGTGACTTCTCCGTTTCTCTTTCCAGCAAGGGTGTGGAGGACCCCAACGCCTTCAATGCTCAGAACATCACTGGCGTGAAGGTGATCTGGGAGCCAGGCGCAGAGTTCAAGTCACTCCGTGACGACGCAGAGTTCAACCTCGTTGCATCCCGTGACGCACAGGCTGCCGTCATCAAGGCCATCAAGCAGGGCAAGGACAACGTAGACATCAGCAAGCCTGCCTCTCCATCTACTGGCGGCACTACCGAAGGCGGCGGTTCTCAGACTGGCGGCGGCTCTCAGACTGGCGGTAACACCGACAACACCCAGGGTGGCGGCGGCTCTCAGACCGAAGGCGGCGGTACTGGTGACGGAGAATAATTTTTAGTCAAGAGTATTTTTAGTCAAGAATTTGAGAAACAGAGAATTAACGTTCACCGCGCGTAGCGGATAGGAATCAGAGAAAAATTCTTAAATTGGCTTCCCCTTCGGACGCCGAACGTTGTTTCTCAAATTCTTGACAAAGACAAAAATCTTCTTGACAAAAATAAATCTTTCTTGATAAATACTTAGATTGATGAAAACATTCTATGTCTCGCTCATTCTTTCCATCCTTCTTCTCGTAGGTGGATTCCTGAGCCCTCCATTAGGAATAATCGACAGCAGTGTCCTTTTCGCCGTAGGACTCCTCTTCGCATTTGCCACTCTTGCCCTGCTTCCCCAAATGCTTGCAGCCATTGCCCAGGGCCGCACCTTCCGCCTCACGAAGGGCGACTTGACAGCAGAGGTGACAAGCAACTCTGGTGAAACGTGACAGGAAAATCTAATTCAATCAGGCTCGCTCCATAAGGGGTGAGCCTGAATTTTTGTATTTAGTCATTAGTCATTTTTGTCAAAGTCATTTTTGTCATTTTCGACTTTTGATGACCTTTTGCAAGATTTAGTCATTAGTCATTTTCGATTTTGAAGAAATGTTACTCAACTTCCGTATATGAGTAAGGTGTTATAAAATAAAAGGAGTCAACATGATTGACTCCTTTTTTATGGTTCTTGTCGTGCAGATTATAATTCCCATTCGTAGGTGTCGTAAACCACGCCTCTTCCTCCGAAACCTTCTTTCTGATAGATGAGGCTGGCATTGAGCACCTTTCCTCCTTCTTCATTGGATGTTCCGAAATCGAAATATTTGCAGTCCTTATACCTTATTTTAATGAGATCCTGAAACAATGCGTCGAGTGCATGCGACTGCTTTCCTTCTTCTGATGCGGAGATGTACTGCGTGTGGACCACTTTCCTGCTGATGTATAAAACGGTTCCGCCTAACATCTTGCCTGTTTCTGCTCGGGCAACATACAACTTGATGTTGTCTGGGAAAGATGCTTTCAATCTGAGCATCTCTTGCAGGGTATGAACGGGATGGGCATGATAGGTGTTCATCAGGTTTTCGGTTAAGATGCTCCAGAAGGTTGCGTAATCCTCGCTTTCTTCTATGTGGATTCCCTTTTCCTGGGCTTTCCTTGCACCCGACTTCCTGATGTTGTACCATTTAGGCGGATGCTTCATGTCGATGACTGCCGCTATGTTCCTGACGCAGATTTGCGCATGGCATTCCTTGAAGAGGGCGTAGAGGTCTTCTTCGGCTGGCTGTTGCTGGTAAATCCAGGGAATAGGTTTGTAGATACATTTTCGGAAACCTGCCTGCTTCAGGTAGGTGTTGATGGCAACGAATACCTGACAGATGTCTTCTGCAGAGGCATGTTCGGTAGTGAGCAGTCCTGCATAGGTGAGCCCCTGATGAGAAAAGAATGTATCTCCGGCTTCATTGGCGGGAAGCAGAGCGTAGAGCTTGCCGTTGCGGAATATCATGAGCGAATGGTCATGAAAGCGGTCGCTGTGATAGTCCATGTAGGAGCGGTTGAGAAGGAAGGTGGCATTGCGTGCCTGTTCTACATGAACATTCCAAACTTCCTTGTCTGCTTCGCTGTATCTCTTTATCTCAAACATGTTTCTTGAATGATTTGTTCTCTGTAGTTGAGTGGGAAAGACTGTTTTTCGTATTGATGAATCTGAGGTATTCATCGTATTCGCGAATGTAGTCTTCTTCTTCAAACTTGTGGGAGGCAAGTACCAGGCAAAGGGAGCCGGAAGAGAAATCATCCAGTGTCCGCCAGATATTGACATCTACGAACAGGCCTTCCCAAGGATGGTTGAGATGATAGGTCTTCTTCTGCTCTCCGTCATCGAGCGTGACGGAGAAGGAACCGTTGGCTGCAATGATGAATTCCTGACATTCCTTGTGGGCATGGCCCCCACGGCTTTCTCCGCCCGGAACGTCGTAGGTCCAGTAGGCACGGGCAATGGCAAAGGGAATGTTTGTCTCTCCCTCTGCCACTGTCAGGTTGCCTCTTGGGTCGAATATCTTGGGTAATGTGATGATTCTTCCTAATTCTTTCATGTCTTATTTCTTCATGTATGGGTCTGTGCCGAGTACGGTCTTAGCCAGACGTTTTGCCTTGTCGCGCAGGGCATTCAGGTCGTCGCCCTTCTCGCCGTAGCAGAGAACGACTCCCATGCGGCGGCCTACGTGAGCCTCTGGCTTGCCGAAGATGCGGATGCGGGTGTGGTCTTCCTTCAGGGCATCTATGAGGTTGTAGTGCAATGGCTCGGTGCTCTCTTCGGGTGAGAGGATGACGGCTGAACAGCCGATGTGCTCGAGATGGATGCCGGCGATAGGCAAGCCCATGACGGCACGGAAGTGAAGCTCGAACTCGCTCAGGTTGGTGGTGTGACCCAGGGTTACCATACCTGTATCGTGTGGACGTGGACTCAACTCAGAGAAGATGACTTCGCCCTGTTTGCTCAGGAAGAACTCTACGCCCCAAAGTCCGGCACCGGTAAGGGCCTTGGTGACTTCGGCTGCTATGTGCTGGGCCTTCTTCAGGGCTTCCTCCGGAAGCTGGAAAGGTTGCCAACTCTCACGATAATCGCCGCCTTTCTGTACGTGGCCGATAGGTGGGCAGAAGAGGGTAGGGCCGTCTTTCTGTGTGACGGTGAGGAGTGTGAACTCAGAATCGAAGTCGATGAATTCTTCGATGATTACTTCCTTGACGTCGCCACGGCCTTCCTCCATGGCTTCCTTGTATGCTTCTACCAGCTCGTCGTCGTTGTGAACATAGCTTTGTCCGTGACCGCTGGAACTCATCAGTGGCTTCACTACGCATGGGAAGCCGATCTCGTCGGCTGCGTTCTTAAACTCCTCGAAGGTCTTGGCATAGAAATACTTGGCTGTGCGCAGTCCCAGTTCCTTGGCTGCCAGGTCGCGGATGGCACGGCGGTTCATGGTGTAGTTGACGGCGCGTGCTGAAGGCACAACCTGAATGCCCTCTTTCTCGAAGTCGAAGAGTCGCTCGGTGCGGATGGCTTCAATCTCGGGCACGATGATGTCTGGACGATGTTTCTCTACCACTGCGGTCAATGCGTCGCCATCGAGCATCGAGAACACTTCTCGCTCGTCGGCTACTTGCATGGCTGGTGCATTGTCATACTTGTCGCAAGCGATGACGTATTGTCCTGCGCGCTTTGCGGCGATGGTAAACTCCTTGCCCAGTTCGCCTGAGCCCAAAAGCATAATCTTCTTCATTTATATGATGTTTAATGTTTTATGTCCCTAAATTTAATCACTAATCACTAATGATTAATCACTAACTCCGAACTTTTTTCTGATAAATTCTGCGATAAACTTCTCTGTCTCTTCTATTCCCAGATGGCTGCTGTTGATGCAGAGGTCGTAGCTCTCGCTGTGCCCCCACTTCTTGCCTGTATAGTAATCGTAGTAGGAGGCACGCTGCTCCTCGTGGTTCTCGATGAACTTGCGGGCGGCGGCTCTGTCGATATTCTTTCGCTTGCACACGGCCTTGATGCGGTCGTCGATGTTGGCGGTGATGAAGATGTTGATCACGTTCTTGTAATCGCGCAGCACATAGTCGGCAGTACGGCCTACGAAAACGCAGTTGCCCTCGTCGGCTGCCTTCTTGATGGCATCGCTCTGAAACTTGTACAGTCCTTCCTGCGAGAAGTCGTTGTGATAGAAATTGTTGTCGCTCAGGAAAGGCAGATGGGTGTGGAAGAGAGACTTGAAGAATCCCTTCTGCTCATCGTTCTGCTCGAAGAATTTCTCGGAGAATCCGCTCTCCTTGGCTGCCAGGTTGAGCAGCTCACGGTCGTAGCACTTGCAACCGAAATCCTTTGCCAACTTCTCTGCGATGATGTGTCCGCCACTGCCTATCTGTCGGCCCACGTTTATAATTATCTTAGTCATAAGGTATTATTTTTTGTAGAATGTATATTTATTGAATTGAACTTTAGTAAGTTCTGGAGTTAAGGAGTTAAGGAGTTATCGCTCCCTTCGGTCGCTGAGGAGTTAAGACAACAGCTTTTGTGGACTTGAGATTAAACATTGCCCTCCAAGGCATTTGTCTTAACTCCTTAACTCCTTAACTTCTTTAACTCCTTGACTTCTTAACTTCTCGTTCTCCTTGTGCATTCTCTTCAGCTTGTTCATGTATCTCATCAACACGACTCCGGCAATGACTGCAGCCGAGAAATCGGAGACAGGCATACTGTACCATACGCCGTCGATATCCCATATTATCGGCAGGAATGCCAGAAGCGGCAGGAGGATGAGCAACTGTCTCGACAGGGAGAGGAAGATGCTGATCTTTACCTTTCCGATGCACTGGAAGAAATTGGTGATGACCATCTGGAATCCGATGACCGGGAAGCAGACCATCACCACTCTGATGGCCTTGATGCCCAAGTCTATCAGCGTCTTGTCTGTAGTAAACAGTCGTGCGCAATAATAGGGTAGGAACATGGCTATCAGCCAGCCCGTCACCATGATGGCTGTGGCTGCAAGGATGCTGAGGTTCAGCACGCGCATCAGTCGGTCTATCTTCTGCGCGCCATAGTTGTAACCGGCGATAGGTTGCATGCCTTGGTTGACGCCGAGCACGAACATGATGAACACCATCGCAATACCATTGGCTATTCCGTAGGCTCCCACGGAGAGGTCGCCTCCGAACCGCACCAGCTGGTTGTTGATGAAGATGACGATGATGCAGGCGCACACGTTCATCAGGAAGGGCGAGATGCCTATGGCGAGAATGTTGTCTACGAGTTTGCGCTTCAGTTTGTAGATGCCTTTCTTGAAGTGGAGCAGCTCGCTCTTGTTGCTGAAGAGTTTGAATTGCCAGCACAGCGCCATCAGCTGCGACAGGATGGTGGCAATGGCGGCTCCCTGTATTCCCCATTTGAAGACGATGATGAAGAGGGCATCCAGTATCACGTTCATCACCACCGTGAAGATGGTGGCATACATGGCTTGCCGTGGCTTGCTCGCTGCTCGGAGCAGGGCATTCATGCCAAAGTACATGTGGCTCACCACGTTGCCCAACAGGATGATGACCATATACTCGTGAGCATAGATCAGCGTCTGGTCGCTGGCTCCGAAGAACCGAAGGATGGGGTCGAGGAAGAGCAGACAGATGATACTCAGTCCGATACCGATGATGAGATTAAGCGATATCGTGTTGCCTAATATGTTCTGGGCTGTGGCGTAGTCTTTCTGGCCCAGTTTCACACTGATGGCTGTTGAGGCTCCCACGCCGACACCGGCTCCAAAGGCTGCCGTGAGGTTCATAAAGGGGAAGGTGATGGCAAGACCGGAGATGGCCATGGCTCCTACTCCCTGACCGATAAACACGCGGTCTACGATGTTGTAGAGCGAGGCTGCCGTCATCGCTATCATGGCGGGAAGGGCATATTGTATAAGCAATTTACCCACAGGCTTGGTGCCTAATTCTAATGTTGCTTGCTTATTTTCCATGTTGCAAAATTACAAAAAAATATTGATACCTTGTCCGTTCTGTCCGAAAAAGTTGCCTCGATGATGACAAATGGACAAAAATATGACTTTTCGTTTGGCTATGTCGCAAGAAAAACTTACTTTTGCATCTTGTGACTAAATCCTTTTTCGAAGCAAATGAAACAAGCTGTACTTATATTCCTGCTGGTGGCATGGGGCATTCTGGCTCCTGCCCGCATAGCTGACACCAACCTGGTGTCTTTCCCCGGTGGCAAGTGCTTGATGTACCGCATCTATCTGCAGGACAAAGACCTCGAACATAACCCCTTCTCGATCGACAGACCTGAGGAGTTTCTCTCTTCACGCTCGATCGAAAGACGCAAGCGACAGAAGCTGGCTGTCGACCTTACCGATCTGCCTGTGGCTCCTGCCTATGTGGAGGCTGTGAGCCAAGCCGGGGTGGAGATTGTGGGGAGGAGCAAGTGGAACAACACCCTGCTGGTGCGTGTTCATAAGGAGAAGCAGCTCAGGCGACTGCAGGAACTGCCCTTCATTACGCGCAAGGTGAAGGTCTTTTCCTCGCCCGACTCGGTGAGTCAGCGCAAACGTACTTCCTTCCGTAAGGAACTGAGTCCCTGGGAGAGCAATGACGAGGCTTATGGTTCGGCCGATGCGCAGATTTCGTCTTTGGGTGGCAAGCGACTGCACGACAGTGGGTTTCGTGGCAAGGGCATGATGATAGCCGTCTTCGATGGGGGCTTTATGAATGTCGACAAGATTCCGGCTTTTCATGGCATCCGGCTGGCTGGACTGAAGGATTTCGTGGTTCCTCCCTCTGATAATATCTTCTCAGAGATGGAGCACGGCACGATGGTGCTTTCTGTCATGGCTGCCAATGCGCCGAATTATTATGTAGGTGTGGCTCCCGAGGCCTCCTATCTCTTGGTGCGCTGCGAGGACGAGCGTACGGAGAGTCTTGCCGAGGAAGACTACTGGGCCGAGGCTGCCGAATATGCCGACAGTGTGGGGGTAGACGTCATCAATTCTTCTTTGGGATATCATGATTTCGATGATGCCTCTACGAGTCATCGTTATGCCGAGCAGGACGGACAGACGGCGCTCATCTCGCATACTGCCTCTATGTTGGCAGACAAAGGTATTGTCTGCGTCAATTCGGCTGGCAATGACGGTATGGGAACCTGGAAACGCATCAACTTTCCTGCCGATGCCAAGGATATTATCACTGTGGGCAGTGTCAATCCGCAAGGTGTCAATGCTCCCTTCAGTGCTGTCGGTCCTACTGCCGACGGTCGCATCAAGCCCGATGTGATGGCGATGGGAAGTCCTACTTCTGTCATAACAGGACGTGGAAGCATTATCAACGACAATGGCACGTCTTTCTCCTCGCCCCTCGTGGCTGGCATGGTGGCTTGCCTGTGGCAGGCTTTCCCGCACAAGTCTGCCCGACAGATCATCAAACTCGTCAGGTTGGCAGGCAATAATCAGCAGCATCCCGATAATATCTATGGATATGGTGTGCCCGACTTCTGGAAAGCTTACCTGACAGGGAAAGCGATGAAGTAGGCACGGAGATAAAAATAATTCAGTGCCAAAAATATAAGAGTATGAAGCAAAGATTATCTCTCTATGAATTGAACTCGATGGTTCGTGATGCACTTTCGATGACTCTGCCCGACAGTTATTGGGTAGAGGCGGAACTGTCGGAGGTGCGCGAGGGGTATGGAGGTCATTGCTACATGGAACTGATAGAGAAGGAAGAACGCTCCAATACACCCATAGCCAAGGCTCATGCTGCCTGCTGGCGTAACCGCTGGATAAGCATACGCCCGCAGTTTGAGCAGGTGACAGGACAAAGGCTTCATGCCGGAATGAAGGTCCTTCTCAAGGTGCATGCCCAGTTCCACGAGAACTATGGCTTCTCATGGATCGTCGACGACATAGACCCCAACTATACGATGGGAGATATGGCTCGCAAGCGACAGGAAATCATCCGGACGCTGAAAGAAGAAGGTGTCTTCGATTTGCAGAAGGAACTGGCTCTCCCGATGTTCTGCCAGCGCATTGCGGTAGTGTCGAGTGCCACGGCTGCCGGTTATGGCGATTTCTGCAATCAACTTGCCGGCAACGATTATGGCTTGCAGTTCAAGACGGGCCTTTTTGCTGCCACTATGCAGGGCGAGGGCGTAGAGCAAAGTGTCATCGCTGCCCTCAACCGTATTGATGCCGAATATGAGGATTGGGATTGTGTGGTCATCATCCGTGGCGGTGGTGCTACCAGCGATCTCTCTGGGTTCGACACCCTTGCATTGGCAGAGAATGTGGCCAACTTCCCCTTGCCGATAATCACAGGTATAGGACATGAGCGAGACGAGAGTGTTCTCGACATGATCTCCTTCCGGAAGGTGAAGACGCCGACGGCTGCTGCCGCCTTTCTGGTTCAGCACCTCACGGATGTGTATGTCAGGGTGATGGAGGCGCAGGAAACGATTGTGCAAAACGTGAAGCACCGCTTGCAAGTGGAGAAGATGCGGCTTGACCGTCTGAACAAAAGTATTCCTGTGCAGTTCTCTTTGGTGAAGACCCGCCAGGGAGCATATATCGACCGCCTGATGAACCGTCTCTCGCAGCAAGTGCTGTCTAAGGTGGCTGATGCGCAACGTAAGTTGGAGATTCTCTCGCAGAATGTGCAGCCTGTCCTCGAAAGGAAGATGATGAGTGAGAGTCATCGCCTGCAGATGCTGGAACAGCGCATCAGGTCGCAGGACCCGGAACTGCTCTTGAAGCGCGGATACAGTATCACGCTGAAAAACGGCAAGAGTATTCGCTCGGCTTCGCTGTTGACATCTGGTGACGTTATCATTACGAGATTCGCCGAAGGCACCGTCAAGTCGAAAGTGGAATAGTAACATTAAAACATACAAACAATGGAAAACAATGAAATGAAATACGAAAAAGCGGTCTGCGAACTGGAGGAGATCGTGGACAAGATGGAGCGCGATGAGTTGGACATCGACCAACTGTCCGAACAACTGAAGCGTGCCAAGGTTTTGGTGAAACTCTGCAAGGATAAACTCACTAAGACGGACGAGGAAATCAAAAAGTTGCTGAGTGAAGAATAGGGTGAAGTTAAAGGAGTTAAGGAGTTAAGGAGTTAAGGAGTTAAAGGAGTTAAGACAAATGCTTTGAAGGGCAATGTTTAATTTCAAGTTCACAAAAGCTGTTGTCTTAACTCCTCAGCGACCGAAGGGAGCGATAACTCCTTAACTTCTTAACTCCTCAAAAAGATAACTCCTTGACATGCGAAACTTCAATAAGCTGACTATTTTACTAAATATTAGACAAAAAAGTTGCAGATTAACGGATTATTTTGTACTTTTGCAGCTAAATATAAGTAGAACATTAAAAAAGTAAATGTTATGAAAGACTTGGATTGGTCTAATCTGTCGTTTGGCTATCGCCAGACCGATTACAATGTTCGCTGCTACTATCGCAACGGAAAATGGGGCGAAATAGAAGTTTGCTCTGATGAGTATCTCAAACTGCACATGGCTGCTACCTGCCTTCACTATGGACAGGAAGCATTCGAAGGCCTGAAGGCTTATCGCTGTCCTGACGGCAAGGTGCGCGTATTCCGTATGGATGAGAATGCTGCTCGCTTGCAGAGTACATGCCGTGGCATTATGATGCCTGAGGTGCCTACTGAGATGTTTGAGGAAATGGTAAAGAAGGTGGTTCGACTCAACCAGGAGTGGATTCCTACCTATGAGAGTGGTGCTACACTCTATATCCGTCCGCTCCTCATCGGTACCAGCGCACAGGTGGGTGTTCATCCTGCCACAGAGTATTGCTTCCTCATTTTCGTCACTCCTGTAGGTCCTTACTTCAAGGGTGGTTTCTCTACCAACCCTTACGTCATCATTCGTGATTTCGACCGCTCTGCTCCTCTCGGAACAGGTATATATAAGGTGGGTGGCAACTATGCAGCTTCTCTCAGAGCCAACAATATTGCTCACGAGAAGGGCTATGCATGCGAGTTCTATCTCGATGCCAAGGAGAAGAAGTACATGGACGAGTGTGGTGCTGCCAACTTCTTTGGCATTAAGAACAATACCTACGTGACACCTAAGAGTACATCTATCCTCCCATCTATCACCAACAAGAGCTTGATGCAGTTGGCTGAAGACCTCGGTATGAAGGTGGAGCGCCGTCAGATTCCTGAGGACGAGCTCGATACATTCGAGGAGGCTGGTGCCTGCGGAACTGCTGCGGTAATCAGTCCTATCAGCTATATCGACGACCTCGATACTGGCAAGCGCTATAACTTTGGCGATAAACCTGGTCCTATCTCCAAGCACCTGTACGACACCCTCCGTGGTATTCAGTATGGCACCATCGAGGACAAGCATGGCTGGACCACAGTTGTTATCGAATAACATTCCGAAAGTTCAAAAGTTAAGGGCACTCATGTCAGATAAGTCTGGCAAGAGTGCCCTTTTTTCATAAAAAATCTGTAACTTTGCACGCAAAAACAACAAAGACAGATACATGAGCAAAGGAAAATTAGCAAAGTTTGCAGACATGGAGGCATTCGAGAATGTCTTCCAGTACCCTTATAGTGTGGTAGACGACGTGCCTTTCGAGATGAAGGGCAAATGGCGTGAGATGTATTTCCACAACGACAATCCCATCGTTCTCGAGTTGGGATGTGGTAAGGGCGAATATACCGTAGAACTTGCCAAACTCTATCCCGAGATGAACTTCATCGGAGTAGACATCAAGGGCGCCCGTATGTGGACTGGAGCCAAGAAAGCCATTGAGGAAGGACAGAAGAACGTGGCTTTCCTGCGTACCAACATTGAGATCATCGACCGCTTCTTCGTCCAGGACGAGGTGCAGGAGATATGGCTTACCTTCAGCGATCCACAGATGAAGAATCCTCGCAAGCGCCTTACCTCCACTTATTTCATGAACCGTTATCGCCACTTCCTCGTGGATGGCGGCATCATCCATCTCAAGACCGATTCCAATTTCCTCTTCACCTATACCACTTATATGGTGCAAGAGAATCATCTGCCTGTGCTCTTCCGTACCGAAGACCTCTATCATCATGAGGGCATCGACGACGTGACACGCAAGATTCTCTCCATCCAGACTTACTATGAGAGTATGTGGATAGAGCGCGGACTCAACATCAAGTACATGAAGTTTGAGTTGCCACGTCAGGGCGAACTGGTGGAGCCCGACAAGGAGATTCCTCTCGACGACTATCGCAGCTATCGTCGTGACAAGCGCACACCCAAGGAAACAGGCAAATAGCCTTCTCCTCTTCTTCTCTTTCTGATAAAATTCTTACTCAACTTTTGTAATTTCCGCTAATGGGGAAGTTACAAAAGTTGCAGACGTGCCGGCACTTACATCTTGTTGACTGTCGGTATGGCATAATACTCACGGTCGACATCAAAGTCGAGAACCCATTGGTCGAGGTTTACGGAGCTTTCGGGACACACAGATGGCAGGCGAGCCTTTGCACGTTACGGTGAAATCGACAATGAGATGAAATGTGAACTGGTGAAATTGATAGACTGACCTATTGCGAGTTTGCCAAAATAGCGTTTCAAAAGCGGATATTCAATAAAAACGTTGGTGTTTAGAAAAAAATACCATATCTTTGCAGATGAATAAGAACCAAAAATATAATAAAAAGGTTTCAAAAATATGGTACAAACATCAAGCCAAAGCACTGTAAATAAGATAGAAATGAGGCTTAGAGGAAAAGGACGTGGTTTGATAGTCTTCCAGCAAGACTATGCAGACTGCGGAACACCATCAGCCGTAAAGTCAACATTCCATCGTATGTATACCGACGGAATGTTGGTGCGGTTGGCTCATGGCATCTATTATTACCCCAAAGAGGACAAGGAATATGGACTTGGCTTCATCTATCCGTCTGTTGAAGATATTGCCCAGGCTATAGCCAAACGAGACAAGGCGAAGATTGTACCGATGGGAGCATATGCCTTGAATCGTCTCGGATTGTCCACGCAGATGCCCATGAATGTCGTGTTCCTTACCAACGGCGCACCACGTAGGATAAAGATCGGAAACGGGCGCGGCATCCTGTTCAAGCATTCTTCTTCGGGCAAGAACTTCGCCTATAAATCAGAGCTGATGATGCTTGTTGTAACAGCCATGCGCACCATAGGTGAGAACAAAATAACCGACGAGGAACGCAACGTGCTTGTCGAGCACGCAAAGAATGTAAACGACAACGATTTCAACCATGATATAAAACTTGCCCCTGCATGGGTGCGCAAAATACTAATTGCACGATGAAATTCATAGACATACCAGAAGAAAGACAACGTGAAGCTATCAATACCGTGGCATTGCAGACTGGATTGCCGCCGTCAAGTATCGAAAAGGACTGGTGGGTAACGCAGGTTTTGAAAGCCCTTCATACTTTGCTATATGCAGAATACATTGCTTTCAAAGGAGGTACAAGTCTCAGCAAATGCTGGAACTTGATAGCCAGATTCTCCGAAGACGTGGATATTGCACTCAGCAGAGAATTCCTTGGCTTTGGCGGTGAATTGTCGAAGACTCAAATCAGCGACAGGCTGCGTCGCGCAGCCTGTTCTTTCGTAAGGGAGAAGATGCAGTACGATGTGCAGAAAGCTTTAATGAATTTGGGCATACGGGCTGATGCTTTTTCCGTGGATGTTGTCATCACACCTGTTACAACAACTGACCCAGAGGTGATAACTATAACCTATCATAGTTTGTATGAAGTATCGCCATATATAAAGAATACGGTAAAGATAGAAATCAGCGGCAGGTCGATGATGGAGCCGATTGAGAAAAAGGCTATAAACGCTGCTGTTGACACCCTTTTCAGCAAAGCACCATTTGCAGAAAAGCCTTTCGAGGTGAACGCTGTCATTCCAGAGCGTACTTTCCTTGAAAAGGTATTTCTGCTGCATGAAGAGTTCAGGAAGAACGAGGTCAGAGTGGAGCGTATGTCTCGCCATATATATGATTTGGCAATGATGATGGATTCTGAAAACAAAATTGCTGACCGTGCAATCCACAACGAAGCCCTGTATAAGGCGGTACTTGAACATCGCAGAAAGTTCATCGGACTTAAAGGATTCAACTATGATGAGCTTTATCCTGCCACATTATGTATCGTGCCCAACGAGGAAATTGCAAGACTATGGCAAGATGACTACAAGTTCATGTGTGAGCACATGATTTTCGGGCTGGTGCCTTCTTTTGAGGAACTGATAAGCAAGTTGTCTACGCTCAACGACCGAATTAGACAGTTAAAATACCGAAAGACATAATGTAAACGAACTCGGCGAGAAATTTCTTATCCCGAGCACTTACATCTTGTTGACTGTCGGTATGGCATAATACTCACGGTCGACATCAAAGTCGAGAACCCATTGGTCGAGGATTACGGAGTCGTCGAGAGCGGTGATGTCAATGGTATGGTCGCCCTTCTCGAGAGTGATAAAGATGCTCTTCAAGGTCTGTCCGCGCCAGATGTCGCTCTTCCATAAAGAAGAGTTGTAGTCATCGTGCAGCGATATGACTACAGGTTCGCCCTGGTCGATGCGGATGCTTACCTGCTGGTTGCCTTTGTTGCCCGCATAGTCGGGCAGAGAAGCAAGGGTGAAGCGGGCGTCGCCTCCCTTCAGAATGCTGAAGGTGTAGTGGAGGGTCGACTCCTTGGGCAACAGGACACACTGGTTGCTATGGCCCGACAGGGGAAGGAGCGTGGCGGGCTGTTTGCCCGATGTGCTGTTCCATTCGTATGCATTCTTGGCGATGATGTCGTTGCTCATGGCACGCAGAGGGCGCAAGTCGGTCTCGCGGTCAAAGGCTTCCTGCTTGTATTGACTTATTTGCTCGTTGCTCAGACGGCCCGGCAACTGTGGCATCTGTAAGGCTCCGTCGTTGGGGTCGATGATGTTGCGCCATTTTCCTTTCCCTATGCTGCAGTAGTGCTGCACCAAAGTCTTGAGCTGCTGATAGGCGTCAAGGCTGAGGGCTGCTGCCGCCTTGGCTTCATCGTCCTTGTCGAACAGGCCCGGGCGGGCAATATGGCGTGCTTCCTGTGCCTCCAACTCCTTTTCGGCAATGAGGGCTGCCGAGAAGACGGGGTATTTCACCAACTGGAAATAGGTATCGCTCAACTCATTGGGCACAGAGCGCTCTATGCCAGTCACCTTGGCCTTGAGCTGGTCGTAGGCATAGAGGTAACGTTCCAGTTCGTTGCCAAACTCGCCGGAGTGGAACTCCATGTTGCCGAATGGCATAATCATGTATTCGGGCTGGCGGATGGAGGTGAGTCTGTAGTACTCCTTCATGATGGGCAGGAGATGACGGCCCAGGTTGCTGCCCAGTTGAGATGAGAGCCATGACTGAAGATGCTTGGTGAGGGTGGAGGCGGAAACACTCTTGCGGTTCCATGCCATGTCCATGACGAGCTGCAGCTGATAGGCCGCACTCTTGGGGTCGTACACATTGGCGATGCAGGCTTCGTGTTTCGTGCTCATTTCCTGCACGATGACGCCGGGGGCGCTGCTTCTCAGCCACAGCTGGGGGTTGCTCCACAGTATTTTGATGTCGCTGATGGTGTGTTTGTGCTTTTTGTGCTTCTTGCCCTGTGCCTGCAGCACCTTGTGCCCTGAGCCTATGATGATGTCGAAACTGTCTGTGACAGCCTTGTCGTAGAGTACTTCGTGATGGGAGCTCTCCTGCCACAGGGTGTTGGCACGCAGTCGCAACATCAGGCGGGCGATGCTGCTGAAGTTCCGGCTGCTCATCCATCGTGAGGAGTTGAGGGCAAGTCCACGATACTCGGTATCAGGTATCTGCAGACTCTCGTATCCCTGCTGTGTGCCTATGGTGCTCTGCTTATGGGGCTTGGAGTCATTCCAGTCGGTCCATGGCGATACGCCTGCCATGCGCGAGAGTTCCAATATGCCGTAGGCTGTGCCGCGGGCATCGCTTCCCACCACAATGAGCTTGCCGTTGCGGGTGGCTATATAGAAGGATTCCTTCTTGGTGATGAAGTGATGGATGGGGAGATTGTACTTCTCGAGTATGGCGAACTCCTTGTTGCTGAGCTGGTCCATCTGGAATATCTGCAGGGGTGCATTGGCTTTCTCCTTGGCAGCCCTGCCAGTAATGGTCTGCATGTCGTGGGCGAAGAGCTGCAGGGCTATCTTCACCACGTCGGAAGTCTTGGCATTGACAGAATAACTGACCTGCGAATTGCCGTCAGTCCAGAATACTTGTCGGGCAGCCTCGGCTGCCTGAGTCTTGAGGGGTGTGCCGCACAGGGTGATGGCGGCTATGATGAGGGTTGTTATGGTTTGTATTTTGCGTTTCATTCTTGCAAAGTTACACAAAACCGGGAAATATCCGTCATTCTCTGGTCATTAACTGCAATAATTTAGTTTTTATTTGCTTATTCGTGATTTAATGCGTAATTTTGCAGCAAAAATACAGAGAAAGAAATGACATTATATCCTAAGTTGATTATGGACGCCCTGGCAACAGTGGTGTATCCTGGCACCAAGAAGAACTTGGTGGAAAGCGGAATGGTGGCAGATCAGCCTGCCATCGACGGAATGAAGGTGAAGGTGATATTGGAGTTTCCTCGTGATACCGATCCATTCCTGAAGAGTACGGTAAAGGCTGCCGAGGCTGCCATACATTATCATATATCGAAGGACGTAGAGGTGGAGATCGTTACCGAGTTCAAGTCGGCTCCACGTCCTGAGGTGGGAAAGATGCTGCCACAGGTAAAGAACATCATCGCCGTAAGCTCGGGTAAAGGTGGTGTGGGTAAGAGTACAGTTTCTGCCAATCTCGCCATCGCCTTGGCGAAGTTGGGCTATAAGGTGGGTCTGCTCGATACCGATATCTTCGGTCCTTCTATGCCCAAGATGTTTGGTGTGGAGGATGCACGTCCTTACTCGGTACACAAGGAGGGACGCGACCTCATCGAACCTATCGAGAAATATGGTGTCAAACTGCTCAGCATCGGTTTCTTCGTAAGCCCTACCACAGCTACCCTTTGGCGTGGCGGTATGGCTTGCTCGGCATTGAAGCAGTTGATAGCTGATGCCGACTGGGCCGATTTGGACTACTTTATCCTCGACACTCCTCCAGGAACCAGCGATATTCACCTCACGCTGCTTCAGACACTGGCCATCACGGGAGCTATTATTGTGAGCACACCGCAGCAAGTGGCTTTGGCTGATGCACGAAAGGGAATAGACATGTATCAGAACGACAAGGTGAATGTGCCTATCTTGGGACTGGTAGAGAACATGGCTTACTTCACTCCTGCCGAACTGCCCGAGAACAAGTACTACATCTTCGGCAAGGAAGGCTGCAAGAATCTTGCAAAGGAGATGAATGTGCCTTTGCTCGCACAGATTCCTATCGTGCAGGGTATCTGCGAGGGTGGTGACGACGGAGCTCCTGCTGCCACCAAGGTGGATACCATTACGGGGCAGGCCTTCCTGAGTTTGGCACAGAGTGTGGTGACGGTAGTTAATCGCAGAAACAAGGAACAGGCTCCTACCAAGATAGTAGGAACAAAATAAGAAGAAATATATCTATAATAAAAAAGTTAGGAATGTAGACAAACATTCCTAACTTTTTTATTTGTGTTCTGTTTCTTCTTCATCCTCTTCTTCTGTCACTTCTGCAGTAAGATGGGCCTTGAGTCTGGCTGAGCGCAACTGCTGGCGGAATACCAAGCAAGTGGCAAAGAAATAGACAGCTGTCTGTATCCAAAGAGCACGGAACTCGGGGAGAATATCTGCAAGCGAGGCGCCCATGCTGCTGATTCTGAGAAATCCCCTGATGCCGAATGTGGATGGGAATACCCAGGAGAAGCCCTGCCAGAAGGAGGGCATATTGCTCAAGGGCCATGAAACACCGGTCATAAAGAGCAAGGGTACTGAGGTGAATACTACTAAGAGCATCACATTCTCGCGGTATCTTACCAAGCACGAAAGCATCAGACCGAAGAAGACGCAAGACAAGATGTAGGGCAAGAGGAAACCGAGAATGGTGGTCCATGTCACCATGCTGACGAAGCCAAACAACTTGGGTACCACCAATGCCAGATACATTCCCATCACGGCATAAACCATAAAATAAACCAACGCCTTGCCGAATACAATGCGGTAGATGCCGCCGTAATGCTTGCTTACTGGGATTAACTCGCGGTTTCGGTTCAGTTCTCTGGATGTTCCTGCTGCCATTCCGATGCCCAACAGCATGGTTTGTTGCAGGATAAGAATCAATACCGCAGGCAAGATGGCATTGCCATATCCCATGGTGGTGTTGAATATAGGTACTTCATCAAAAGCAAGTGGTTCGGTGGTTATCTCATCGTCTCGATCCGTAAAGCCGCCTGCCTGTGTAATCTGAATGCCCGAATTGATGTGGCTCGCCACAGCAAGAGCTGATTGGTAGATGGCCTTGTAGGTAAGCATCAGACTCATGTCGGTATAAACACTTACGTGGGCCTGTTCGCCACGGTTGAGACGGGTGTCGAAATCGGACGGGATATAGAGAATGCCGTGAACGGCTTGTTTTTGTACCAGTTGCTTCGCCTCGTCCAGACTGTTGCAATAGTAGGTGGCCTTGGCATCGGGCGTAGCATCATATTCGCGAATAAACTCCCGCGAGGTATGGCTGTGGCTCAGGTCGACAATAGCTGTGTCCACCTCGCGCACTACCTCGTTGTTGTAAATCCATGAGTAGAGCAGCGGATAGCCTAATGGCACCAGGATGCAGAAGATGAGAACACCCTCATCGCGAAACACATTGCGCATTTCGGTCTTCCAGATGAAGCACATATCCCAGATGCCATTGATGATCTTATATAATAAACTACTTTTTAACATAGAATATTGGACTTTTAACATTGGACTTTATGATTAGTAAAGCCGTTGAATTCTTCACTCTTCTTTCTTCACTCTTCGCTTTCCTATGGCAAGTACTTGTAAACCAGCATGGCTTTCTTGATGTTCCATATGGTGAGGATGGGAAGGGCACAGAAGAGCACCATGGCGCACCAGTGCAGAGCGGCATCGCTCATAGGGAATCCATTGAAGACGTTCATCTGGTAAATCATGTAGTAGTGACGCATAGGGAAAAGTTGTCCGATGGCCTGTATGGGTGAGTCCATAGAGAAAAGCGGATAGGTGGCGCCGCAGATGGAGAAACTCACTACTCCCCACAGCGAACACATACTCATCGACATGCGGAGTGAAGGGGTCAGACCAAAGAAGAAGATGCCAAAACACTGGCAAGCCAACACACTCAGCAAGCCCAACAGCACAATGGGAAGAACGCCACCAGGATGGGGAAACTTCAATACATAGTAGATGTAGAACTCGAACAGGAGGAAAATGCTCAGGAAGATGAGCGTCTGTGGAAGCATCTTGCCTGCGATGGCGAGATAAGGATTGTTGTTGGCCATTCGCATCCAGTTTTTTGCTCTGTTGAACTTCAGTTCGGTACCTATAGAATAAGGTGTAATCAGGAAGATGAACAACATGATGATTCCAGGCACCATCACGCTCGACAGATAGTAGTTGTAGTTGGCGTAAGGGTTGCCCGTCATGTGCAAGTCGATGGCTATGGGCTGCAGGAATGTCATGATCTCGTCATTCGTCTTGCCCAGTGCGGAAAGCTTTGCCATTCCTGCCGCTGCGCCTCCAAGAGTAGAAATGGTCTTTAAATCGCGGAAGAGCAAGGAACCTGCTGCAAGCGAGACGCTGCTGTAATAGAACGATATCTTGGGCTGGTTGGAAGTCATAAGCCCGCTCTCTGTTCCCTTAGGAATCAGGAGGAAGGCATAAATCTCATTGCGCTGGATAGCCTTGCGGGCTTCGGCTATGTTCTCGTAGTGAGAAACAACCTTGGTGGTCTGGAAGGCATCGAGTTTGTGGATGAGCTGGCGTGATGTGGCTGTCTGGTCCTGGTCTACTACGCCTACAGGCATGTCGGTAGGTACTCCTTCTGTCATCAGACTGGTGAAAAACAGAATGACGACAATAGGGAATATCACCATGCAGAAGAGGTAAATGGGATTCTTCCGCATGATGCCACATTCGCGCAGGGCAATATGATATAATTTCTTAAGCATAGAACTTTAAAAGTTGAACTTTGAACTTAACGAACAGCCTAAATTTTATGTTGTAAAACAATAGAATTCTTCACTCTTCGTTCTTCACTCTTCACTTTTTTATTTCTTGATGATGAGCGACATACCTGGGCGCAGTCCTTCCAACTTGGAGACGGGACGTGCCTTCACCTCGAAGGTCTTGCGGTCGTAGTCGCCATTATCCTTGGTAGCTTTCCAGGTGGCAAAAGACCCATGGTCCTTCAGGTAATAAACCTTCATCTTGATGTCTTTGCCAAAGGCTGGAACAAAGGCGGTGAACTCGTCGCCCTTATTGAGGCCTGCCAAGTGGTCTTCACGTACATTGAAGGTTCCCCACATGTCGCTCATGATGGAAATGCTCATGATGGGAGAGCCGAGACCTACTAATTCTCCTACCTTGGGATAGACATTGCTTACCTCGCCTTCCACCTGTGCTATCTGTACGGTTTCCTTCAGCAGGTTCTTCACTACATCGACAGCGCTCTTTGAGGCTTCTGTGTTGCTGGCTGCCACTCGCTTCTCTTGTTCGCGGGCGCCGTTGCGTGCCATGTCATACTGGCTCTTGGCTGCTTCTACCTGGGCTTCTGTAGCCTTATAGGCAGCAAAGGCCTCGTCGCGCTTCTGGCCGCTGATGACTCCCTCGTCATAGAGGTTCTGCATACGACCATAGGTCTTCTTGGCTATTTCGGCAGCTGCCATGGCTTGCTGATACAGCTGATAGGCTCCCTGGATCTGCTCCTTTCGGGCGCCGGCATCGGTCAGGTCTTTAAGGGCTTCGGTGGCCTGATTGGTGGCTTTCAGCATTTGCTCCTGCGATTTCATCTCTGGTACTTCCAGGATGGCAAGGGTGTCGCCTACATGCACATAGTCGCCTTCCTTGACGCGAAGTTCTACAACTCGGCCTGGCAACTTGCAGGATACTCGGTATTCTGAAACTTCCACTTCGCCCTGTATGGTGTCTTCGTCGCGCTCAAGGGTAAAGAAACCTATGATGCCTACGAGAATGACTACTGCTGTAAAACCGATGACGGCCAGCAGAATGTTGTTATGTTGTGATTTCTTTGACATGGGTATATATATAATAATGTGTAATAACTGAAATGTATGTGTAATGTCTGTTCTCTCTAAAAGGTTTATCTCAGGATGCCGAGTGCCTTGTTGAGTCCCACCTGGGTGAGTTTCACATCGATCTCGGCGTCTATCTTCTGGCTCTGTGCCTGCTGCCAGGCTGTCTGGGCTGCCATGACATCAGTCACATCCATCACGCCTTCCTTGAATCCTAAGTTGGCACAACGCAGGTTCTCCTCTGCACTGTTGATGTTCTTGCGGGCCATATTGAGTTTTTTCTCTGCTTCCTTTACCTTGAACTGACTCTGTGTTACCTGTAACTGAATCTTCTCGCGGGTGTCGTCGAAATTCATTTGGGCTATGTGGGCTGTGGCTTTGGCTGCCCTTACCTTATAGGCTCCCTCGCCCCAGTTCCATACAGGTATCTGTACGAGCACTCCTACGTTCCATACGCCAGTGAAGTTCTTCTGGAAACCGTTCCATACGTTAGGATTGGAAATCATGTAGCCGCCAGTAAGTGCCACATGGGGCAGGAAGGCTGCTTTCACTAAGTTGGTGGCTTGCTTGGAAGCATCGGTCACGTTCTGCAAGAGTCGAAGCTCTGGACGACTGCTCAGCGATGAGTCGTTGAGTGCTGCCTGTTGCTCGGCATGGGTGCTGGCGATGCTGAGGTTGAGTGCGTCTTTGTCCTCATCGGCAAGGGTTATTTCCTGATTCATCGGAATACCGCAGAGCTGGCAGAGGAGCATCTTCGAGAGCGCCAGTCCGTCTTCTACTTGGGTAATCTGCATCTCGGCTTCGTTCACCTTTACGTCTACCTTCAGTCCGTCGGCTCGGGTGGCTACTCCTTGTTTTATCATCTTGTGAACATCTTCGTTAAGTTTCTTTACCAGGTCGCGGTAGCTGATGGCGAGTTTCTCTTTCTGCTTGAGTGATACGACCATCCAGTAGGCTTGGTCGATGCTGAAGAGGGTGGTCTGGGTCTGAAGGTCCAGATCGTTGGCTGCCATGTTCTCGCCGATGTCTGCCAGTTTGTTGGCTGCTATGATGGCACCGCCCATATAGATGGGCTGTCGGAGCATTACGCTTCCGGCAAATATGTTGCGTGTATCTGTGCGGAAAGCATCGACGATGCCTTGGCCTGTGGCATTTAGCTTGTTGGCTACGGGAGCCATCTTTTCGCCAAGTACTTGTCCTAACTGCTGTGCTGCGTCTGGCGATATCTGACCTTGGCTTACCATCTGCCCGAGCAGTTCGTTCATGCCGCCTGATAAGCTAGACGACAGGTTGGTGCCGATGTTGCTCAATGTGGATTTCTGCCCCTTGTTGAGCAATGATATCTCGCGGCTAAACCATTCGTATCCTCCCATAGCGTCAACTTTGGGAAGGTACTGGGTTCTGGCTGATTTGCGCAGGTTGTAAGCCACATCTTTCTTAAGTCTGGAGACATTGATCTGCTTGTTGTTGCGGAGTGCCATGGCACGGCAACTGTCGAGGCTCAATGTGTTTTGGGCTTCGGCAGACAGCAATGTTCCTAAAAGTGCGAAAATAGTTACAATCTTTTTCATTCCTTTATCTAAAATTCCTTTAATCGCATGCAAAAATATGGAATTATTTTTAAAATGCAAAACAAATGATATTATCATTTATTTAAAAAACTAAAATTGTCTTGCTTTGTGGAAAAAAGGAACATTACAGTTCTGATGTGGAAGGACTTATGACTTAGAACTCTGCTTCTATATATCCTTCCCAAGTGGGGTCGAAGTGGAAGTCGGCTGTGCTTCCGTCTTCCTCGCCATCAAAGAGGTTCAGTGAGCAGATGG
This sequence comes from Segatella intestinalis, assembly GCF_029348455.1. Taxonomy (NCBI): domain Bacteria; kingdom Pseudomonadati; phylum Bacteroidota; class Bacteroidia; order Bacteroidales; family Prevotellaceae; genus Segatella; species Segatella intestinalis. The sequence continues at coordinate 236,361 of NZ_JARJVV010000003.1, forward strand.
TCTGGTTGTTCTGCTTGATTTCCACGTCTTTCAGGTCTTTCTTTGTGATTGTATTACCCTGCTGATCATAGACGGTGATGATGATGTGCAACTTCTTGGCGTCGCTGTGGGGCAGGGTGTAGATGCGGTAGTCTTTCTGTTGTGGGTTCATCTCGCGTTCTTCTGTCTGTCTGCTGTTTACGCATCCGTATCCTGTAGTTGCATTGAGGGTGCTGCTGCCTCCTGTGTAATAGAATTTTATGGTCTTTGCTGTTGATGGAATAGCGTCTTTAATGTGGAGCACAAACATTCCTGTGACCCGATGGGGAGTGATCTCTTTCCTGAGATTGTCTTCGGTGACATGGAATGATTCGTAGTAGCAGAATGTATCGGTGGTTTTGTTGTCGGAGAATGTGATTTTCTCGGGCGACGAGACGGTGGCGTTCCCTTCTCCATTGTGCCCTATCACGACTGCTTGATAATCGCCTTCTGTGAGGGCAAAGGTGGCTGTTCCAAAGGTGGAGGAGGGACTCTGCTGGTTGATGTTCTTCACCTTTCCTCCATTGCGGAAGATGCTGTATGTAATTCTCTTGAAATGAGATATCTCTGCTTCGGTTATTTGTAGGGTCACGTTGCCGTTGCTCTCTGAAGTTTCTCCTGTGTCAACGGATTCTTCGAGCGCAAATTTCTCGCATGATATCAATGTCAAGGCGAAGATTGTCAGAGTTATAAGAAAGGTTTTTCTCATGTCGCAAAGATAATGCTTTTTTCGTTATTAACAAAAATAAATAGCTTTTTTTCATTCAAAACTTTTGAAATGATTATCTTTGTAGGCAAAATTTAAAAATATGATGGATAAGAAGATTAAGGCTTTGTTTTTTGATATTGATGGCACACTCGTCAGTTTCCGTACTCATAAGATTCCGCAGAGTACGGTAGATGCGCTGGAGGATGCTAAACGAAATGGGGTGGCTGTCTACATCTCTACGGGACGACCTATTATGCTTATTAATAACTTAGGTCAAATAGAACATCTCATAGATGGATATATAACTACTAATGGAGCTCGATGTTTTGTAGGCAATCATACTGTTTGTCTGCATCCTATTTTACGAGCTGATGTGGACGAGGTTGTGGCTGATGCTGATCGTAATGATTATTCGGTCATCGTGGTGGGAGAACGTCATCTTGTGGTTTATCATCCTACAGATATTGTCCGAAAAGTTTTTGTTGAGGGACTTGGTGTTGTCAACCTGGATTTCGGCACGCGTCTTGATGACTTGAAGAACGAGGATGTCTTGCAACTTACGCCTTTCTGCAGCGCAGAACAGGAGGCTGACTTGATGCTGAGATTGAGCAACTGTACATCGGGCAGATGGCATCCGGCATTTACGGATATAACATCGGGCGAGGCTGATAAGGGAAAGGGCTTGCAGGTTATGGCTGAATACTTGGGACTTGATATTTCCGAGACGATGGCTTTTGGTGATGGGGGCAATGACATTTCTATTATTCGTGAGGCTGGAATTGGGGTAGCTATGGGAAATGCCAATGAGGAGGTGAAGGCCATGGCTGATTATGTGACTTCTTCGGTAGACGAGGATGGCGTCAAGAATGCACTCGTTCATTTCGGAATCATTCAGGCTTCATAGATGGCTGACGTTGGTCATAATAGATGGCTGGCTTCGGTCATAATAGACGACCGGGCTTGGTTTTAATAGGTGGCTGACGTTGGTCTTAATAGACGACCAGAATTGGCCTTAATAGGCGAGGCAAGTCTTTGCCTTGCGGATTTGGCTTAAGCAGGAATGTTTTATGAACTCTCAACAAAATCCGGAAAACAGTGGCAGGAAAGCTTCTGTATATTTATTCGCCAGCAGGCTGTGCTTAACTGTGAGAAAATAATTTCCCAGTTGGGAAAAAATATTTTTCCAGTTGGGGCGATATGGTTTTGCAGTTGGAACTCGTTTTTCGGCAATTACTGCATGAATATACTGCATGAATATGCGTTGTAAGTCTTCGGCAGGTTTCGGAAAGTCAGAATGTAAGGCTTTGTTTATTGAAAACATCATGTTTTCCTTCGCTTGTGCGCCCGCACACGCGCAACCCGCGCTCCCGTGTGTATAATATAATGAGAGTGGGGCTGTAAAGTCTCTTATTCTTCACCCTAACTGTTAAATAACTGTTAATTTTCAAACTTTTTCGTCGAAACTCTTGCGTGTTTGGAAAATAGTTTGTATTTTTGCACTCGCTTTTGAGAAATACACTTCTCCCAAGCAACTAAAGAAAAGAGTTCTTTGAAAGATTTCACATAAACAGACAAGTAGTACAAGAAGCGGTCTTGATTACACCTTATTATATTATAGGGTTGTTGATTGAGACTGGGTAAAAGAAACAAGCCGTCAAGAAATTGACATTCAGGTTTTCTTAGACTACAATAAATTTAGTTAAGGATATTCGTCCTAAGACAGACAACAAACGCCGATTGTCTTGGAAACAAGACATGAAGTAAAAATGATATTTTACAATGGAGAGTTTGATCCTGGCTCAGGATGAACGCTAGCTACAGGCTTAACACATGCAAGTCGAGGGGAAACGATATTGGAAGCTTGCTTCCGATAGGCGTCGACCGGCGCACGGGTGAGTAACGCGTATCCAACCTGCCTATCACTTGGGAATAACCTTGCGAAAGTAAGACTAATACCCAATGATATTTATAGAAGGCATCGGAAATGAATTAAAGATTTATCGGTGATGGATGGGGATGCGTCTGATTAGCTTGTTGGCGGGGTAACGGCCC